>JACQTF010000082.1 GCA_016210925.1 Acidobacteriota bacterium | reverse complement strand
TGGCGCTGCCAAAGGGCCAAAATGTCCGGATGAGTCGCTGCCAAACTGTCAGCCCTACGAATGGCCGCCTGGAGTCAAAAAACAGTCAACCTTTTTGACCCTGTGAGCGAACGGGCCTGATAATGAGTGTGACGTGGAAAACGTCAGAGCGGTCTCAGCAAAGAAACTCCGGCCGCGCAGCAGCGTCTTGTATGATAAGCAGGAGGATTTATGTTTCGCAAATTCACAGTGCTGTACCTGGTCTTTTACTTGATTGTACCGACTGGATGGGGTGGCCAGCAGGTTCTTGCCTCGCCGGCGCAAACCGCAGCCCTGCCGAGTTTGGACCTGCAGAAAATCGCGGAGATGTCCTACCTGGACATCGTGGAACGGGCCGACCAGTTCAAGATCTCACCCGCCCAGCTGGAAGCCCTGACGCAGCGGTTCAAGAAAGAGAAGGAGGCCGAGCGGGAACGGCTCAAGGCACAGATCAAGTCGCTGGAAGCCCGGCAAAAAACCCTTCAAAAGCAACTGGACGACCTGAACAAGCAAGCCTCCCGCGACACGCCGGAAATGGCTGAAAGGCGGAAAGACCTGCACTGCACCATCGTGAAAATCGAGAAGGAGATCGCCGATGCCAAGATCAGGCGCGAGACCACGCTGGAGGTGGAATACGAAAACAAGACCGCCAAGCTGGAGCTGGCGCACCGCTGGCCGGAGGAGCAGCGCGAGATCAGGCGACAGGTGGAGGCGGGAACGGCGCGGCAACGGCCCTTCGGAAACGTGGACGACATCGGGGTGCGCGTCATCCGGGAGGGCCAGGGGGACGATATCAAGCGCGGACAGGACGCCATCCAGGAACTGAAACAGTTAGGCTTGATGCCGCCCGCGCTGGAAGACCAGACCGTGAAAGACTACATGAACCAGCTGGGGAAAAAAATCAGCATCAATACGGACCTGAAGGTCCCGTTGCAACTCACCGTACTGGATTCCGAGGAGATCAACGCCTTCGCTCTGCCGGGGGGCTTCCTCTTCATCAACAGCGGCCTGATCCTGAGGGCTGAGAGCGAATCGGAGCTGGCGGGAGTGATGGCGCACGAGATCGGGCACGTCACGGCGCGCCATTCGGCCCGGCTGATGAAGAAGGCCACGATTGCCAGCATCCTGTACCAGTCGGCGCAGCTGGCCGCCTTGATCTTCACCGGGGGAGCCGTCAGTCTCCTCACTTATTACGCTCTCCAGTACGGGTTCACAGCCCTGGGCTTGGTCATCAGCTTGACCCTGTTGGGAGTCAGTCGCGAATACGAGTTGGAAGCCGACCAGCTGGGCGTGCAATACGTTTGGAAGTCCGGATACGATCCCAAGGGGTTTATCACCTTCTTCGACAAGATGGCGAGCGAAAAAGGCTACGTCCGGAGCACCAGTTTCTTCCGCACCCACCCGGCCTTTGCCGACCGCATCATCCGCTCGTTCCGGGAAATTACTTTTCTTCCGCCCAAAGAGGAGTACGTGATGGACAGCCCGGAATTTCGCCAGGCGCATGATCATTTGAAGAAGATGACCGAGGAATTGAAGAAAAAAGAGCCAGCCGAACGACCCACCCTCCGGAGGAAACGCATCGACATCGAATGCCCCCAGGAGCCGGAAGCCGGACGGCCGCCCGGAAACCCATGACAACATCCACGTCCCCCAGCCTGAAGGCGGTGACGCGTTGACTTTTCCTGTAATGGTCATTAGATTCTGACTATGGGCAACTGGAGGGAGTCATGAGGACCATGCCGCGCCTGGAAGGCTACACGGTGATCCTCCTGGATACCCACGTGCTGCTCTGATTTTGCCTGGAACCCGGGCGGCTTTCAAGTTCAGCTACAACGGCCATCAGGGGCAGCTGATCCCATAAGGGAGGATTGGCCATGTCGAATCTACACAAGGAAACGGTGACCTTTCGAGTCGCTCGCAAGTGGGCCGGGACCGGTGCATGGAGCACGCTGGTGGTCGCCCTCGGCCTGCTGGCCGTCGCATTCTCTCCGGAGCGGGCGTCAGCGCAGCAGGAGCGGGGCACGTTTCGCCTGGTGACCTTTTCCACCGGGGCTGATCTGAGATTGGGCGCAACGGAAGGCGAGGGCGATGCCGACATTGTGGACATCCACAACGCCATCCATTTCCTCATTCAGGAACGGACCGGCAGCCTCCCCCGTCCCACGTATGTGCCTGCCCAAATGAAGGAACTGCTGGCAGCTGGGGAAGAAGCGATGGCCCTGGTCAGGCAAGCCTTCCACGCCGTGTTGGATCTGAAAGCCCAAGGAAAGTTCTCTGAGCCCGGTGATCCGCATCGCGTGTTCTACCCGCCCAGCGCCGTCCGGCTGAAGCCGCCCATACCTAATCCTCCCAAGATCCTGGGGCTGGCCGGTAACTACCCCAGGGAAGGATACAACCCGAAATTCCCCAGCGCCTTTCTCAAGCCTGCCACGGCTCTGGTGGGCCACGGCGACGAGATCGTGCTGACCGAGTGGGTCAACAAAGGCGTTCACGAACCGGAGCTGGCCGTGGTGATGGGAAAAAGGGCGAAAAATGTCTCGGAGGCCGCTGCCATGGATTACGTGGCAGGATACACGATCATGAACGATGTGACCGCTCAGGACCTGCCTCAGGGCGGGCACACGGCAGCGGGCTCCACGCTCAGCAAGGGCCTGGACACCTTTGCTGCGTGCGGCCCGTTCCTGACCCTAAAGGCAGACCTGCCCGACCCCCACCAGTTGGAGATTCGGGTCAAGATCAACGGGCAGGTGCAGGAGCTCCCCAACAACAACACCCGGCTTCTTCTTTTCAAGGTTCCCCAGCTCATCTCCTATTTTTCCCGGATCATGACCCTGGAGCCGGGAGACATCATTTCCACGGGGGTGCCGGCACCGGTGATCCAACTCCGCGCCGGCGATGTGGTAGAGATCAGCATCGAGAAGCTGGGAACCCTGAGAAACCGCGTCGTCCGTTAAAGCAGGTAAGCGGCCCACGACCTTTCCCGCGGGGCGCCACGTCCGCCTTCCGGCCAGCCCCACCCCACGACGCGCTGCCAAGCCCCAGAGACCCTCTCACGCCGACCTTCGATACTCGTACGGGGCACCCCACCACCGGAAGGCCCGAGGCACCGCAACGGCCTGACGGTAGAGAACAGCGCCCACAAAACGAGGGTGTGAACATCTCCCACGTTTGATACGCTACAGGAAATGCGAAGCCGACGATCCGCCGGGTTTCTGATCCTGTTCTGGGCGTTTTCCAACCAAGCGTGGGCGGCGGGAGCGACAGGGCACTCTGATCCCGTGGCGCCCGTCCTGTTGGCGCTGATGGTCATCCTCGCCGTGGCCAAGTTGGGCAGCGAACTGTTTGAACGCCTCGGCATGCCCGCGGTGCTCGGGGAGCTGGTAGGAGGGGTGGCTCTGGGGAACCTGATCCTGGTCCATCCGGAGTGGAATTTCTTCGAACCGCTGCGCGCCGCCGTGATTCGGGAAAACTGGGCGGTGGTCATCGACGTTTTGGCTCGAATCGGCGTGATCGTTCTGCTCTTCGAGGTCGGATTGGAATCCTCGGTACAGGCCATGGTGAAGGTGGGCCCCTCCTCCCTCTTGGTGGCGCTCCTGGGGGTGGTGGCGCCTTTCCTGTTGGGCTTTGGCGTCAGCTGGCTTTTCATCAAAGAGCTCCCGGCTCCACTGGAAGCCGTGGTGCCCGCCGGGTTCAGCCTGACCTACGTCCACCTGTTCATCGGGGCCGTGCTGTGCGCCACCAGCGTGGGCATCACGGCACGGGTGTTCAGGGACCTGGGCAAGTTGCAGACGCAAGAAGCACGCATCATTCTCGGCGCCGCCGTCATCGACGACGTGCTGGGATTGGTCATCCTCGCCGTGGTCTCCGGCATGGTAGCAGCTGCAGAACTGGGCCAACCGCTCCAAATGTGGTCCCTGGTTCGACTCGTGGGCGTGGCCATCCTCTTTCTGGGTGGATCGCTGGCCCTGGGTGTCTGGCTCATCCCCAGGATGATGAAGCAGCTGGCCAAGCTCCGCACGGCAGGGATGATGTTGATTTCCTCCTTGCTCTTTGGGTTTGCGCTCTCCTATCTGGCCAGCGCTGCCGGGCTCGCCGCCATCGTGGGTGCCTTCGCCGCCGGGCTGATCCTGGAGGAGGTCCACTTCCGCGGATTTCGCGAACAAATCACCATTGAGCAGCTCCTGCGCCCTCTGGCCACGTTCCTGGTGCCCATCTTTTTCGTCTTGATGGGGATTCAGGTGCGGCTGGAAGCTTTTGCGAATCCCTCGGTCCTGGCCGTGGCCGCCGGCATCACCCTGGCTGCCGTTGCGGGCAAACAGGTTTGTGGGCTGGGAGTGCTGGAGAAAGGACTGGATCGCGTGACCGTGGGGGTGGGCATGATCCCCCGCGGCGAGGTGGGTCTCATCTTCGCCGACATCGGGAAAGATTTGAAAGTCATCGATGACGCCACCTTCTCGGCGGTGGTCATCATGGTCATGGCCACAACGCTCTTGACGCCGCCGTTGCTGAAACTGACCATCAGCCGGAGAGAGAGAAAAGCCCTCAGCCGGCAGACCTGAGGCCTCGGGTCGCTCATCCCAAGGCCTTTTCCCGCCGCTGGCACGGGCGCCTGCGCATCGTCCGGTAACCCACGCGCTCCTTTCCCGTCCAAAGAGCCATCTTGGGGCGCATCGCACTGCCCATTGGCGGTTTGGAAACTGGCTGCCGTCCACTGGGGAAGATGGGTGCTGTGGTATAATCTGCCCCATCCATACAGGCTGACGAATCGTGTGCCCGCTTCCGACCCGGCTTTTTCGGCACCACAAGGAATGGGTGGCAGCGATTCGTCCCGCCAGCCGCAGCCTGGTCGGTTTCTTCTCTCGCCTGAGGTCTGAACTCGCATGCCAGATGACCTTGATGGATTTGGTGTGCGGCATGGGTCTTGCCGCAGCTGTAGCCGTCCTGCTCATGAGACTGGAGTACCGGGGATTCCCCTCCTATGCCGTGGGAGACATCGCCCGGGAAGACATCCGGGCTTCCACGGACTTCACGGTGGAGGATCGGACAGCCACCCAGCTCAAAGCACGGCAAGCCGGGGAGGAAAGCCCCACCGTCTTCGATTACGACTCCAACCTGGTGGGAACCTTGGAGAGGCAGATTCGCGGCCTCTTTGAAAGAGGCCGTGCCCTCGCACGAGAAGTCCGAGGATCCTCCCAGCGCCGTCTTCGGCCCACCCAACGAGCTGAGCTCCTGGCCAAGCTGGGCCAGGAGGGGGCTCTCTCCGTGCCCCAGGTGACCCTTCAGGCTTTGGTCTCACGGGAGTTTTCGGCGGACCTGGAAGAGCAGCTCATCGGCTTGATTCGTCGCGTCTACCAGGGTGGGATCGCCAGCAGCCGCGACCTCCTGCTCAAGGCCCAGGCCCGGGGCATCCTCCTCCGGGACATCGCCTCGGGCGGGGAGCGGCTCGTGAGCGATGTCTTCAGCATCAAGGACCTGGGTCAAGCCCGGGTGACGGTCCGGGACCGGATCTACGAGCTGGGCGTCTCTCCTTCCGAGCGGCGGGCCCTCCAGCCTTATCTGGAGCAGTTGTTGAGCCCCGACATCACCTTCAACCGGGCCGAGACTCTGGCCCGGCAGGGAGCGGCGGCAGGAAATGTGGACCCCGTGGTGATCCAGGTCAAGAAGGGAAAGGTCATCGTTCGCCAGGGGGACGAAATCACGGATCCCATTCTGGTCCAGCTCGAAGCCCTCCGGCGTCATCAGCGGGCTCCCAACACCGGCGTGCAGTTTGCAGGATTCTTCCTCCTGGCGGCCACTTTTTTGTATCTTCTGTGGCGCTATCTGGCGCTGTACCCGTCGAGGCAGATTTCGATCCGGAACCAATATCTGTTGGTGTCGCTGGTCCTGATCGTGAATCTGGCCGTGGTCCGCTTCTTCCTCTTCCTGCTGGACGGCATCGCCAGCGGCTCTGCCCGGCCCTTTCTTCAGGTAGCCGAGCATTTGTACCCAGCCGTGCCCTTTGCCTTCGGCGCGATCCTCACCACGTTGCTCACCACCGTTCACGTGGCCATTCTCTTCTCGTTGACTCTTTCCCTGCTGGTGGGAGCGCTCACGGGCCAGGTGCCCCTGACGGTCTATTGCCTGGTGGGCTGCTTTGCCGCCTTGTACGGGATTCACCACTACCGGGAGCGGTCCATCATGCTCAAGGCGGGACTGCTGGTGGGATCCGTCAACGTGGTCACGATGGTGACACTCGACCTGGTGTCGTTACAGCCGTCCCCGGGGTCGTTCCTGGCGTGGAAAATGGTGCCGTCGTTCTCCGGCGGGATCGTGGCCGCCATGATGGCTGCTCCCATCCTGCCCTTGCTGGAAACCCTCTTTCACGTCACCACCGACATCCGCCTGCTGGAGCTTTCCAACCTGGACACCCCCATCCTGAGGCAACTGGCGGTGGAAGCGCCAGGGACCTATCATCACAGCATCGTGGTGGGCACCCTGGCCGAAGCGGCGGCCAAAGCCATCGGAGCCAACCCGCTCTTGGCCCGGGTCGGCGCCTACTACCACGACATCGGAAAGATGCTCAAGCCCGAGTACTACGTGGAGAACCAGTTGCACGGCGACAACAAGCACGAACAACTATCGCCCCGCCTGTCCAGGCTCATCATCCTCAATCACGTCAAAGGGGGCCTGCAGATGGCCCGGGAGATGGGCCTCGCTCCCCCCATTCGCGACATGATCCCCCAACACCACGGAACCCGCCTCATGACCTACTTCTATGAGAAGGAAAGGGAGCAGGCGACAGGCCAGGGGGAGGTCAGCGAGAACGATTTCCGCTACCTGGGCCCCAAACCCCAGTCCAAGGAAGCAGCCATCCTCATGCTGGCCGATGGGGTGGAGGCGGCGTCCCGGACCCTGAAGGAGCCCACGCCCGCCCAACTGAACACTGTGGCGCGCAAAATCGCCACCGCCGTCATCACCGATGGACAGTTGGACGAGTGCGACATCACCCTGCGGGAAGTGGACTTGATCCGGGAGAGCTTCCTCAAAGTCTTGATGGGCATCTTCCACCACCGGATCGCCTACCCGGGTTACGACTTCGGCAAAATCGAAAAGGCCGACCAGGGCTCGCCCGTCCACTGACCGGGGGGTGGGTCTCGGACCCTTTCAGTCCACGACCCAGCGGAGCTGCGGCTTGGCCTTCTGGAATCCCTGGGAAGGGCGGGTCGGGTTAGCCCTTCAGCGCCCCGGCCGTCAGGCCCTGAACGATGCGCCTTTGAAAAATCAGCACCAACACGATCAGCGGAAGGGTCCCGGTCACCGCGGCCGCCGAGATAAGTCCCCAGGGAATCTCATAAGGGGAGGTCACGCCGGAGAGCCCCGCAATGCCCACGGGAATGGTCTTGTAGGCATCGGTGGTGATGAACGTCAGGGCGAAAATAAATTCGTTCCAACAAAACACGAAGACCAGGATCGCCGTGGTAGCCAGAGCCGGAGCCGACAGGGGGACGATAATCTTGAATAGTATTCCGACTCGGGTGAAACCGTCGATCCTGGCAGCTTCGAGCAGGTCCTGTGGTATCTGTCGGAAGAACGCGCGCAAGACCAGTGTGGCGAAGGGCAGATTCAAGGCGGCATAAGGGAGGACCAGGGCACCACGATGATTGATCCAATCCGCCCATCGCATCATCTCATACAGGGGTATCAACAGGATGATCGGTGGTACCAAGGCCACGGCCAGGACGATGACGAGGAAAAGCGGGGACCCGGGAATGTTCAATTTCGCTAAGGCATAGGCCGCCAGCATCCCGGCGATCATGCACAAAAGAGTCGCCAGGGAAGAGACCACCGCACTGTTGACCAGATAGCCACCGAAGTCCCTCCGGGCGAACAACGCAACGTAATGCTCGAAAGTAACCCGGCTGGGCACGTAGACCACCGGGCTCTGAGCGATCTCTGAACTGGGTTTGATCGAGGTCAACACCTCCCAGCCAAAGGGGCCAACGCTAAACAACAGAAGCCCTGCCGTCGCGAGGATGAAGCAGCCCTTCCTGAGCATCCCACTTCCCAAGTCCTGCATTTATCCCAGTTCGACCTCTCTCTTCAGCATGGGGAGATAGGTGAGGATGGCGACGAGCAACAGCACCAGAAACGTCGCCACGACCAGCGCAGCCGCGTAGCCGAAGTCCAAGTATCGGAACAAGTTATAGTAAACGTAGACCGAGACGGTCTCGGTGGCGCCACCTGGGCCTCCGCCTGTCAGAACGTAAATCAGATCGAAGATCCCGAACGCATGTACGGTTCTGAACAGAAGGGCAACCACCATGGAAGGGAGAAGCAGCGGCAGGGTCACCAGGCGAAAACCCTGGACCGCCTTGGCGCCGTCGATTCGAATCGCCTCGCACAAGTCAGCGGGTATGGATTGCAAACCCGCAAGCAGGATGATGGAGACGAACGGCGTTGTCTTCCACACGTCCGCGAAAATGACTGCCCACCTGGCGGCAGAGGGGGTCCCCAGCCACGCCACCCCCTCGTCGATGATTCCGAGTCGCAACAAGACGTCGTTCAACACTCCATACACATCGTTGTAGATCCACGTCCACGCCATGGCCATCACCGCCGTGGGCAAGGCCCAAGGGATCAGCGCCATGGCCCGGATTGCCCCTCGGGCCGGGAACGAGGCGTTCAACACCAGAGCGAAACCCAGACCAAGCAACAACTCGATGCTCACCGATACACCGGTAAAAAACACCGTGTTGAAAAAAGAGGTGAAGAACCGAGAGTCGTGACCCAGCCTCTGGTAGTTGTACCACCCCGCGAACCGGCTCTCTAGACCGCTGTGGAGATCCTTCTCGTAAAAGCTCAAATGAACGTTTCTGGCCAGGGGATAGAGCACCATCAGCGAGACCAACACGAGGGCCGGCAGGAGCAACAAAAGCCCGAACCCATGATCCGGCAGCTTGCCCATCCTCACTGTCCCGGTTTTGCTTCGGCCGCCCGCGCGACCACGTACCCGGTTTCCGCACTGGCCCTGCGTAAGGCCTCTCTGACCGGCACCTTTCCCGTCAGGGCGGCGCTGGCGTGACGTTGGACGATATCGGAAAGCTGCGCGTAGTTGGGCAGCGGCGGTCTCAGCGCGGTGTTCTGGAAGGCCTGATAGACGGTGGAGAGATGCGGGCTCTTCTCCAGAAGGTCAGGATCCCTGAAGAGAGCATGCCGGGTGGGTATCCGCCCCTCCTGGAGGTGAAGGAACTTCTGGGCCCTGGAACTCGTGGCGAACACAATGAACCTCCACGCCGCCCGTTTGTGTTTGCTGTACTTGTAAATTCCGAAGCCTGATCCGCCTTGGGCCCCTGAACCGTCTTGTCCCTTTTGGCTCACCATGGGAGCCATTCCTACTTTCCCTTTTACGGGAGATTGTTCCTGGTGAGCCAATACCCAAGCATAAGGCCAGTTTCGCTGAAAGACGGCGTTCCCGCTTTGAAAGATTTGTCTTGCTTCCTCTTCTTGATACGTAGTGACCCCGGGAGGCGATATCTTGTGTTTGTGGATCAGGTCGTGCATCAACTGCAAGGCCGCTGCGGCTTCGGGCTGATCAAGTCCGACCTCTTGGGTGACCGGATCCACCCAAGATCCTCCGAAGCCCTGCAAGACCTCCAGCAGGTTACAGCTCAACCCCTCGTACTGCTTCCCCTGCCAAACATAACCCCAGAGCTGGGGCGGCTTTTGCAGCTTCTGTGCCATCACGATCAAGTCCTGCCAGGTCGTGGGTGGTTCCAGCCCAGCCGCCTCCAAGAGGTCCCGGCGATAGAAGAGCATGCCCACGTCGGAATACATCGGCACCCGATAGATCCTCCCCTGATGCTTGCTCCCTTCCAGGTCGCCAGGCAGAAATTCCTTCCACTGCTCGGGAGGCAACCAATCGGTCAAATCTTCCAACCACCCGGCTGCCGCAAATTTGGGGACCCAGATCACGTCCATGAAGACCATGTCATAGGGAGACTCGCCCGCCAGAAAGGATGTCGTATAGAGCGCCTCCCTGGTATCGGTCGACCACGGCCCCTCGATGTAATGCATCTCGACGTCGGGATTTTCTTCGTTAAACCGCGCCACCAGTTCGTGCCAGGCACCCGTAATGTCCACGTGCATCAGGGCCGAGATGACCACCTTCTGCCCCGCCCTTCCCCCCTCCCGCGCCCCTGGTCCCGCCAGAAACGTCCAACCCATCGCAGCAGCGGCAATGACCAGGGCTCCTATGCCCATGCCATAAAAAAACGTCCTGAGCTTCACCGTGCGAATGACCTCCCGACCCTTAATACTTCAACCGTTCTTCGGTCGCCGGATCGAAAAGATGGATTTTTCCCCCATGGAACTCGACCCACCTCCTTCCTCCCATCTGGGCATCCTCCGGCGTAACCAGAGCCGCGATCGCATTTTCTCCCAATCTCAAATGTAGAATGGTAAAGGCACCCAGAGGTTCGCACAGATCAGCCTGAGCTTCCAGGGCGCCCGGCGTTGCTTCCCGCAAGACTGTCAGGTGCTCAGGTCGAATACCCAACAGGACGTTTGCAGGCAGGCCCACTGTACTCACCACGGCACGGGGAAGGGGAAGGTCGTGACGGCCGAAGGTTAGCCTTCCGCTCTCGATCGTGCAGCGGAGAAAATTCATGCGCGGGCTCCCCACGAACTGAGCGACGAACACGTTGGCAGGATTATGATAGATCTCCGCTGGCGAGCCAATCTGCTGGATCTTGCCTGCCCTCACGACGGCGATGGTGTCGGACATGGTCATGGCTTCGACCTGATCGTGGGTCACGTAGATGACGGTGGCCCCCATGGCGGAAAACAGTGCCTTCAGATCCCCCCGCATTCGCTCCCGGAGGATGGCGTCCAAGTTGCTTAGGGGCTCATCCAAGAGGAACGCCTTGGGTTGTCTTACGATGGCACGCCCCAGCGCCACTCGCTGGCGCTGGCCTCCGCTGAGCGCTTTGGGCTTCCTGTGCAACAGGTTCTCGATTCCCAACAACCGAGCCGTTTCCCTCGTCCTCCTTTGGATCTCCTCCCTGGGGACCTTCCGCAGTTTCAAGTGGACCGCCATATTGTCGAAGCAGTTCATGTGAGGGTACAGGGCATAGCTCTGAAACACCATGGCGACGTCTCTGTCGGCGGGATGCTGGTCGTTGACGAGCCTGCCGTCCACGTAGACCTTGCCGGAGCTGGGCTTCTCCAATCCTGCGATCAGGCGCAAGATGGTGGACTTGCCGCATCCGGAAGGACCGAGAAGGGTGAGGAACCCCCGGTCTCTCACGTGAAAGCTCACACCATCCACCGCCACCACGTGGTCGGGGAAAATCTTGTAGAGCTCTTCCACCGCCACCTCAGCCATGGACCCTTTCCCCCCAAGGCCTGTCGCGCATCACAAATCCCCTCCATTCATCCCCGGCCTCCATGATCCACCCAAATCCGAACGGTGTGACACTAGGGTCGGGAGAACCGGAACAGGGCGCTGTCGATCATCCTCTGACCGCTGGCTCAAATGTGCGAAAATTCGTCCGGCTCTTCCCCTTTCTTTTGCAGGAAGCGCTGCTCGAGCACGTGCCGCGCCACCTCCCGTCCGCCCAGCCCGAAGGCGATGGCCAGTCCCAGCATGACGGCGCCAAAAGCGATGGCAAAGGCAGCCACGACGATGTTTCTGGCAATGTGAAGCTGCTCCAGGGCCATGGCGGAGGCCAGGATGGTAATCAGGAATCTCACCATGCTGCTGATGATGCGAGGCGAAGCGACCTGGGCGTTCACCGCCGCCAGCAGCGCCGCCCGGGAAAGAAAATTGCCGATCAAGAATCCCAGCAGGAGAATCAACACTGCGGCGAAGGCCTGGGGCAAGTACAGAAAAAATTCAGAGATGAGCCGGTTGAACACCTCCAAGCCCAGGGCGCTCACTCCCGTCATGAGAAAGACAACCCACACCAGCCAGAAGACCGACCGGCCCACCACTGTGGAAGGAGGGGCGTGGATGTCGGCCCGGCTCAGCACTTGGCTGGCGCCAGCGTTGGCGCAGAAGTGGTCGAATTTGGCGATCAGGAGGGCGCGACGGACGACCAACTTGGATGCCCAGGCCATGGCCCAGCCAGCAACGATGATGACCAAGGCGGCCAGAAGACTGGGCAGAAATTGCATCGCTCCCTCGTAGAACCTTTTCAAGGTCGTCAACAATGCTTCCGTGAACGCACTTTCCATCCTTCACCTCCTTCCTCAGGATTGCCAGCGTTCAATGAGATCGGGTTTGAAAGATTCGTACTCCTGACAAAGCTTTTCCAAGATCTCGTCCACTTCTCCCGCGGTGGCCTCGGGCGTCTCCAGGACGAAGGAGCCGGTGCGCGCCAGATAGAGGGGCGTGAGGGACCTGAGCAAGTGCTCGCGGTTGATCACACGTTTGTGGTAGGCGATCGCAAAGTCGTACACCGTCCGAACCCACAGGTCAGGGGGAAACCGAAACGTCTCTCCCGAGAGGCTACCCACCCGCCGGATCCCCTCCAGGGTCTCCCTGGCCAGAATCCCTTCCCACAGGGGCACCAAGTCTCGCAGGCCGGCGTGAAAGCTGTGGATCATCCGCTCCACATTGACCCGGATGGGTTCCAGGCCCACGGTGTATTCGAATCCAAAGACCGGCACTGAGGTCGAGCCGCGGACCTTGGTCCAATGGGCCTCGTAGGTTTCCATCAATCCGAAGACCGAGCTGACCACTTGTGTGAGCATGGCGCTCAAATCTACAGCCGGGTCTTTGACATCGTGGATCTTGGCCCCCAGAAAAGACTGGCAGATCCTGAAGCCCCCTGTGATGGCCGTGGTGGTCATCCAGATGTCTATGCCAAAGCGAGCGACGTCCGTGTGCCACACGTCCTGCGACACATAATGCTCAGCCAGACGGCCCGAGAGGCCGAAGTCCCCGCCAATGGGCTGTCGGACGCGCTGGCCGTAGAGCGCCCGTGTGAGGGGGTACACGATGCTGTTGGTGATGGTGCCGTCATACTTGTGCCGGTGATAGAGTGGCGCAACGAAGTCAAATCCTTCCTTTAAGACGGGGCTCACGAGGAGGTCCACCCACTCGGGCGTAATGCTGCGGAGATCCGCATCGACCACCGCGCAGGCCTTCGCCCCAAGCTCAGCGGCGATTTTGAAAACCGTCCGCAGCGCACTGCCCTTCCCGGGAATCCCATGATAGGGCGTGACGATCTTGTGGAGGGCGTGGAGCGGATGGGCAGTCAGCAGCGTGCGATAGTCGCTGATGGCCGGCTGCCGAACCAGATCCGGCGTGCCGTCGCCGGACCCGCCGTCGGAGTTGACCAGCAGGGCCTGCTGGTGGGGAAAATATTTGGCAAAACCCGCGTGGACCGCCCGCACCACGTGGGAGATGGTGCGGGCGCTGTTGTAGCTGGGGATCCCCACCACGACGTCAACGCGACCGATCTCTCGAATGCGCCGTTGAACCTCGTCCGGTAGCAGCGATTCACCAGCCATCGTGCCTGCAGAGAGTCCGTGCTAGGCGCCAACCCTTTCCGCCAGGATCTCCCTCACGGCCGCCTCCCAGCCTCGAGGGCCAACCCCAGGGGCCAGCCGTACCTGTGGCAAACGCCCGATAACGGACCGGTCGTGGTCGCCATCCGCCTTTTTCACCACGACCGGCAGATCCACGGCCTCCAGCATGGGCAAATCGTTTAAGGTGTCACCCAGACCAACCGTGACAATGGAGCCGTGGGCCCTCCTAAACAGGTCGTTGAGAATGCGGACGGCGCGCCCTTTGTCATGGTCACCCAGCAGATGATAGTATCGCCCACCCCTGGTGTACCGTAAACCGGCTTCTTCGATCCTTGCCAGGACCACCCCCACCACCGCGGGATCCGCGCCGACGATCTTGAATGCCTCATCGTATTCCCGCTCCTTGGCCCGCTGCGCTTCAGCCAAAGTCAAGCCGGCATCGGCCGCCACCTCTTCTTCCGTCATGTCGTGGAACCCCAGAAAGCGGCAGGGAAGGTCCTCCCGCAGGCGCCGAAGTGCCTCGACCAACCTTGGGTAGGGCGTTCCCAACTCCACCACCTCAAAGTCGCCACGCTGAACGCTCCGGCGAATGCCGAAGGGAAAGTAATTCCGGGGCACGTAGACCGCGCCGCCGTTCTCCACAATGAAGGGATCCCGCGCCCCTACCTGCTTCCGAATGACCTCCGTCTCGGCCAGCGTCTTGCTGGAACAGAAGACGACGGGAATGGCTCTGGCGGTGGCGGCCCGGAGGGCAGGCAAGGCCGCAGAACACGAATAGGTCTCGTGGTCCAGGAACGTCCCGTCCAGATCGGTGTAGATGATCAACTTCCCAGACGATCTCAACCAGCGGCTCCCTCGGCGTTGTCCAACTCCACCGCCTCTTTCAGCTCATCCAAGAACCCGGGCAGCGCCGCCGTGATCCGGTTCCAGTTGGGGATGAGGGGAGCGCCCAGCGGATCCTCCGTGAAAGACTCGGCAGCCAACCGAATGGCCTGAACGAAGGTCTCGACGGCGACCTCCTCCTCATGACGGTCAAAGTAGAGGCCGTCGATCAAAGCGTCAGCGTGATAGCGCGTGATGGTATCCTCCGCCGTTCGGACGTAGGCGGATTGCATCGTGCGGAACGCGCCGGAGGTAAACACCACACCCTCCGCCGACAGGGTTCGGAACAGCGTCTTGGTGATGTCCACCGCCATCTTCATCAGGCCTTTGGATGGGTCGCCCTGACACAGGGGTTGGTGCTTGTGCTCGTAGTTGTCGCAGAGTTCAGCCTGGCAGACCCGTTTGATGGCGCAGTTGCGATAGATCTCTGCCAGGACACCCACTTCCAGGCCCCAGTCGGCCGGAATGCGATTGGACCGCGCCAGGTCCGCCCTCATGGAGAACTCGCCCGCCAGGGGATAACGGAAGCTGTCCAGGAACACCAGGAAGGGAAGATGACCGAATATCTTCTCCAGGGAGCGGATGAGGGGCGTGACCAGCAATCGCGTCACCCGGCCATGCATGCGGTCCGTCACGCGGGCATAGTACCCCTTGCAGAATTCGAAGTTGATGTCCGGATTGGCCACAGGGTAGCAGAGTCGGGCCAGCAGTTCTCGATCGTAGGTGAGGATGTCGCAGTCATGAAGCACGATGACGTCGCTCTCACGGCTGGCCAGCACGTAGCCATACGCCATCCAGCAAGAACGCCCCTTCCCGCTCCCACCCACCGGAAGGTCATTCTCCTGAAGTTTGTCGTACAAGGCCTGAACGCGAGGTCCGTTGTTCCAAACAAACTTCACTCCTTGCGGCAGACCCGACATCATGCGGCGGGCGCGGGCATATTGGGCGGGGTCCGCTCCGTCCATGGTGACCACGATCTGCCGAAGATATTTCACGTGCTTCAACTCCTGGATGATCCTGGGCATGGCCTCGCCCTCAAATTCGCTGTACAGAGCCGGCAGCACCAGGGCGATGGGCCGCTGGGCCGAATACTTCAGCAGTCCCCGCTCCAGGGCCTCGTGCCCCGTCCTGACGAGGCGATGCAAGGTGGCAACCACCCCGGTCTGGTAGAAATCCGCCATGATGTTTCTCCGCTGAAACTACCCCCCTCCTTCCCCCCTCCCGGTAGCCACCGATGGCCTAAGTCGCAGCTTGTTGAGTTCCGCCGGCTTCTTCCTTTGTCCTCAAGTAGACCGTCCGGATGGGGAACGGAATTTCGATGCCTTCCCTCTGGAACCGGGCGAAAATGCGCTTTCGGAGTTCGTGCTGGACCAGGTACTGATCCACGAACTCCGCTACCTGGCAAATCAAGGTGAAGTTCAGGGAAGAATCTCCAAAGCCGGGGATGAAGCGAACGAAGGGCGCGGGCTCCGCCAGGAGGCCTGGAATCTCCCCCGCGGCTTTCTTCGTCTCCTCGACCAACAGGCGCTCCACCTTCACTGGATCGCTTTCGTAACTCACCCCGATGGGGATCAAAAGCGACATCCGCTTCTCGGGGAGGAAATAATTGGTCACGATGGCCTGGGACAGCCGCGCATTGGGAACCACCACCACGTTATTGGGCAGGGTTCGAATACGGGTCGATCGCCATCCAATTCGCTGCACATAGCCTTCCTCCCCGGTCTCCAGCTTCACGTAGTCGTCCAGCCGAATGGGGCTGTCCACCAGGATGTAGAGGCCGGCAAAAAAATTGCTCAGCGTGTCCTGCAGTGCCAGGGCAATGGCCACGCTGCCCACACCCAGGGTGGTCCACAGGGCCGTCATGGAGACGCCCAGGTTTTCAAAAACCACCAGGACCCCCACCAGGGCAAACACCACCTTGGTCACCCCCTGGAGGGGACCCGCGATGTTGCGCATCGCCTCCTTGCGCTGAGCCAGCCGCTGGACGTAAAGGATCACCAACTTGGCGAAGAAGAAGAGGGCTAAGCCCAACGTCACCGCCTGCAGAATTCGGTTCCCCGGACGGACGATTTTGGCCGGCAGAGCAAAGGAGTTCAACAAAACGAAAATCACCGCGAGGACCGCCAGGGGCGATGCAAGCTTCTCTAGAAAGGCAACGAGCAGATCATCGAAATCAGTCGCCGTTCGCTGGGACCACCGCCGCAGAAAGCCCAGCGCAAACTTGCGCAAAAACAGCCCAATCCCAGCCACGATCGCCGCCACCAACGGGACCGCCAGCAGCGGCCTCAGCGGGATCTGCCATCCGAGAATTTCGGTCATCCCCTTCACCTCCTTTCGAGAACCATCCAGGTGGCCCTTCGGCGAGGCACCCCCCCGCAGCTCTCCGTCCCGAATGGGTGCCGAAAACCCATCCTCCAGCCGTCCCCAGGCGGCTCACAGGGCCATGCCCTGGCCAGCCGGAAGTGCGAAGATCCCCTATCAGGGAAAGGGAGCGAGACGCGGGCGCGCCACCCAGGATCGCCGCAAGGCTTCCCGGTCGGTGTAACCACAGGGCCAGAGGATGATCGTGGACCAGGATCCGATGGCCCGAGGCCCGCCTCTATCTTCCCACCGAAGGCGAGATCCCTAAGAGCTTGGAGACCAGGCCCTCCTGGGTCCGCGATACCCCCAACTGAAGTGATCAGTATACCACACGCGCAGAATCTGCACATTCATGTGCAGAACGTTTGTCGAACCGGAAGGCGCTCGACCACACTCCCTGAAGAAATTTGAGGACGTTTAACCCGAGAACCCGGTTGTCGTATCCACCTTCCTGGATAATGAGCGTGGGAAGACCGAGGGATCCGATCATCTCGCCATTGGCAGCGAAATCATCTGCAACGATCTCTGCTATCTCAGGGGACGACGGATCTGGCAACGTCGAGACGCGTCGCGGTCCCAACGCCTCAGACGCCGTTCGGGGCTGGAACCCCCAACTGCACCATGGTTGTCAACGGGCGAATTGCAACGCCGCCGATGTAGCCGCCGCACGATGTCGCCACGAAGATCCCCGAAGCAGGGGCGCCTGCCGGTCTTAGCTCCACCACCACGGGCACGCTTTCTGCACACGAGGCTCGGAAGAGACGGAACAGATCGATGGCGAAGTAGCGGATCGTGTAGCTGGGCCCGCACCGTTGGGCCAGCTTTTGAAAAAGCTTCCGGATCTCCACATAGTCGCCCCAGTCGCCTCCCTGGGCGTCCAGAGCCCTCCTGTAGGCCCCCGCCAGGATCGTTGCAAACGCCGCTGGATCAAAAGGCCGGGCCAGCAACTCCTCCAGGAGTCGACGGCTTGTCCTGACGATCTGCGGGATGTCGAGGGAGGGCAACCGTCCCGTGACGATCCGAACTCGCTCTCTGTCCAGATCAACCTGCAGCTCCAAGGCATCCCAAAGCAAATAAGTAGGCCAGACGCCGGTAAAGGAGATCCCGGCCTTCGCGAAAGCTCTCTCGAGAGCATCCTTGTATTTGAGCTTGGCCTCCGCGATGGCTTCCTTGATGTCCTGCTCTGCGCGCGGCATGCTCCGGGCGTCCACCAAGCGCTTAAGCCCTTGGTGCATCTCTTGAAGCACCCTGGGATTCTTTCGGATCAGGGAGGCCGCTTCCAGAAGTCGCCCGCGACGCGCTGCGTCCAGCAACGGCAGCGTGCGGTTCACAAGAGATCTCAGTCGCCTGACTTCCTCCATGGCATTTCTCAGCGACGAGCTCACGCTGTCAGTTCCCAGTTCGCTCATTTGACGAGCCACCCGTCCGGTGGCATTGCAGCGCCTCTATCTCAATTGCGCGAAGAAAGTGAACCAGAGAATTCTCGAAACCGGAATCAGCTGCCACCTGCATTTAGAGGATGATTGGATTTTATCCGACAGCGCCTGTCACCGCAAGCTGCTTTTGTGCTCCTTGAGTGTTCGGTCACTGCCAGCCTTCGCCTTGACGATGAGCCTCCTTTGCCAAGCTTGGGCTCCATGCCGCTCAGTTGCGATCTGCAGGTCGGGACCTACGCACAAATTTGTCGCGCACCCCAACAGTTGTCCAGGACCCCAACCAGGCAGGAGGGCGATGCCTCCGCGCTGGCGCGCCAGGCCATCCCAGGCGATCGCCAGGGCCGCCAGGTGCCGCAACAGACCCGTCAGAAAGCCACCACCTCGGGGCGGTCCATGACACTGCCAAGCAGAAATTCCACCAGGGATGTCGGCTATCGGCGACAAGCCGGCGTTGGGAGGAACCGATGGAGCAGCAAGGACAATGAACCGCCAGCGGCGGGCGTCTGGTCACGCAAGGAAAGGTCCCGTCGCTGGGCGAGTGGCCGGAGCCACTGGCAGCGCCGGCAAGCCTCCCACACACAGACCCGTCCCCACGGCGGCCCGGCCGCGCTCCCGTCACCTGAGGAGGATCGGCGGGTCTATTCCTCCTCCCGGGACCTGGAGAGAGCAGCGACGAACGCCTTGCCTCCTCGGGCAGTCAACACAATGGTCAGCACCCCGATGGTCAGGAAGGCGGTGGTAAACCCGATGATCACGATCTCCCGAGCGATGGAGAGCTCCACCAGGGCCATGGCGGAGAAAAAGAGCAGCAACAACACCTGGATGAAACGCGCGATCAAGGTGGGCCGCGGGATCTCCTCCCTCATGAGAATCCGTTGCATGGCCAGGGCGGCGCGCCACGAGATGAGCCATCCCACTCCAAAGATGATCAGCGATGCGATCAAACTGGGCAGGAAGAAGACGCCCTTTTCCAAGAGGCTGGAGACCATGGCGAGTTTCATGGCCCGAAGGGCATCGATGAGAAAGATCGCGAACACCACCACGAACGCAATGCTTCCGAAGAAATTGTAAAGCGCGTACCGAACATCGGCCTTGGCTAGGCCCTCCCGCCAGCCAAATCTCCTGAAAAAACGGTCCACCCTCAGAATTCTGGACAGTTGGACCACGACCCGTTTCACCACCCATGCCATCAGCCAGCCGATGGCAATCAACACCAGGCCCACGAACAGATTGGGCAAATAGCCCACCAGGGCTCTGGTCACATTAATCAACACTTCCTTCATCGCGCTGTCCATGTTGGTTTTCCTCCTGCCTGGGCGCCCTCAAAAGAGAAGCCCAAAAAGATCCTCGTTCCTGGTACTCTCGGAGCCACAATACGGGACTCGCTGTCCGCTCCGTGATCTCCTGGGTCAAGGAGGATCCCAGGAACAGCTCCAGAAAATCGCCCGATCGTCCACCCATGAGAATCAAATCGGCGTCCCTCGACCGCTGCACCACGGCCCGCAGCACGTCGGTGTCTTCCACGACCTCCAGTTGGGCAGGGACGGCGTTCTTCTCCAGGAGTGCTTTGACGCCCGCCCGCATTCGCTCCTTGTGGGCAGGGGACAGATCGGGATCCAGGACCATGGCCACCCTGAGCCGGCACTGGAAGTAGGCGACCAAGGTCGGCGCCATCTCCAGGGCCAGGCGCGTGTGGATGTTCTCGCCAAAGGGAATGAAGATCTGGCGGACGCCGTCGCGCAACAGGTCGCCGTGCAGGACCGCCACCTCGCAGGGAGATCTCTGAATCACGCTGTCGATCACGGAGGAAAAAAATCTCTCCAGAAACGAGGGATGCTTCTGCCTCCCCATGATGAGGAAGTTGCACTCTTCTTCGCGGGCGGTCTCCACGATGCCCTGGGAGATGCGATGGGACACCTTGAGAAGAGAGCGAGAGGATATCCCCGATTCCTCCACCAGGGACTGGGCTTCCTCGAAAAGGGGTTGGACGCGGGTCGTCTCAGTGAGACCGGCCATGAGCGGCTGGCCCTCCTTGACCTCGATGACATGCAAGAAGATGATCTCTCCCCGGAACTTTTTCGCCACCGCCATGGCGACGCTGGTCAGACTTCGCATCGTCCCAGGTTTCGAGGCGCAGACCAGGATCCGATACTGGCGTTCCTCGAGGCGCTCCAGCGCCCTCACCTTTCGCGCGTGTTCGATTTCTCTGCCCGAAGCGTATTGCTTGTAGATCACCAGCCCCAGGGCGATCCATCCCGCGGTGACCACCCACGCCGTCGGGCTGTACTTGAACATGTAAAGGGCCAGCGCCAACTGGGTGGCGATCCCCACGATGGGGATCCACGGCAACCAGGGCGTCACAAATCCCCGGTCCAGGTCCAGTCTCTTCTTCCGAAGAGGAATCAAGGCGGCGTTGACTTGCAGAAACAGAAGCAAGAACATGATGTCGGCGGCGCTGGCCACGTCCTCGATGGGCAGAGAGAAGGCCATCAACAGGATGATCGCCAGTGAGACCAAGATGGCCCAGTGAGGCGTAAATTGTTTGCGGTGGACCCGGCTGAAGAGGGTGGGGAAGTTCCGATCTCGCCCCATGGCAAAGGCCACCCTGGAGGAAGAATAGATGGTGGCATTCAAGGCCGACATGGTGGAGACCAGGCCGCCCACCAGGATCATCAGGCCCCCGCCCACGAAGAAAGTTTCGGCCACCCGCACCAGGGCCAGCTCCTTGTGCAAGGCCAGGTAATCCCAGGGGGTCGTGTTTTCCGGCTGGACCGCCCCCAGGGCGGTGACCACCACCAGAAGATAGATGGGAATGACGATCAGGATGGAGAGAAAGACCGCCCTGGGGATGTTCCTCTTCGGGTCCCTGACTTCCTCGGAGCATTGGGAGATGATCTCGTATCCCTCGAAGGCGATGAAGGTCAGCCCCATGGCGCTGAAGACACCGCCCCAACCGTTGGGCATGAAGGGGGTAAACGCTTGTTTCCAGTCCCCTCGACCGAACAGTAATTCCAGGCCGAAACCGATAAAAATGGCCAGGATCACAATCTTGGCCACGGTCACCAGGTTGCCCACTTTACCGGTCTCGGAGGCTCCCCTGAAGTTGACATAGGCAAAGATCACGGCGACGGCCGCCGCCAGAATCTTCTGGGGCGACAGAAATCCCCACTGAGGCACCGAGATTCCCAGCTCCTGGAGCACATGACCAAAGTAGGCCCCGAACCCCAGCGCATACAGACTGCACGCCACGGCGTGGGCGAACCAGCTCATCCAGCCCGCCAGAAATCCGTTCCACTTGGGCAGCCCTTCTTTCACCCACAGATAGCCGCCGCCGGCGTCGTGGAAGCAGGACCCCAACTCGGCGTAGGCCATGGCGGTGAAGAGAGTAACGAATCCATTGAGTGCAAACGCCAGGATGAGGGCCGGACCGGCCACGCCGGCGGCGATGCCTGTCAGGACGAAAATGCCGGCCCCGATCATGGCACCGACGCCAATGAGCGTCACGTCCATCAAGGTCATCTCACGGCTTAAACGAACTTCCGTCTCGAACTTTTTCATGAAAAGAGTTCCGCTGCCCTCCGGGTTAGATGCTAAGCTTTCACTCCGTCCTGACTTCTAAGGCCTTGACACATTCTAAGGCCCTCATTGGGGGTGCTGCAAGCAACGTCCGCCCTCCGTCCGAGCGCACGCGGCCCAAAGGCGGGTCCAAACCGCCCGGGGACGAGTCGAGGCCGAAGGCGAAACGGAGAGGAGGAAGCCATGAAGCAAAAGAGGCTCCTGAGGGTGGCCGTCACCCTGTTGTTCGCCTGCGGAAAACTCACAGCACGAGACCGTCCGGCGCAGGAACGGTTGCCCCTCTTGCAGTGGATTCCTACTTTGCGCACCAATTTCAACTTCTAAGAAAGAGGTGATCCCGTTGGGCCGCCCCAACGGGAACCTGGTGCCCGGCTGGGTCCCGCGCCCGGGGCGACCCACGTCAGAAGGGCACTTGGGCAACAGGCTCCAGCTTGACGCCACCCGGGCAGACCCGGGCAGCCAAGGCCTGGACTTTGGAAGATCTCTGAGGTACCGTAAGGACTCTGAACGGAACGAATGGAACAGCAAGTGGGCCTGGCGAACGAAGCCAAACCCTTCCAACACTCGCTCGAAACGGAAAGACTCAGCCTTCGCCATATTATTTCACCTTAGGCCCTGTTACGAACACAAACCATTCAGCGAGCAAGGGGGAGGTCATGGAGCGCATTCGTGTTGCCTCGCTGCAGTACTTCATCCGGCCGGTGCAGACGTTCGATCAGTTCCGCGATCAGGTGGAAGCGCTGGTCGACACGGCGGCGGACTACAAGTGTCACTTGCTGGTGTTCCCGGAGTACTTCACAGTCCAGCTGTTGACCCTGGGGAACGTCAAGAGGCCGATCAACGAGCAGATCCGGGATCTGGCCAAACAGGTGCCGCGCTTCCTGGAGCTGATGCGGGAATTGGCCAGAAAGAATCGCCTCTATATCGTGGCTGGCACCATTCCGGTCATGGACGACGGCGCGGACTTGATCTACAACGACTCTTTCTTCTTCGGTCCCTCGGGCAACGTCGGCATCCAGGGCAAGCTGCACATGACCCGCTTTGAGACCGAGGAGTGGAAAGTCTCGCCGCGCTCCGTCCTGCGGGTTTTTGAGACCGACTTCGGAAAGGTGGCGATCGCCATCTGTTATGACGTGGAATTCCCGGAAATTGCCCGGGCCGGAGCGCGGGAGGGCGCCCACATCCTGGCCGTGCCCAGCTGCACCGACGACCGCCAAAGCTTCCTGCGGGTTCGTTACTGTGCCCATTCCCGGGCGATCGAAAATCAGATGTACGTGATCCACTCCACCACCGTGGGATCCCTGCCCATGGTGCCGGCCGTCTCTTTGAACTACGGCCAGGCTTCCATTGTCACACCCAGCGATTTCGCTTTCTCGCGTGACGGCATCCTCGCCGAGGGAAACCCCAACCAGGAAATGATGGTCATCGGCGAACTCAACTTGAAAACGATCGCGGAGAGCCGCTCCTCAGGCACCGTGCTGCCCTTGCTGGAGAGCCGCCGCACCGCCGAGATCGTGTCCCGGCTGGAGGTGGTTCCCGTATGACCGGAGCCCGTTCCAAAATCGCGGCTCGCAACACTCGGCCAGAGGATTTTTCCGCCATCATCGACATGAGCCGCCAGATCTATCCCATGGCCCGTCCCTGGACCGCAGAACAGCTGGCTTCTCACTTGAGGGTGTTTCCGGAAGGACAGTTCGTCGCCGTGGAGTCGGTCTCGCAGCGGGTTGTGGGAATGGCGGCCAGCCTGATGGTCCTGTGGGATGACTACGACCTGAAGGCAAGCTGGCGCGACTTCACGGACCACGGCATGTTCACTAACCATGACCCAGAGCGGGGGCGCACGCTCTATGGAGCCGATGTGATGGTACCGCCGTCGCGACAGCAGAGAGGCATCGGCACAAAGCTGTACGAAGCCCGGCGAGGCCTGGCGGAGCGCCTGGGACTGCTGCGAATCCGCTCAGGGGCGCGGCTGCGAGGCTATCATCGATACGTCCACCAGATGAGCGCCGAAGACTACGTGATCAAGGTCGTCAACGAGGAACTCTCCGATCCCACCCTGTCTTTCCAGCTCAAGCGCGGCTTCCGTGTCCTGGCCGTGGTGCCCGACTACCTGCGCCACGACCTGGAAAGCCTGGGGTTTGCGGCAGTGATCGAATGGATCAACGAGGCGGTGGCAAAACCCGAGGACTATGCCTGGCGTGATCCGCGATTTGGAAAACCGTAGCCGTGGCCCCGACCCGGGCCGAACCACGGGTCCTTGTGCCAAGCGCGATGACCCTTCATGCGGTGGGCCGCAATCCCTCCCACACCACCTGCCGAATCCCGTTTTTGCCCCGGTTCTTTGCACCATACATCGCAGCATCTGCCCGTTGGATCATTTCATCCACGGAACCTGGCGGCACAGTGAACGTGACAACGCCAATGCTGAAGGTGACGGGCCATTCGTTCTTTTCCATCACCTCTAAAAGGTTCCTCTGAACCTTGTCAATCGCCAGCCGGGCCGTCTCAGGTCCCATCTCCGGCAGCAGGATAGCGAATTCATCACCGTCACAATCAAGAAAAACCCCAGTCTCACGCCAGCATTCCAGTAAGGAACAAAAGCTGATGAAAACCTTGCTCCCCCCACCGAATCGGCCAGGAACCAGGCTGCACAACTGGCGGCAGACATCACGGCGCCGGGCCAGCTCCCTGTAAACCAGACGACCAAAGAAACGGGGACTAAATAAAAAACCGAGAGAACAATCTCCGCGCCCGTGAAGTAGTCAACTACCCCGATAGTTGCCACCTGGACGAATCCAAGTGCGATCAAGAGCACTTGGGATTGCCCCTGAAGCCAGTCGACCACCTTCCAAGCAGGGCTCTTCATGGCCCACCCTTCAACCTCCGGGGGTCGCCTTGTCCTGAGTAACTCGTCGGGAGCGTGCCCCAAGGGGCTGCGTGTATTTTCGTAGCAACTCAGCTCGTCGCCTTTCCACTGCCTGGAGGCGCTGTTGGCGACACTGAGACGTGCGAGAGCGCCCCAGCCAATCCGTCGGCCGATTTGATGTGCAGATCCCGCTGCGGAAACGGGATCTGGATCCCCGTGCGCCGGAAGCTGGCTTCAATGGCATAGTTGAGGCGGCTCCGCAGCCGCTGGTGGCGTGCCAGCTCATCCGTCCACACGAGCAGCTCGAATTGGAGCGATGAGTCGCCGAACTCTTTGAATCGTACTTTGGGAGCAGGCTCCTTCATCACGCCCTCGGTCTCGGCACCCACTTCCAGCAGCGTGCGCGTCACCAGTTGGACATCGGTCCCGTAAGCCACTCCCACCGGCACCCGGATCCGCACCCAGGGCTTTCCGTGCGACCAGTTGATCACCGTGCGATTGATGAAATCCGAGTTGGGCACGATGATGGCGATATTATCGTTGGTCTCAATGGTGGTGGAGCGAAAGTTGATGGCCACCACATTCCCCTCCACATTCTCAATGGTCACCCGATCGTTCACCTTGATGGGCCGCTCAAAAAGCAGAACGAGACCCGCGACGAAATTGGCCACCACGTTTTGCAAGCCAAAGCCGATGCCCACGCCCAAGGCGCCGGCCACCACCGCAAGCGCCGTCAGGTCGATGTTGAGCAGTTTCAACGCCACCAGGATCCCCATGGCCCAGATGGCGTACTGGGTCAATCGGACGATGGTGTATCGAGGACCGACATCGATCTGGCGCAGCAATCGCTGCTCCGACAGCCGCCCCACCCACCGCGCCAGGTACAGGGTGACCACCAGGGCCAGGCCCAAGATCAACAGCTGGACCGGGGTAATGGCCTGACCACCGATGTCAAAGAGGCGAAAATACAAGACACGTTCCAAGCGACCCACCCAAGTCATGACTCTTCCCTCACTCCTCTTGACCGGCCACGGAGGAACCATGGCTGAAAAGGTACGTTTCGTCCAAGATTCGGAACCGTTCCGATCCCGCTTGGCGCAGGAGTTCTCCAAGGAATGGTACAAGGTCCTGCTGGCACCCGATGCGAGAATCCAAAGCCACGGCCCAACCCATCCCATCGCCTAGCGTTGCCCAGCGATGGTCTTGCCTCGCCGGTCACCTCAACGGCCACCACAGGGGCACGATCACCATCACGATGACGAACGCGATCAGGGTCAACGGCAAGCCGTTGATGACGAAGTCGCGAAACCGGTACTTGCCGGGCCCGTAGACCAACAGGAGGGCGGGCTCGAAGGGCGTGATGAAAGACAGGGACGCGGCAAGGGTCACCAAAACGGCAAAGGTGCGAGGATTCACATCCAGCTGACGGGCGGTGCTGAGAGCCACCGGCAGGATCACCAGGACTGCGGCCGCGTTGGACATGGGTTGGGTGAGCAGGACGGTCATGAGAAAGAAACCCGCCAGAATGAAGTAGACGCCAAAGGGCAGTGTCCAATGGAGGATCCAGCTCGCCACAAATTCGGCCGCTTTGGTTTTTTCCATGGCCAGGCCAAAGGTCGTCATCCCTCCGATCAAGATCAGCAGGCGCCAGTCCACAAAACCATAGGCCTCCTCCGTGGTGATGCACTTCCACAGCACGGCAGCCAGGGCAGCCAACAGAAAGGCAATGGACAACGGGAGCAGCTTGAACCCTCCCGCCGTGACTGCCATCAACAGCACCACAATGGCATAGACGCCCTTTTGCCTCCGGAAGGGCACGTGAACCATCTCCTCGAGGACCCACAAGTCGGGATTGCCCGCAATAGACTCGAACTGTTTTGCGCGCCCCTGCAGCAACAGGACATCCCCCACCCGCAAGCGCAGGCTTGCCAGCTTGGCAGCCAGGGCATGCCCCTTCCGGTAGATGGCCAGCACCGAGACTCCAAACCGTTGCCGGAAACTGAGCTCCTTCAAGGTCCTGTCGATCAGGTTGGACTGCGGCATGACGATGGCTTCCGCGACCTTGATGGTGTCGGTGATCAAATCCTTGTCCCCCAACTGGACATCCGCCTTGATCTCAATGCCTGAAACTTCCTTCACCCGCAGCAAACTGTCTCGAGTGCCCTCCACAATCAGGATGTCTCCCTCTCTCAGGGGCGTGTCGGGCTCGGGGTAGAGCCTGAGGTCCCCCCGGATGATCTCCAGCACCGCGAGATCCATTTTCGCCAGCGGCGTGTCTTCAATCACTTCTCCCGCCACGGCAGAGCCCTCGGGAATCAAAATCTCGGAGAGATACTCCCTGATCTGATAGTCGTCCGTGTAGCTGGCTTCTCTCATCTTTGGCAGCAGCCGATAACCCAACAGAGACATGTAGATGGTCCCGGCCACGACCACCGTCAAGCCCACGGGAAGGAACTCAAACAAGGAGAACGGCTGAAGTTTGCTCCGGTGGAGAAAGCCGCTGGCCGCCACGTTGGTCGAGGTTCCAATCAGCGTACAGCTTCCTCCCAACATGGAGGCAAAGGCCAGAGGGATGAGCAACTGGCTGGCACGGAGGTGACTCCTCTTGCACAGCCCGAACACGGCTGGCATAAAGATGGCCGTGGTGGTGGTGTTGTTCATGAAAGCGGAGACGGCGGCGGTGATCGTCATCACAAACAGCAAGACCTTGGCCCGACTGCCCCCGGACCATTCGTTGATGGCCGTGCCGAGCCAGTCCATGACGCCGGTTTTCACGAAGGCGCCGGACAGGACGAAGACCGAGGCCAGGATGATGATGATGTCGTTGGCAAACCCGGAAAACGCCTCTTCAGGGGTGAGGACGCCCGAGATCACCAGCACCACCAGGAGCAACAGCGTCACCACGTCCACGGAAAGCCACTCCAGCGCGAACAGGGTGGCGACCACGGCCAGAAGAACCAGCACCAGCAGAATCTCCAACGTCATGCCATTTCCTCCCGCGATCCCGGGCGCGGATCTTCTTGCATAGTAACCCACCTGGGCGTCTCCCTGCCGCCCGGCGCCCATGTTCGGCATCGAGACCTGGGAGAGCGCGCAGGTCCATCCATTGGCCGATCCGATGTGCAACTCCCGCTACCGGACCTGGACTAGATCTCCTTTGGACAGAAGCTGGCTTCGATGGCATCATTGAGACGGCTCCCAGGCACCCACCCGCGACAGCGTCCGCGTGACGAGCCCAACATCGGAGACGCGAGCCACTCCCGCTGCTGCCGGGATCCGCACCCAGGGCTTTCCGTGCCGTTTCAGGCCTCGATGACCACCGACCGGGAGCCTTCATTGTTCCAGAGGACCGTGCCGGAGTCCAGTCCAGCCCAGGGCGGACAGCGCGGAGCCACCCCCCCCGGAGACCCGTACGCCGATTCTCGATCGCCTCCCATCCTGGATACTACTGGACCTCGGCCCGACTCGCGCGCCCATCCATCGTGGCACGCACACGTCAGAGTGTAGCAGCCGCAGGAGACCTTCCAGAAACGGCTATTTCGCGGAGCATGCGACCCGGCCGCCTGAGACGTGACCGGGGAGCTGAAATTCTGAAACAAACTCTGCGTTGCGGCGTCTTTTGTTCTAGGGTCGGATGTGTTGCCTGACTTGGTCCGCACCCGAAAGGAGGGTAGATGTGGCTAAAGCCTTGGCAAGCCTCAGAGGCGCGAAGGTCGCTTCCATTTTGCATGTGGGCAACCTCCTTGCTGCACGGCAGATTGAGACCTTTCGCAGAGACGATCACACAGAGCCGGAAAAGAGACTCATGTTAGCAGTGTTGGAAGATGCCGTTGCGTGTTTCCAGAAGCATATTCACGCTCGAACCGACGCAGGGAAAAGGATGTTTCGTGACGCAGAGGACTGGATCCTGGAGGAGAACAGCCGTTGGCCGTTTTCCTTCCAAAATATCTGCACAGCTTTAGGGCTCAATCCGAAGTATATGCGTCAGGGACTATTGCACTGGAAGGTGAAAAGCTGCCGCCACCGCCAGAACGGCCGGCACCAGCAACCTCTCCAGGGTCACGTGGTTTTCTAGCGAAGCCGCGGCCAGCAGCTGGTGGATGGCCGGATCAGCGCCACCCATCAGTCGGCGGGCAGGCCCAGGCGAAAGACGCCCCGCCCCGGGTTGCGCAGGGCCAGGAGCACCAGGAGCCAGTTGCGGAGGTAGTGGGGCAGCAAGAACCGACTGCGAACCAGTTCGCGCGCCTGTTCTCCCATCCGCTGGCGAAGCACCGGATCGCTGAGCAATTGGCGAATCCGAAAGGCGGCACCTTCCACCGTATTCACAAGGAACCCCGTGACACCGTGCAGAACCTGCCGTCGGATCCCTCCCACATTGCCACCGATAACCGGTTTTCCCTTCCACATGGCTTCCGTCACTACCAGGCCGAATCCTTCCTTGATGGACTTCTGAATGACGATGGTGGCCGCCCGCTGCAGGGCGTTGATCTCCCGATGGCTGTCGGGCGGAAGCTGGAGCACGTGCACGTCAGCATCATCGACCCGCGACAGTACCTCCCGGTAGACGCGCTCCCCCTCGGGGTCATCGCTGGCCCCGCCGCCGGCCAGGACCAGCTGGCAATCCGCCCACCGCTTCACCTTTCGGTAGGCTTCCAGAACGCCCAGCGGATCTTTCAGGTAGTCGAAGCGGGAAACCTGGAGGAGGATCGGTCGCTCGGGATCGACGGAAAAGCGCTCCAGCACCTTTTGAACTTCCCCCGAGGGAAGGTCTCGATTCTTTTCGCTCAGAGGGTCGATGGCCGGCATGAGCAAGTACTGGTCGATCCCCACGTGCTGGGTATATTCGGGCAGGTGAAAGATGGCGGCGTCAAAACGCTCCACAAAACCCCGCAAAAACCCCCAGACCCGGGGATCTGCTTCGGAGAGATCGATGTGGCAGCGCCAGACCCACCGCGCCCGGGTTTGGTCCCGGGCCTCCACCAGGGGCAGCGGCTGGGGGTCGTGGATCACCACCACGTCCGCATCCCGCTGGACTTTGTTCAGGTTCTTCTTCCCCGTCTCCCGGAACACATGGAACGCCTCCCGAGAGATTTCGGTGCGGCGCCCGTGGAGGGCGTTGTGAAACGCCTTGGTGGCGTCGAAGAAGGCCTGCTCTCCTTCTATGACGGTCCACTGGGGGTGCAGGCCCACTTCTTTCTTGAGAGGGATGAGCCGGTGAAGGATCTCCGCCACGCCACCGCCTTCCGCGGTGGAGTTGATGTGCTGGACCCGCAGCGGTCCGAGAAATCCCGCGAGGCGCTCGATCTCCCGGATCTCCCCTTGACCCAGCCACTCGACGTAGTCACCCAGCGTCGCGGACATGGTCCAACCTGGCCCGGATCAGCTCCACCATTCGGGCACGGAGCTGATGGAGGTTGTACGCGTAAGGGCTTACGCGATCGAACTGCCTGGCCAGCTCCTCTTCCCCCAAGAATTCCAACCACAGAGAGAAATCGTTGCGAGGGTGACCCAGGCGCGCCGCTGCTGCAATGAAGTGATACAAGAGGGACCCGTCGGGCACCTGGTCCAGGACACGGCCGAAGCTCTCCAGGTCTGTGGCCTCCAACCCCACGGGGTAAACGAAGCTCCTGAGCTCCGAGAAATAGAATTCCTCACCCTCGGGGACCCGGAAGACCGACTCGCTGGCGCCCACGGCCTCCCGAATCAGTCGCCACAATGCCTCACGAGCTTCTCGAACGGTGCCATAGTCGACGGGATCGAGACTGGCGAGTTTTTCCGCCAGGCTGGGCTCGTTGAGATGGAGCCAAACCCACCGGGCAAAATCGTTCAGGTAGTCCGAAGTGATGAAGTGCCGGCGAAACAGCGCGTGGTGGAAATGATAATAGATGGACGATCCGCTCACCGTCTCGATTCCCTTCAGAAGCGAGCGGAGACCGTCAGCTCGGAAATTGGCGTACACGGGAAGCCCGGCCTCACCGTAGAAGACGAACCTGGTCTCCATCCTCCTCTCCCATGGCAGCGGAACAGCGGCCCCGGAGTACCCCATCAATCCACCACGGCCTTCAAGAATCGACGCACCTCGGAGACATTTCGAAACTGGTATCGGGCCTGCGTGGCCCGATCTTCGGCCCCCACCCGCACAGTGGTTCCCCTTCCCTGAAGGGCTCGAAAGGCATCCTCGTCCGTGGCGTCGTCGCCCAGGTACACCGGGTGAACGCCCGGTGGCTGCTGCGCCAGGATCTGATCCACCGCCGTTCCCTTGTGGGCACGGGCGGTCCGCACCTCCACCACCTGATCACCCCAGAGCCACTGAAGAATCCCCCTCTCCACCGCTGGCTGGCACGCCCGGCGAAATGCGTCCAGGGATTCTGATGGCAACCCCTCCGGAGCCTGACGATAGTGAAGCGCCAGGGCGTAAGGCTTCTCTTCCAGCAAGACCCCTTCGCCCAGATCCACGTCCTTCAGGGCCTCCCGAATCCCACCCAGCAACCGTCGGAACTCTGCTGGATCATCCGAGCGCAAGACCTGGCCCTGCCCGTCTTGAATCTCTGCCCCGTGCGACCCCACCAGGAAAAATCCCGAAACCGGAAACAGGCGCCGGAGGTCCTCGAGAGCGCGCCCGCTGACGATACCGACTTTCCAGCCAGGCTTCTGGAGAAGTGCTGCCAACAACCCCAAGAGTTCGCCGTCGGGAACCACGCGACCCGGATCGCCGGAAAAGGGCATCAACGTCCCATCATAGTCCAGAAACAAAAAAAGCCGCCGTGCCTTCAAGGCGCCCGCCAGGACCTCAGGAGCCATCAGTTGCCCACGCGGTCCTTGGGAGGGATCCATGGCTCGCCCTCTCATGCCCCCCTAGATGGGCTACCATCGGCGGCACCTCGTGGAACGGGGGCCGAGGCTGCGCTTCTTCCTTCCCGGGACAGCAACCCGAGGTTCTGCTCCACCCACCAGAAAACATCGCGCCTCAGGACCCGTTCCCGAAGGCGCGCCATCCGCTCCGCCTTCTCGGCCAGCTTCATCCGGAGAGCCAGCCCCAACGTGTGGGCCACCTCCTCCACGTTGAGGGGATTGACCAGCAGGGCCTCCTTCAAGTCCTGGGCAGCACCTGCAAACTCGCTCAGGATGAGGACTCCCTTCCCTTCAGCGTTGGCGGCCACATATTCCTTGGCCACCAGGTTCATGCCATCCCGGAGGGGTGAGACCAGGGCCACGTCGGCCACCAGATAATAGGGAATCAGCTCGGAGGTGGGCAGGCTGCGATAGATGTAGCGAATCGGAACCCAATCCTCGGTGGTGAACTGCCCGTTGATCCGCCCCACCGTTCCCTCGATGGAGCGGGTCATCTCCACGTACTCGGGGACCCTCGTTCTGCTGGGGACGGCAATTTGGACAAAAACCACGCGACGCTTGAACTCCGGATACAACTGCAGAAACCGACCGAACGCCTCCAGTCGCTGAACAATGCCCTTGGTGTAATCCAGCCGGTCCACCCCCAGGATGACCTGGCGCTTCCGGAGCCCCCGGCGGAGCTGCAGCGAGCGACGCACGTGTTCCGCCGTGGGCTGATAGCTTTGCACATCGATCCCGATGGGGATGGCTTCCACCCAGGTCTGCCGCCCCTCATAAAGGACTCGTCCGGCATCCGGGTCGACTTCCGCACCCGGCAAGTATCGCGACACCGTCTCCAGGAAATGATTCTTCCAGAGCGGAACGTGAAAGGCGACCCCATCCGCTCCCAGAAGTCCTCGCAGGAGATGCCGCCGCCAGGGCAGCAGACCGAAAATCTCCGCCGGAGGAAACGGAATGTGCCAGAAGAGCGCCACGCGGGATTTGGGCAAAAGCTTTCTCAGCATGTGGGGCACCAGCGCCAGATGGTAATCGTGGACCCAGATCCAATCGCCCGGCGCTGAGGCCTTTCCCAGGGACTGAGCCATGCGGGCGTTAGCCCCCAGATAATCTCGCCAGTAATCCTGCCGAAAGTGGCACCGCTCCCAGAAATCGTGACACAGGGGCCAGAGCACCCGATTGGAGAACCCGTGGTAGAAATGGCTGACTTCTCGTTCCTTCAGACCCACCCAGACCAGACGAAAGGAAGGCTGCTCCAGCGGAACGTCCAGGTGCGCCGGCAGGTCGGCGTGCTCGCTGCTGCGAACCGCAACCCACGTTCCACCCCATTGTTTGAGCACCGGTTCCAGGGCCGAAACCAACCCTCCGACAGTTCGTTCGGACACCCATCCGCCGGCCGTGAGGCGAAAGTTGTACGGGCTTCGGAACGAAGCCACGATCAGTCCCCGACGCCCCTGGGCGCGTCCCACGGCAGCTCTCATGGTTGGAGGATACCATACTGTACGCAAGACTATGGTGCATGAGCCGTCCAGGGCGGACTCGTTCAGGGAAAGACTCGCCGTGCGGGACAGCCACTTCGCAGGGGGACTTCTGGGATGTCATCGGGTGGAGATTGCTGGTGAGCAGATGGTCCTGGAGGCTCCTGAGCGACGGAAGTTTCAGCCTGATGCGGTCTGCTTCGGTCCGTCGGCCCGGTTCCAGGTTGGGGTCAGGTTGTTGGCTTCAGTATTTGCCCTGGCCCACAGCCGTCCTAAAGTTGATCGCGGTACTGCTCCAAAGCAATTCGGACGAGCTGGCTGCGGGTCCGCACGCCGGTTTTTTGAAAGAGCTGCTGCAAGGCGGCCTTGACCGAGCTCTCGGAGATCACTAATCGATCGGCGATTTCCTTATTAGCCAGCCCCTCGAAAACACCCCGTAGGACTGCCCGTTCGCGCTCGGTGAATTTCACCTTATCCCCTTCTCCTTCAGAGGGGTCACCTGCCCGCAGCAGGGCCTTGAGGTATCGATGATCCAGCCAAACTTCTCCCTCCATCACCTTCCGGATACATTTCGACAGCAAAGCCGGCGGACCGTGCTTCAGGAAGATTCCTGCAGCGCCGTCGCGGACCAATCGCGCAGCGTCCCGGTCGGTTAACCCTGCAGTCACCACCAGGACTCGCCCCTGAAAGCCCCTCTCCCGGGCACGAAACAGAAACTCCGAGCCTCGTTGCAGGCCCAGGTCGAAGTCCAGCAAGACAATGTCCACCGAAGTCCTGGCGAGGATCTGGAGCGCCTCTTCCACGGAAGCGCAGTGAGACGTTGTAAAATCAGGCTCCGCGTCCAGGAGTCGGGCCAGGCCCTCGCGGAACAAGTCGTGATCGTCCAGAACAAGAATTCGGATCTTCTCGGCCTGGAGTTGATTCATCGGATGCCTGCCTGCTTACCTTCCGCGTGGGCCAGCTTCACGACAAAACAGCTCCCAAGGGGCTGGGGCTCGTAATAGAGGTCGCCGCCGAACGAGCGAACAATCGCCCGTGAAACGTAAAGGCCGAGCCCGCTCCCTTCGGAATCAAAATAAAAGGGCTGAAACAATCGGTCCGGGACCGGCACCCCGCGCCCGGTATCCTGGAATCGAACGAGGAGCCCAGTGTCTTCGACGGAAGCGGCAATACTGAGGTTTTTTTCCTGAGTTTGCTGCACCGCGCGCAGGCTGTTCTGCGCCAAATTGAGAAAGACCTGCAGCAGGCTGTGATGGTCGCCCCGGACCAGGGGCAGTCTCTCGGGAACGTGCCAGGACATTTCTGCTTGCAACTCGGAGAAGGACGGCTCCACCACGATGTGCAGTTCATTGAAGACCGCCCGGAGGTCCGAGGTCCCGACATCGCGGTCCGAAGCGATGCGCAATTCCGAGGAAGCAAGACTTCCCAGCCCCTTGACCAGTGTACCCAGGACTTTGAAGTCGTCGCTCTCAGCGAGTCCCGGCATGCGCGCCAGATTGGCATGTGCCACCGCTGCGGCCGCGCACAAGTTCCTCACCTCGTGCAACATGGCGCCCACCACGATACGGGAAGTGGTCATCAGGGACTGAAAGCTCAAGCCTTCGCGATCGCGCAACTGCTCGGACGAATCTAAAACGATGGCAGCCAACCACGGCCCCGAAGGAGTTTTGTAGGTGGAAAACCAGATGTGAGCTAGAAATGCTTCGCCGTTACGACGCCGGCCCGTGCATTCCATCGTACTCCGGAAGGATGGACTCGCCTCGGCGGCGCGAGGCACGTTGCCCAAAACCGGCAGATACGCGCTGGCCATCTCCCCTTTCAGAGACTCTCCGTCACAGCCCAGCAGCCGGTGGGCGGCTTCATTGGCCATTTGGATCTTGCCTGCGGCATCGATCGTCAGGATGGCCGCGGGGCTACTCTCGATCAGCATCCGCAAGTGCTCCTCCACCTCCCGGCGCAGCCTGACCTGCTCTTCGAGCTGAAGCCCCCGTTGCAGGGCGAGCTGGCGGTTACGGACCAGTTCCCTGACGAGAAGCCCAGAGCTGAAAAACGTACCCAGCCCCATCGCCAGCCGGGTCGCAAAACCTGCCTCCCACGAGAAGGGACCGAACGCCTCCCGCAAGAGCGCGCACGCTCCGGCCAGGCCCAGAATCTGCCATGGTGTCAAGAACCCCGCTGCAATCAGAACAGGGATCACGTAAAGCACACCCAGGGAAACCTCGGGCCGGACCTGCCAGTCGACATAGGCTATGGCCAGAATTAAGAGAGCGCTGGCGGTCAAAACCTTGGTCCGGTTTCCCTGAGAATAGAGGGAAAGGATCTCATCCAACCGCATCATCTTTTAACCTCACTTGGGCTCGCCCGTGGCACGGTGATCTTGTGAGCTGACGGACTGATCAGGAGCCAAGCCGTCGAGGGGAAATGATTACACTAGAACGATATTTAATCACCTTCAGACGGCGACTCAAAGCTATCTTTTGGCCAGCCATTTCGCAGCCCGCCCCGGGTGGTCCCGTACATCAGGTTCGCCGATGCCAGGGGCAACCGGCGTTGGCCAAAAGATAGTCTTGCCCGGATGCAGGGTCCCGGTTGATCCTTGAAGCCGAACAGTAGGAAGTAGCCCGGGGCATCGGCCGGAGAGTGCATTTCGCTTGGGAGTCTTTGCCTCGGGCCTTTGCACATTCCCGTTTGCGGTGGTTCATGGCACCAAATTTTGCGATGCAGCTTTTGATGGCCCTTCTGGTCCTCCATTTTCCGCTTCGGGCGGGCGAGGTCACGTCCCGGAACCACACGACTGAGACATTTCCCCATCAAGGCTTTGAAGATCGCATTGAGTTCTGGAAACGGATGTTCACGCACTACGGAGAGCGCGACGTGGTCTTTCACGACCTGAATGATCTTCGACTGATCTATGGAGTGGTTACTTTTGAAAAGAGCGTGGCGCAAGATGTTCGCGAAGCGGTTCGCCAAAAAGAGCGACTTGTCCAGGAAAGACGGGAGTTGCAGGAAATTTTTCGCGATCTGAGCGAGGGCGGGACCGACCCGGCTCGGCTCAGCGCCAGGCACCGCGAGCTCCTCGACCGGCTGCGCTCATGGGGATACTCGATTTCCTCGGAATCCTTACGAGAGCGGGCTGAAAAAATCCGCTACCAGAGGGGCATCAAGGAGAAGTTTTCGGAAGGCATCATTCGCTCGGGCAGGTACCTGCCTCTTATTGAGTCGATCTTCCGCCGCGAGGGGCTGCCGGCGGAACTCGCTCTTCTTCCCCATGTCGAGTCCTCGTTTGACCACCGCGCGTATTCCCGAAGCGCTGCAGCCGGGATCTGGCAATTCATTCCCAGCACCGGCCGCCGCTTTCTTACAATCAATGCCCTCGTCGATGAGCGTCTCGACCCGATCCGGTCCAGCGAGGCAGCGGCCCAGCTCCTGAAAGAGAACTACCTGAAACTGGGAAATTGGCCGCTGGCAATTACAGCGTACAATCACGGAGCCAACGGTATGCTGCGGGCAAAGCAGCTGCACGGGCCGGATTTGCGCCTCATCATTGAGCGCCACCAGTCTCCCTCCTTTAGTTTCGCCAGCCAGAACTTCTATGCTGAATTCCTGGCCGCTGTCGAGGTTGCCAGGAACCACACGAAATACTTTGGACGGCTGGACATCGCAAAGCCACTCCGGTTTGACGCCCTGCACCTGAAACGGGATTACGCGGTTCGTGACTTCACAAGAGTCTCAGGTCTGAGCGAAGCCATTTTGAAGGACTACAATCCCCAGATCACGGGACAGGTCTGGGGAGGAACTCGCAGCCTGCCAGCAGGTTTGCCGCTCAGGGTCCCTCCAGGCAGGGGAGCTGAAGCCGCACGGCGCCTGAACGGGGCCCGTCCAGCTTCTGATCTCGTCCTGGCGCGCGCTGGCGGCTCAGTCCGCTATCGCGTGCAGCCCGGGGACACTCTGACGGCTATCGCGAGGCGGTTCGGAACCTCTGTGACGACGATTTTGAGCGCAAACCAGATCTCCGATCAGAATCGAATTCACCTGGGTCGAATCCTCCTGATTCCCCGCCTGTCGCAGCCGCCACGAGGATCCTGACGCCGTGCTTGGTGAGGACCGCCACGATGAAACATTTCAAAACCATGCCGTACCGAGGAGGGCGATGATGAAGCGGTTTCGCTTAGGCATGCTCATGATCGGATTGTCCTTTCCTTTGTTCCTGGCCTCCAGCGGGTGTAAGAGGAGGGTAGCTGCGGTTCCCGCTCCTTCGCCGCCGTTGTTGGCCGAGTCCGAGTCCCCTCCGCCTCCCCCACCTCCACCGCCGACCATCAGTTTTAAGGTGGACCCCTCGGCCATCCAGAGAGGCGAGAGTGCCACTCTGATCTGGGAGGCTTCCGATGCCGAGACGGTGTCCATTGAGCCAGAGGTGGGCAACGTGGCTCTCGCGGGTCAGCGTATGGTCTCGCCGGAACAGTCCACCACCTACACCGCTACTGCCACCGGCCCTGGGGGGACCCGCTCGGCCAGTGCCCGCGTCACCGTCACAGAAGCCCCTCGAGTGGAGACGCCTCGAATCTCCGACGAAGAGCTTTTCGCGCAGAATGTGCGGGACATCTATTTCGATTTTGACAGGTACGATCTCCGTCCCGAAGCCCGGGAGATCTTGCGCGCCAACGCCCGGGCCCTCCAGCAATACCCGCGGTGGAACGTGACGATTGAGGGGCACTGCGATGAGCGCGGGACGGACGACTACAACCTGGCACTGGGGGACCGCCGCGCCAGCGCGGCCAAGGAGTTCCTGGTATCCCAGGGGATTTCCCCGGAAAGGATGTCCACCATCAGCTACGGGGAGGAACGGCCCGTCTGCGCAACGTCGACGGAGGACTGCTGGGCCCGAAACCGCCGCGCCGACTTTGTCCTCAGGCAATGAAAGGGGAGCCGTTCCAAACCACCGCCTGGATCGCCTGCTGAAGATTTCAAACCTCGTTTGGAGGTGTTGCGATGCGAAATCTCTGGCTGGTTCCCTTCCTGGTCGCGCCCCTCGGGGCCGGGACGGACGACGAAATCAGACGCCTTCAGAGCGACATTTTGATGCTGCAGAACCAGATTCGACTCCTGCAGAAGAGTTACGAGGGGAGCGCGGCCGCGAATAAATCTCTTTTGGAGCAGCTCAGCGACCAGACGGCCAAGAGTGGCGTGGCCCTTCAAGAGATGAGCCAAACCATCACCGATGGCCAGGCCACTTTCAAGCAAGATGTCCAACAGCTCCTGTCGGAACTGCGCACCGTGTCCCTCAAGCTGGACGAAACCATCGTCCGCCTTGATAGCCTCTTCGTTCAGATGTCAGGCGAACGAAGATCAGACACAGCCCCGCCCTTTGCCTCCAGGAGAGGCCCCGCACCTTAAAAAGGTTGGCGCCGGATCCGAGCCGGAGCATGACCGGAAGCATCGCAGCCTCTCACCGCCCGGGAAAGAAAGTTGCCGATCAAACACCCAGCAGGAGAATCAATACTGCGGCGAAGACCTCGGACAACGGGGTCGCCTGAAAAGAGCCCGGTCCCGAAAACGACAAAGCTGCTGCGCGCGCCGGCGCTGGAGATCGGCGGAACGATCTGATAATCTGATAAAGTGACTCCACCCATGAAACGCATCTTTGACGTGCGCCGCGTGATGGCGAGAACCATCGTGTCCCTGTGCCTTGGCGGGACTGGGCTGTTCCTTTTCCGAACACCGCTCGAGTCCCGTGTCCAAGACGAGCCCGTCCCGAAGACTCGCCTTGCCTTCCTGGTGACCGGGCATCTGATGGGAAACCTGGAACCCTGCGGTTGACTGGCCCATCCGTCGGGCGGTCTGGCTCGACGCCGGGGATTTCTCAAGGAGTATGCGGCCCGGCATCCGGACACGGCCCTCTTGCAGGTGGACGCGGGCGAGCTTTTCGCACAAGGGTTGCCCGAGCAGGAGGTTATCAACCGCTGGCTCCGGGAGGGCTACGAGCGGCTCGGCGTGGACGCGGTCAATGTCACGGCGCAGGACCTGGCATTCTGGGACGGACTGGCGTCGCAGGGACAGAAGGCGCCGTCGGGCTCCGTCGAGTTCGTTTCCGCCAACTTGAAGGCCCGGAATCCGGCGTGGCCCGCTCCCAGGCCCTATGTCGTTCGCCTGGTACCCTTGCAGCAGGGCACGTTCCGCGTGGGAATCGTGGGGCTCTCCCAGGCCCCCCGGGCGGAGGGGCGGTTTTACCAGGTGGAGGATGCGGAGAAAGACGCGAAGGCCATTTTGGCGGAGCTGGAGCCCCAGGCGGATGTCATCGTGCTGGTCACCAACCTGCGGGACGGCGAGATTTCGCGCTTGCTGCCCCTGAGTCCCAAGATCCTCCTGGTCGTCTCCAACCACCCCACGGCGGGGGAACTCTTCTCTGACTCCGCGGGTCCTGCCACCGTCGTCCATGCCTTCGAGCGAGGCCGGGCGGTCACCGTGGTCGAGGCCGCCGTGCGGGAAGGGCGGTTGGAGGTGGACTCCAGCAACCTGGTGATGCTGGATGCGGCGGTCCCCGACGATCCGGAGCTGCTGGACTTCGTGGCCCGGGCGAAGGCGGACATTTCCGCCGCGCAGCAGCGCATCGCCCAGGAACAGCGGCCCGAAGAGATGAGTAACAGTCCTTACGTCACGTCGTTCTCCTGCGCGTCCTGCCACCCGCAGGCCTTCGCCGTGTGGCGGGAGAGCAAGCATGCCCGCGCCTTCCTGGCCCTGTCCACCACAGGTCGCCTGTGGGACTCCCGCTGCGTCGCCTGCCACAGCCTGGGTTTCGGAGAACCGGGGGGATTTAAGAACGCCGCCGCCACACCGGAGCTCAAAGATGTCCAGTGCGAGTCGTGCCACGGTCCCGGCCGCGACCACGCCCAGACCCCTGGTTCAGGGTACGGGCGCAACGCCGCTGCCCGCTGCCAGACCTGCCACACCGAGATCGACAACCCCGACTTTAAGTTCGAAAAATATTGGGCGCCCATCCGGCATTAGGGGAGACCCCTGCTGCCCCTGATCCAAAGCCGGCAACCCACAAAGAGCAGGGCACCCACCAGCAAAGCCCAGAGGCCAATCAGCAGATCGCGGCGAGGGGCGTACCAGAGCAGCCATACGGACAGCGCAGTGGCGATCAGCGGAATTGCCCACCCACCAGGCAGGGTGTAACCGGCGGGGGGGACATCGCCACGGCGCCTCAAAACCAGGACCGCCAGGCACGTGGCGATATAGGTCACGGAGCGCGCCACCACGCTGAGGGTCACCAGCCACACGAACGTGCCCGACAGCGCCATGGCCCATGTGACCACCGCGAAGGAAACGATGGACCAATACGGGGTGCGAAACCGAGGGTGCACCCGCGCGAAAAACCCGGGCAGTTCGCCACGCTCGGCGAAGGCGAAGGTCAAACGCGGCGTGGCCAGCATGATGGCCACCAGGTTGCCCGAGACCGAGAGGATCGCCGTTGCGGCGATCAGGGCACCACCTCCGAAGCCCAGGAACCGGGCGCTGGCTTCGGCCAGCGGGGTGGACGATCCCGAAAGCCGCGGCAGGGTCCCCACAGTCACCACCTGGATCAGGATGTAGAGCACGGCCGCCACTGCAACCGCCGTGGTCAGCGCGCGGGGCATATCCCGTTTGGGATCGGCCGCCTCCCCCGCAGGGATGGCGCCATATTCGAAGCCGGTGAAGGCATAGAGCAGAAGCAAGGACGATTCCCCCAGATGGTCGAGGCTCGGCACAGGTGCCCTGCGAAAGATCCCCCAATCCACGAAGAACAGACCGGCAATGGCGAAAAGGGTCAGGGGAAGCAGCTTGGCAATCAGAAGCACATCTCCCGTGCCAGCGCCATGGCGGACGCCGCGAACGTTCACGGCGGCCAGCAGTCCCATGACCAGTGTGATCAACAGAGCGCGTGATACCTCGCGCGTCAGCGGCTGCCAGAAATAGCCGGCATAAGAGACCATCAGGACGGTGTTGGCCGAAAACGCAGTCACGCGAGCCAACCACACAGCCCAGCCTACCTCGAATCCGATGAAGGAGCCGAAGGCGGTGCGAGCATAGAGGTAGGGCCCCCCGGTGGCGTCGAACCGGCTGGCGGCCTCGGCAAAGCAGGCCACAATCAACCCGGCAATGACCCCACACGCTCCGAAGGCCAGCGGGCTGGCCGCGCCCATGAGTTCGGCCGCCAGGGCAGGCAGGCCAAAGATCCCCGCTCCGATGATCCCATTCAGAGCCAGGCCCAACAGGTCCCACCGGCCCAGGGCCCTCAGCAATTGTCTCTCTTGGTTCTCCACGGCGATGCCTCGAATTTGGGGATGGTTCCCTCAGGCAGTCACAGGAGCCCGAAGAACACGAAACAGACCAGACCCCCCACGACCGACATGGACAGCCCCCAGGCAAGCACCTTGTTGAAGAGCGCGTGCCGATCTTCCGTGTTAGGCGCGGCCGCGACGCAAAGCGCCCCGATGGTGGAGAGGGGGGACACATCCACCAGGTGGGCGCCCACGTTAATGGACGAGGCAATGGCCAGCGGATCAGCGCCCAGGCGTTCGGCCAGACCTGGAACCGTGGGCAGGAACGTGGGAAGCACCACGCCCATGGAGCTGGAATATGCGGACACCACACCCGTCACGAAGGCCACCACACCCGTCACCGTCGTGCGGGTGGAAAAACGCACCAGCAGGCCTACAATGACCTGAATCCCCCCGGTCTTTTCCAGCAACGCCACAAGCATGACGACGCCACAGATCATCAGAACGGTGTTCCACGGCATCGCTCGGACCGCTGCCTCCTCGTCGGCGGCCCGGGATAGCATCAGGATGGCCACCCCGATGAACGCGCCGACCACCACGTCCACCTTGAACAGGATCACCGCAGCCAGCAGCCCGGCGATGACCACCAGGGTCAGCCACTGTTTGCCCGTGAAAGGCTCGGTGCGCTCAGCCGGCAACCCGGCAGCAACGGCGACGGCTCCGCGGCGGCGGTCGTGACGCAAAAGAAGGGTGAGACCACCGAAGAGAAAATAACCGGCGAACCCCACGAAGGATTGGACAGCGAACGTGTTCCAGTACGTACGCCACTCCATCCCTCCCAACCCGGCCCGGGACATGAGCTCGCTGGCCACGATCCCCGTGGGAGCCACCGGTGAGAAGGCGCCGGCGTTGCAGCCGTTGGCCACCATGAGGGTCATCAGGAAGGCGCTGATGCCCATCCTTCCCGCAGCAGCCATGGCCACCGGGGCCAGCAGCGCGATGGCGCCGATGTTGCCTGCCCCCAGAGTAGCAATGCCCACCGCAAGGCCAAAAAACAGAATGGGGACCAGGCCTGGGTTTCCGCGGGCCAGGCGGATCGCCTGCCGGGCTACCTTGTCCAAGGTGCCGTTGACCTGGGCCTGGGCGAACAGCAGCGTCACCGCCACCAGGACCAGAAAGAGCTGAACGGGGAAGCCGGCGGTCACCGCCGCAACCTTCATTCCGCCCAAACCCACGCCCACGGCGAACGCCAGCGCTAGGGAGAGCAGGCCCACGTTCAGGCGCCACAGGATCCCCGCCACGATCGCCATCCCGAGCGCCGCCAGAGAAACCCAGGCGAGATTCACAGGATCATGGTTCGATCGGCCCACTCCCCGACGGTGGAAATCAACGGCAGCGAAGGGGCCGCATCCGATTGGGACCCCGATCCGTCGGTCAGCACGAAGCCCATCCTAGGCGACTCTGCGCCAGCCGTTATCGACGGATCGGGGTTGGGACTCGATGGATGCAAAGTGAGTCGTTCTGAATCAAAATACCTTACTTTGCTTCGACCAGACTCAGGTTGGATCAAACCGGGAGCTTCCGCCTGCACCGCCTCTCGCTCCTCGTCCGTACCCCACAGCAACCACCAGGTTGCCCCGCGCAGTCATTCTAGCACAGCCTTCCGGGCCCCTTGCGTTCCCGGAGTGGGAGTAATTCCATGCCAAAAAAAGCTTGACAAGAAGGCGGTCCGTAAGTAGATTCGGTTCGAGGTCCAATGATAGACAGGATCGGCAACTGGAAGGGCTGCGCGTGTTGTCGTCGGCTCCAAAGGGGGCTTCCGGTGGCGGTCTGTCCATCATGACCTGAATTTTCATTTCCTGAAGGGCACTTAGAGCCCGCCGCCGGAAAAACCGGCGGCGGGCTTTTTTGTTTTTTGGTGGAGTGCAATGGGCACGAAATCCAAGATCGAGGCAATCAAGGAAAGCAGCCGGGGGCTCCGGGG
>JACQTF010000084.1 GCA_016210925.1 Acidobacteriota bacterium | reverse complement strand
CGGGGCAGTAGGTCGTACCGCACCCCAATCCGATTCATGGTGTTCAGGTGGGCCTGGACGATGCGCGTGGAGATGTGTTCCGCCAGGGCTGCCGTGGCGTTGTCGCCCTCCTCGATCTCCTTCAAGGCCCGCTGGCGCAGATCCAGCCTCTGGGGGTTCTGCGGGTAGAAGGACGAGACGCGCGCGTACAGGTCCCAGCAGTAGTAGTCAAACCTGCCATCGATGCGGGCCACTTCGTCCAGGGATTTTTTCTCCACGTGCTGGAAACCGACCACCACGTCGGCCACCTGAACTCCCGTATTGTCGATGTAGTTTTGGGTTTCCACAGGATGGCCCAGAAACCGGAGAATGCGTACGAAGGTGTCCCCCAGGGCCGCGTTTCGGAGATGTCCGATGTGAGCTGCCTTGTTGGGGTTAATGTTGGTATGCTCGACGATGATTTTTCCGGGTGTTTCCTCTGCCTCGACGCCGTACCGGCCATCCAGGATGCTGTCGTAGAGAGTTCTGAAGACCAGGGCTCTGTCCAGGTGGACGTTCAGATATCCCGCTCCGGCGGCTTCCAGCTTTCGGGTCCAGGGAAGCGACCCGATGTTGCCCGCTACCTCCTCGGCGATAGAGCGGGGAGGGCGGTGGAGCTTTTTGGCCAGCTCGAAAGGGAAAGGGAAAGCCAGCTCACCCAACTCGATCTTCGGCGGCGTCTCCACCACCAGGCCTTCCAGGGAGACCCCGTAGGTCTCCCGCACGAAGGCCACCAGCCGCGCCTCGATCTGCTCCCGGATCCGATTCAACATTTCTGCTTCCTTAACCTAGCACGATTCTTGCCTGCAGAGAACTTCGACGCAATACCTAGCCAGGTGAACCTGAAAGCCGAAAATCGAGGATCGAGGATGGAGGATGGGGGCCTGTGGTGGTTGATCTTCGATCCTCGATCCTCCATCCTCTATCCTCTTAGAGTTTCAGGTCTCGGGTCTCAGGTTTCGGAGTTTCAGGTGTTAGTGGCCGTGAATTCGTGCTAAAAGGTCCCTATGGAAATCCCGGCGGCCTTGATCGAACGGTTGGAGGGTGCCCGCCGCGTGTCGGCTCTCACGGGAGCCGGGGTCTCTTCCGAGAGCGGTGTGCCCACCTTCCGGGGGCCGAAGGGGCTCTGGAAGCAGTTTCGCCCGGAAGAACTGGCTACGCCCGAGGCCTTCCAGCGGGATCCCCGGCTGGTCTGGGAATGGTACGAATGGCGCCGGAGTAAGATCGCGTCTTGCTCGCCCAATGCGGCTCACCGGGTCCTGGCGGACTGGGAGCGACGCTTCGAAGAGTTCTGGCTGGTCACCCAAAACGTGGACGGGCTTCACGATCGGGCCGGCAGCCGGAACCTGGTCAAGCTGCATGGGGACCTGTGGGAGCTGCGCTGCGCCGGCTGTGGCGTTCGGGAGCGAAATGAGGCAGTCCCTTTGCCGGCAATCCCGCCGCGCTGCCACTGCGGGAACCTGCTGAGGCCTGCGGTCGTTTGGTTCGGCGAGTCATTGCCCGAGGCCGCATGGCGCCGTGCGGTCGAGGTCGCTCGATCCTGCCAGCTCTTTTTCGTGGTGGGCACCTCCGCGCTGGTCCAGCCTGCTGCCTCTCTGCCGTGGGTGGCCCGGGAGGCAGGCGCCTGCGTGGTGGAAGTGAACCCTGATTCGACCCCCTTCACGCCGTTCGCGGATGTCTCGTTGCGGGGGCCGGCGGCAGTGGTCCTGCCGGCGCTGGACCAAGTGATTTGCCAGGTTGGCCAGCGGGATGAAGAAAGTTCATGAAAAGGCTTCTGTACTTTGACGTATTTTCTGGTGCCAGCGGAGACATGATCCTGGGGGCGCTGCTCGATCTGGGTCTGAGTTTTGCTGCCCTGAAGCGAGAGTTGAACAAGATGGACATCGGCTCCTACCGGTTGAGGGCGGATTCCGCGGTGCGGGCCGGGATCGCGGGAAAAAAGCTCGAAGTGAAGGCCGGAAAGGAAGTTCGCAAGAGAGCGTACCCCGACATCGAGCGGCTGCTGGTGAGGAGCCGCCTTTCTGAAGGGGTTCGGGAACGGTCCCGGGCCATCTTCCGCCGGTTGGCGGAGGCGGAAGGCCGTGTTCATGGCGTCCCCACCTCCCAGGTGCACTTTCACGAGGTGGGAGCCGTAGACGCCCTGGTGGACATCGTCGGAGCCTGTGTCGGTTTTGAGCTGCTGGGTGTGGAAGAGTTTTACGCGTCTCCCATCAACGTGGGGAGGGGCACGGTGCGTTTCCGTGACACGGTGTACCCTGTTCCGGCGCCAGCCACGGCGGAGTTGCTGAAAGGCATTCCCACCTATGCCGGAGAGGCCGCCGGCGAATTGACCACGCCGACGGGCGCCGCCATCCTGTCCACCGTCTGCACCCGGTTCGCTTTCCAGCCCTTGCTGGTGGTGGAACGCATCGGGTACGGTGCCGGGACACGGCAAGAGCCGGACCATCCCAACATGCTCCGCGTTTTCCTCGCCCGGCATGCCGAGGAACCGCTGCCTGAGGGGTTCTCCGCTGTCCAGATGGAGGTCAACATCGATGACATGAATCCCCAGCTCTTCGGCTACCTCTGGGAACGCGCGTTCGCACTGGGGGCGCTGGACCTTTTCCTGGCGCCGGTTCAGATGAAGAAAAATCGCCCCGGCACCCTGCTCACCCTGCTTTGCAAGCCCGAGTCGGTAGACGCGCTGGCCACATTGATATTTACAGAGACCACCACAGTTGGTGTAAGATATTTCCATGTGCTCCGTAAGACCTTGCAGCGAGAGCTCGTCGGGGTGCGAACGCCGTGGGGTTCCGTGCGGGTGAAGGAGTCGAAGCTGGACGGGCGGATCGTCAATTTCGCACCCGAGTATGAGGATTGTAAACGCATCGCAGAGCGCACCGGAAGGCCCTTAAAGGAAGTCCTCGCTCGCGCTAACCAGAGTTATTTGTCCAGCCGATCCAGGACGGAATAGGATGTGCGCAGTTCAGGAATGAAGCGGTTTCATGTCCAGATTTTATTTGACCACGCCCCTGTATTACGTCAACGCCCCTCCTCACCTGGGACACACCTATACCACCGTCGTGGCGGACGTGATCGCCCGATACCGGCGCATGGCGGGTGACGATGTCTGTCTCTTGACCGGTACCGACGAACACGGACAAAAGATCGAGCGGGCGGCGCGGGAACAGCAGATGCAGCCCCAGGAGTGGGCAGACCGTGTCGCCGAAGAATACAAGCGCGCCTGGACGCAGCTCCACATTTCCTACGATGAATTTATCCGGACCACCGAGCCGCGGCATCTCCGTGCGGCCAGCAAGATCTTCCAGCTCGTCCAGGACAACGGCCACATTTATCTGGGAAAATACAGCGGGTGGTACTGCGTCTTCGACGAGGCCTTCGTGCCCGAGACCCGGGAGGAGCAGCCCCTGTGTCCCGACTGCGGCCGCCCCACCGAATTTATCACGGAGGACAGCTATTTTTTCCGGCTCTCGAGCTTCCAGGGACCTCTTTTGGATTTGTACCGGCAGAATCCCACGTTCGTCCTCCCCCCCTCCCGGATGAACGAGATCGTCAGTTTCGTGAAGGGGGGCCTGAAGGACCTGAGCGTGAGCCGAACCTCCTTTCGCTGGGGCATCCCCGTTCCGACGGACGCGCACCACATCATCTACGTTTGGTTCGACGCCCTCACAGGGTATCTGTCGGGCCTGGGCTTCGGGGGCGACGAGCGCCGGGTTCGCAAATACTGGCCCGCCCAGGTGCAACTGGTGGGCAAGGACATTCTCCGCTTTCACGCGGTGTACTGGCCCGCGTTCTTGATGGCTGCTGGTCTGGAGCCCCCCTGTCAGATTCTGGCCCACGGCTGGTGGATGGTGGAGGGCCAGAAAATGTCCAAGTCTCGGGGCAACGTCATCGAGCCCTTCCGCTTCATCGAGGCGGCCTCCTCGGACAGCCTTCGATACTTCTTGGTGCGGGAGATTCCTCTGGGAGCGGATGGAAATTTTTCAGTGGACGCGTTCCTGCTGCGGGCCAATAGCGACCTGGCCAATGATCTGGGGAACCTGGTCAGCCGCATTCTCAAGATGGTCGCCACCTATTTTGCCCATCGGGTCCCGGCTGCCACCGAACGCGATCCCTCGGACGGTGCGCTTCAGGCCAAGGCGGAACGGACCCTGGCGGAATGGCGGAAGCACTTTGACGCTTTCGCCCTCAGCCGGGGTCTGGAAACGGTGTGGGAGCTGGTGGGCGAGGTCAACCGGTATCTGGTCCTCCACGAGCCCTGGCAGCTGGCTCGGGACGAATCCAAGCGCAGCCGCCTTGCTGCGGTTTTGTATACGGCGGCCGAGGCTTTGAGGTTCCTGGCTGTCCTGTTGGCCCCCGTGGTTCCCCAGGCCGCCCAGCGCCTTTGGAGCCAGCTGGGTTGTTCCGGATCGGTTCACGGGTTCAAGATGCAGGAACTGGCGTGGGGAAAGCTCCAACCGGAATCCTTGGTGAGCATCGGGGAAGCTCTCTTTCCGCGATTGGATCGAGAGAAGTTTATCGAGAAGGCTGGCATGGAAAAGCCCAAATCGGAGGCGGCGGCCCCCGAGCCTTCTGCCCCGCAACCGGGCAAGGGGGACGCGTCTTTGGAAAAACTGATTGGCATCGACGACTTCGCGCGGGTCAAAATGCAAGTAGGCGAGATCCTGGAGGCGGAATGGGTTCCGGGATCCAGTAAGTTGATCAAGCTTCAGGTAGACATCGGGACGGAGCAACGGCAAGTGGTCGGCGGGTTCGGGAGACGCTACGGGCCAGAACAACTCCTGCGGAAGAAGGTGGTGGTGGTGACCAACCTGAAGCCGGCAACGTTGATGGGAGTGGAATCGAACGGGATGATCGTTGCGGCCACGGTGAACGGCGAGCCAGTCCTGGTGACGTTCACCGAAGAAGTGCCCAACGGTGCATCCTTGAAGTAGTCATCGAACTACAAACCCAAAAGCTGAAACCTGAGACGTCGTGTTCAGAGGTTTCAGGTTTCGAGTTTCAGAGTTTTGGGTTTGGGTTTTTCATGTTCGTGGACTCCCACACGCACCTGGACCAGGAGCAGTTTGACGGAGACCGGGACGAGGTCCTGGCCCGTGCCCGAGCCGCAGGGGTTCAGTGGATGCTGGTGGTGGGCAGCGCGGCTCCTCAGGGGGATTCGCTGGAGCACAGTCTGCGCCTGGCGAACGCCCACGACGGCGTGTATGCCAGTGCGGGACTCCATCCTCACGACGCGTGCCACGCCGGCCCGGACGTGTACCAGCGAATCCGGGACCATTGTGCCCGCGAAAAAGTCGTGGCGGTGGGGGAGATTGGCCTGGATTATCATTATGACTTCTCCCCGAGGGTCGATCAGTTGCGGGCGTTCGAGGAACAACTGGAACTCGCAGCGGCGATGAGGCTGCCCGTGATCGTCCACAGCCGCGAGGCCGAGGAGGACACGGTGGCTCTCCTCAAGGCAGGTGCGGAAGGTGTCCGTTCGGCCGGGGTGATGCATTGCTTCACAGGCGGTGCCCGTTTCGCCGAGCAGTGTCTGGCGCTGGGACTGATGATTTCCTTGTCCGGGATTATCACCTTTCCGAAGACGGAGTCCTTGCGAGAGGCCGCCTGTGCTGTGCCCCTGGACCGGTTGCTGGTGGAGACCGACTGTCCCTTCCTGGCTCCCGTCCCTCATCGTGGAAAGCGCAATGAACCGGCCTACGTCTTGGAGGTGGTGCGAACCGTGGCGGCTCTCAAAGGAGTTTCGCCAGAGGAGATAGGCGAATGGACCCTGAGGAACTTCAGGGGGTTGTTTCTGAAACCGGCGACCGGCGAAGCCAGATGACGGTCTGGAGCCCGGGCGGCGTGCGCATGACGTCACAGGAAATCTTCCAACTGGTGGACGAGGATCTTCGGTCCGTCGAGCAGGAATTGGCACGACAGGCCGATTCCAGCGTTCGGCTCATTTCCCAGATCGGATCCTACATCCATTCCAGCGGCGGCAAGAGGGTGCGACCGGCCCTGCTGCTTCTGGCGGCCCAGCTGTGCCGGTTTCGCGGACCTGAGGCCATCCGGCTGGCGGCGGTGGTGGAGATGATCCACGCTGCCACCCTGGTCCACGACGATATCATCGATGAGGCCAAAGTGCGCCGGGGCCGGCCCTCGGTCAACGCGCGGTGGGGAAATGAGATCACTGTGCTCATGGGGGACTGGCTGTACATGACCTCCTTCAGCTTGGCCCTGGGCGAGCGCAATTTCAAAATCCTCGACCTCCTCACCGACATTACCCGAAAAATGATCGAAGGGGAGCTGATCCAGTTGGACCTGAACGGGCACTTGACCATCACGGAGGGCCAGCACCTGGCCATCGTGGAACGTAAGACGGCGTTTCTTTTTTCAGGATGCGCCCGCATCGGGGGCGTCCTCGGCGACGTTTCCGTGGAGCAGGAGGAGGCGCTGGCCCGCTATGGCTACAGCGTCGGGATGGCTTTTCAGTTGGTGGATGATTTGCTGGATTTTACGTCGTCCGAGTCGGTCTTGGGCAAGCCCGTGGGCAGTGACTTGAAGGAAGGAAGGCTCACGTTGCCCTTGATCTATCTCCTGGAGCTGGACCGGCCCGAACACTCCCAGCTCGTGCGCCGGGTCCTGCAGGAACAGGGCTTCTTCAGCGTGCAAAAAGAGCAAATTCTGGAGCTGGTGCGTGCCTTTCGCACTCTGGACCGAGCCCGAGACAAAGCCCGTCAGTACGCCCTCGCCGCCCGGGAGCACCTGGAACCCTTCCCCCCCTCCCGGATCAAGGACGCCCTCGTCAGCATTCCCGAGTTCATCATCGAACGCGACCACTAAGAACCTGGAAGACTGGAAGACTGGAAGGCTGGAAGACTCCCTGACCTCTTCAGCGTCCCATTCTTCCAACCTTCCATTCTTCCATTCTTCCAGCCTTCCTATCCTTCACTCTTCCAACTTCCTGCTTAGTCTGGTGTGCCATCTGAGTCTCCATTTGTTCCAGTTGTGACATGAAGGAGATCCAGATTGGCAGGGCGACCCGGGCTGCGGTTTCCTGGTCCCCCAGACTCTTCTTGATGTCGAAGCCCACCCAGACGCCCGCCGTCAGGGAGGGCGTGAAGCCAATGAACCACGCGTCGGTGAAATCGTCGGTGGTCCCGGTCTTGCCAGCCACGAACTGGTGGAGCGATTGCGCGCGGGTGGCCGTGCCGAACTCCACCACTCCCCGCAGCAACCGCACCATAGCGTCGGCCACTTCCGGCGAAGTGACTTCCTCCACCTCGACGCGACCTTCCTCCCGGGGGATGCCCATGTAGTCCTCCACCCCTTGAATGAAATGTGGCTTGACGCGAATGCCCTTGTTGGGGAAAGCGCTATAGGCGGAGGTCATCTCCAGCAGGGTGGCTTCCGAGGCCCCCAGGGCCGTGGACAGGTAGGGTTGCAGGGGACCGCTGATCCCGAACCGCCGCGCTGTGTTCACGACCTTGTCGATGCCCAGGCGGGAGGCGAGGCGGACGGCAGGGATGTTTCTGGATTCGGCGACGGCGGTGCGCACCGTCACCAGCCCCTTGTATTTCCCGTCATAGTTGGTAGGGGACCAGACCCGGCCCGGGCGATCCCGGAAGTGTAAGGGAGCGTCGAGCACGGTGTCCGACTCTTTCAGGCCGTTCTCCAGGGCGGTGACGTAGATGAAGGGTTTGAAGGCGGAGCCGGTCTGGCGCCGCGCCTGGGTGGCCCGATTGAACTTACTCCGGTCGAAATCGAAGCCTCCCACCATGGCCTTGATCTCACCAGAGGTATTTTCCACCGCCACCAGCGCCCCTTCCACCTCGGGCTTCTGGTCCAAGAGGACTCGGAGAACTCCCTTGGAGAGGTCCAACTGTGCGACCCGGAACCAGGCGAGGTCGCCCCGGCGCAGGATGTCCGAGGGACGCCGTCGTCCCGTCCAGGCCATGCCCTGGGAATCCAGCTCGCCTCGCAGATGGCCGATTCGGACCAGCGCGCGGGAAGCGTCCGCCTGCAAGACCACACCGGTGACCCGTTGCCCTTCGGTGACAGGCCACCGCCAGTCCTCGTGAGAATAGTGCTCCGGATCTGCCACCTTCTCCGATACTCCGCGCCAGCCCCGGCGCTTGTCGTATGCCAACAGCCCCTCCGCCAGCGCCCGGCGGGCCGACTCTTGCAACCGGGCGTCCAACGTGGTCCAGACCTGTAGCCCTTTTCTCCAGATCTCCTCGGTCTCGTACCGGTTCTCCAGGTCCCGCCGCACCCACTCCAGGAAGTAGGGCGCCAGCGTGTTCCTTCGCTCCGGGGACCGCGGCCGGACCGGGACGGACTGTGCTTGCCGGGCCTCCTGCCGTGTGATGTAACCCTCTTCCGCCATCCGCTGCAGTACCCAGTTTCGGCGCGATCGGGCGTTCTCGGGGTTCAGCAGAGGCGAGTATCGTTTGGGCGATTTGGGGATGGCGGCCAGCAGCGCGCATTCTTCCAGCGTGAGGCGCTCCAGGGGCTTGTCGAAGTAAAATTCCGCCGCTGCGGCAATCCCGTACACCCAGTGGCCCATGTAGATCTGATTGGCGTACAGCGTGAGGATCTGCTCCTTCGTGTAGTACTTTTCGATCTGAAACGCCAGCAGGGCTTCTTTGAATTTCCGCTCGAACGTCTTTTCCGGAGGATAGAGAAACAACAACTTGCTCAGCTGCTGGGTGATGGTGCTTCCCCCTTCCGCGAGGCTCCAGGCCTTCAGGTTCCGGTACGAGGCCCGGAGGATGCCGGAGAGATCCACACCGGTGTGGGTCCAGAAGGTTTCGTCCTCGGCGGCCACGATGGCCTGCTTGAATCGCAACGGAATCTGGTCATAGTGCACCAGGATCCGCCGCTCGATGAAAAACTCACCGATCTTTGTCCCGTCCTTGGCGAACACCTGGGTGACCACGTCCGGCCGGTAGTCCTCCAGGGCACGAACCTGGGGAACATCCAACCGGTAACCCAAATAAAGTCCCGCGAAGGTTCCTAGAACGATAGACAAAAGCACCAGGAAGGAATAGATGGACCAGCCGAACAGCTTTTTGAGATGAATGCCCTGAGCGAAGAGAAGGAGGCGGGACGACGGGGAGGGAGGGCCCGCCTCCGAGACGTGCGTCATATCCGCCAGTATATCAGACCCCGACCCGCCCGAAATGTCGCGCGTAAAGCAATATCGGGCCTGCATGCTTTCACGGACGGATCGGGTCAGAGGCGAGAATCCTCCATTTCCTCTGGCCCCTCTGGTGACGGCGTCCCAGGGCTCGTTGCGGCCTCGTTCCGCCCGCCCAGAAAGCGAATCCGCTCCGCAATGACCTCCGTCACGTAGCGG
>JACQTF010000015.1 GCA_016210925.1 Acidobacteriota bacterium | reverse complement strand
GTCCTGAAGGGCCCGTTTGAGGATCTGCACGATCTGGGCTGGCTCGAGGGGGTTCAACACGTAAACCTTCGCCCGGGAGAGCAGGGGCGCAATGACTTCGAAGGAAGGGTTCTCGGTGGTGGCTCCGATCAGGATGATGTCGCCCCTCTCCACGTAGGGGAGAAACGCGTCCTGTTGCGCCTTGTTGAAGCGGTGGATTTCGTCGATGAACAGGATGGTCCGCCGGCCGGTGGCGCGACGGAAGCGTTCTGCCTCCGCCATCACGGTCTTGATCTCCTTGATCCCGGACAGCACGGCGCTGTAGGCGATGTAGTGAGAGCGCGTCTTCTCGGCGATGATCCGGGCCAGGGAGGTCTTCCCGGAGCCGGGAGGGCCCCAGAGAATCGCCGAGGAAAGCTCGTCCTTCTCCAGGGCGCTGCGCAGGACCTTCCCCGGGCCCGTGAGATGGTCCTGGCCCACAAACTCTTCCAGGGTCCGGGGACGCATCCGTTCCGCCAGGGGACTGTGGCGAGTGTCCTCCACCGCCGGCTTGATCCCTGCCTTGCTGAACAGATCCATGTAAGCCTTCGTGGTCCTCCTGCCTCTATGAATTATCCCACACGGCGGTTCCCGTTTCGTCCTGGGCGTTGCGCTCCCACAACCGGTCGCGGTTCCTCAAGAAAGTCCACGTCGCTGTTTGGCTTGGCCTCGCCGCGCACGACCGAGCCGAAGAGGCGCACGTTCCGGGCGCCGTGTTCGGCGGCAAGGCGGAGGATCTCCTCCCGCTTCGCCTTGAGAAGCTCGTCAATGTCCATGGTTAGGCTCCTCGAGTTCCGGCGAATTACTGTCGCCGGCGGGCGTCACCGGCGACCGGCTTCGCTAGTTGAGTGGTGGACCGTGCCATGCAAGGCGGCTACGTCCGACCTCCTCCGGGAGGTCAACCCGGAGGCCAGCTGCACGGCTTCTCTTCAAAGCCCAGGTTGGCGCCATTACCCTTTCCGATGGCGTTTCGCCTGCCTTTGGGCATGTTCTATCCTATTCCCATGTCGGTCAATTATATGTGCCTTGCTTCGCCCCGACATCGCTTTTTGGAACGCCAGCCCCGGAGGTTCTCCGCACCTTCTCCAACGGTGGCGAAATCTTAGGAGAGGCGCGAGCTGCGAAAGCCCCGCTGCCGGTAGGCCTCGTACAGGACCAGGGTCGCGGCCAGGGCCACGTTCAGCGAATCAACCGCCGAATCCATGGGGATGGTGACGAATTGGTCCATCCATGGCGAAAGCGCCTCGGGAATTCCCTGGGGCTCGCCGCCCACTGCCACCACGGTGCGGCTGCGGTAGTCTGCCTCCAGATAAGGGATAGCGACCCGGGGCGCGGTTCCCACGAAGCGGTACCGTGCCTTGAGCGCGGTCAAGGCTTCATCTTCCATGTGCTCGAACACCGGGACCCGGAAGATGGAGCCCATCGTGGATCGAACCGCCTTGGGGTTGTGCAGATGGACGGTGCCTTTCGAGGTCAGCACTGCTGTGGCGGCCACGGCATCCGCGGCCCGGATCAAGGTCCCCAGGTTTCCCGGGTCCTGGACGCCGCAGACCAGCAGGATCAAGGGAGGAGGATGATCCGCCGACAGGAGCTGGTCCCAATCCCAAGACCGGCGGCGAGCGACGCCGATGATCCCCTGGTGCGTTTCCACCTCGCTCAACGAATCCAGCACCTGATCCGTGGCTTCGTCGCGGGGGAATGGCAGCTTTCTCAACCGGTCCCTCACGACGAGGCCCCGGGGAGTGGCATCCAGCCGCGGGCTGGTGAGGATGTGCAGGAATTCCACGCGGGCACTCAGGGCCTCTTCGAAGAGACGGGTGCCTTCCACCAAGAACCGGTCGGCCAGCACTTTGCCCGCCAGCAGCTTGCGGAGCTCTTTGACCTGCCGGTTTCCTTTGCTGGTGATCATGGCCGCAGCATCTCGGCTATCATATAGAAGTGAAGCTTCGCCGGAAAGCGGCTGTCCTGAAACTGGATCCCTGGAAGGCCACCGACGAAGAGATAGACCGCGTCGCTGCTGTCCTGAGGGGCGGTGGAGTGATCGTTTATCCCACCGATACGGTCTACGGCATCGGCTGCAATCCCTATCGGGACGATGCGGTGGAGCGGATCTACAGCCTGAAGGGCAGGGAAGAGCGGAAGCCGTTCCTCCTCCTGGTGTCCGACGCCGACATGGTAGGACATCTGGCGAGACCGTTGCCGCCCCTCTTCCGTAAGCTGACGGATCGGTTCTGGCCCGGTCCCCTGACGCTAGTCCTTCCCGCGTCGCCCATAGCCCCGTTGCGCATCGCCAATATTCTTGGAACCGTGGCGGTCCGCCACGCCGATTTTCCGTTCGTCAACCGTTTGATCGAAAGATGCCGCTTCCCTCTGGTCTCCACCAGCGCAAACCTGGCAGGCCAGCCTCCCCTGACGGACGGTCTGCGGGCCGCTGCCGAATGGCCTCACGGGGTGGACTTGGTGGTGGACGGGGGGGTCTCGTTCCGGGACACTCCTTCCACGGTGGTGGACCTGTGTGGAGGGGAGCCCAGAGTTCTTCGGGAGGGCGCCATCCCCCGAGCCACGGTCCAAGAGGCCTGCCTCTGAGACAGAAGGTCTGGGCGTTGCCCGGTGGCGATGCACACCAGGAGGATCCAGCAGGGTTACTTTGCGAGGGATTTCTCGCGGACTTTTTCGATCATCTCCCGTACTCGGGACTTGGTCAAGGATGAGACGTCTACGGCCTTGCGAAGGGCGATCAACTCGGCGGCGACGCTGACGGCGATCTCCTCAGGAGTCTCCGAACCGATCTCCAGTCCGATGGGCGTGTAGATACGATCCATTCTCTCCACCTGGATTCCCGCCTGTTCCACTTCCTTAAAAAGGATGGCGATCTTGCGCTTGCTTCCCACCAGGCCGATGTACCGGGCATCGGTCTGGACGGCCCAGCGGAGCACGGTCAGGTCGTGCCGGTGGCCTCGAGTGACGATGACAATGTAGGAATATTCGTTGACCTTCACCTTCGGGAAGATTTCCTCAAAATCGTTCTCCGCCAGGATCTCGTGGGCGTCGGGGAAGCGGTCGCGGTTGGCGAACATGGGGCGGTCGTCAGCCACCACGACCTGGAACCCCACCATGGACGCAATCTTGCACAGTGGCTGGGCGATGTGGCCGGCGCCGAAGATGTACAGCACGGGGTCCGGATAGATGGGCTCGATGTACACCTCCATGGTTCCGCCGCACAGGAGGCCGGACTCAGCGGCGTCGTCCTGGGTCAGATGGAAGGTCAGGGCGGTCGCCTCTCCCGACTCGATGACCTTGCGGGCGTGTTGCCAGGCTTCGGCCTCGGTGCAGCCGCCCCCGATGCTGCCCACGAAGCTCCCGTCTCTGCGCACCAGCATCTTCGCGGCATCTTTGCGAGGCAGGGAGCCCTTCGCCCCGATGAGGCTTACCAGCGCCGCCGGTTCGCCCGATTTTCTCAGCCGAACGATCTCTTCGTAAATATCCACCATGATCGGCCGCCAGGGCCCTCGAGAGCTGTTCCTGGCCCTTTTTGACCCTTCCTATGATAACACAGCCGGAAGACTGGAAGATTGGGAAACCTCATTCCACGGGCTCCCCAGCCTTCCATGCTTCCAGTCTTCCAATCTTCAAGTCCTTTCACTCGGACTTTTCCCCGTAGAGCCCACCGATTCTCCTGCGGGGCGCGGCTGCGCCGTTGATGATGGTGTGGATAATGTAAGTGGGTTTGTTCTGACTCTCATGGTAGGTCCGGATGACGAGCTCTGCCACCACGCCCATCAGGACAAACTGAACCCCGATCAGGAAGAGGGTTGCGGCCAGCAGGAGGAGTGGGTTGCGATGAGCTTTGGTGCCCGCCGTGTATTTTTCCACCAGCGTGATGACCCCGAACAGGATGCCGCCGGCGCACAGCAGACTTCCCGCTCCCCCGAAGAAGTACATGGGTTTGGTGGAGAAGCTGGTGAGAAATTTCACCGTGACCAGATCGAGGAGCACCTTGAGGGTGCGGGAGAGACCGTACTTGGACCGCCCTACCTGCCGAGGATGGTGGCGGACGACGATCTCTGCCACCCGCGCCCCGGCCCAGAAGGCGAAGATGGGGATGAACCGGTGCATTTCTCCATAGAGGCGGATGTGCTGAGTCACCTCGCGCCGGTAGCCTTTTAACGTGCATCCGTAATCGTGGAGATGGACCCCCGAGATCCAGGAGATCAGCTTGTTGGCCACGGCGGAGGGCAGGCGGCGGGTGAGCCAGGGATCCTTCCGCTCCTTCCGCCAGCAACTGACCACGTCATAGCCCTCCTCCAGCTTTTTCAGGATCTTGCCCATGTCCTCGGGGTCGTTTTGAAGGTCGGCGTCCAGCGGAACGATCACCTCGCCCCGGGCATGCTCGAACCCGGCGGCCATGGCCGCTGTCTGGCCAAAGTTGCGCGCGAAGCGGATGACCTTCACCCCGGAGTTTCCTTCCGCCAGCGCCGTCAGGGCGCGGAAGCTCCCATCGGTGCTGCCATCGTCAATGTAAAGGATCTCAAAGCTTCGCCCCAGTGCCTGAAGCGCTTCCAGGAGCCGGGGGTGCAGCCGCGGGAGGTTGGCCTCTTCGTTGTAAACCGGGATGATCACCGAGAGTTGTGGCGCGCTCATGAGGGCAATTGTTTGGCGGCGTGATACACGGCTTTCTTGGCTTCCATCCCGACACCCACGCTCTGAGTCAAGTAAAGCAGCCCGCCGGGCAGCGAAGCGCCCAGGACCACCGCAAAGGAAACCGTTCCTATCAGCACTGCCCGCTCGGCGCTCAAACCAATGGGGGTGAAAAGGGTGTAAAACGCCGCTTCCCGAAGGCCCACGCCGCTCATGGTCAGAGGGACCATGGTGACCAGCGTGATGAGGGGGATGAACATCAGGAAATAGACGAAGGCCACCTCCGATCCCAGGGAGCGGGCCACCAGCCAGCTGATGAGGATCATGAAAAATTGATGCAGGAACGAGATGGCCAGCGTCTGCGCCAGGATCGTCGGGTGAGACATCAGGTACTGGAAACCTGTCCGGATGAGCTCGGAAAGCCGGGAGAGCAAGGGGAAGCTTCCGGCCATGTTCCTGACCGCGTGGGGAAACCAGTAGAGGACCAGGTTGACCAGCAGGTACGCGGCAAGAATTCCCACGGACAGGAGGGCCAGGGGAATGCCCGCCACCTCGACCGGCCTGGCCAGGGCAAATGCAGTTCCGATGGCGATCAGGGCGAAAAGGCCCACATTGCGCTCCATGAAGACCGAGACCAGCGCCTGAGAGTAATCCGACTCCTCCTCCTTGCCCAGGAGATAGACCTTCACAGCGTCGCCCCCCACGGTGGTGGGGAAGAGGAGGCTAAAGAACATCCCGATGAAGTACAGCCGCGCCAGGTGCAGATATCGCAGCGAGACCTGAAAGCCCTTCAGGATCGCCTGCCAGCGAAAGACACACAGCAACTGGCTTCCCCAGAGAATCAAAAAACACGGCACCAGGTACAACCAACGGACCGAGATCAGGACCTGCAGCAGGGCCGGCCAGTCCAGCCTCCGGAAGACCAGGAATAACAGCGCGACCGTGAGAAGCGCCTTGGCAAGAAAAGTGACTTTCGGGCTCATCAGGTTGGTCTTATCCTAACAAATTTCCCGGCCTGTGTCCCCCACGACTTGGAAGACTGGAAGATTGGAAGGCTGGAACAATGGAAGACTGGGAAACCTTTATTCCCCAGCCTTCCAGTCTTCCGATTTGC
>JACQTF010000079.1 GCA_016210925.1 Acidobacteriota bacterium | reverse complement strand
CCGGTTCCTTCATCGGCCACTACCTGGAGCGGCTCATTTACTGGGAAATTTCCAGGGGAGCCCTCCTGGGCGTGACGGCCGCGCTATTGGCCTGGACCCTGTTCCGATTCTTCCGCTTACGCAACTCCAATCGTTGAAACCTTTCGAAGGCCCCGGGATCTGTGGTAGTTTGGGCGAGGGAACCATGAACAGGGGATGGACATTTCTCGTCGCGACGGCCGGATTCCTGGTGGCCGACGCCATGGTGACCCGCCAGACTTTCACCGGGATCCGGGCGGAAGCCGCCTCGGATGCCTCGGATGGCATCTCGGCGGACGCGGCGGACCGTTTCGGCCGAAAGCTGCAGATCCTTATCGACAACCCCAAGAGCCCGAAGCAGACGCTGCAGAAGCCTGTTCGGGTCACCCACGACGAAATCAACTCCTACCTGGCCCTTCGCATGAAAGGACAGATCCACCCAGCGCTGAGGGAGCTTCAGGTCAAACTTCAGGGAGCCCAGGCGTTCTCCTCCCAGGCGGTCATCGACTTTGACCAGATCGACGTGAGCAATCAGGGAAAAGTCGCGGAGCTTTTTGTCACGCTGCTGAGCGGCGTCCACACCCTTTACCTGGAAGGCACCGTGGAAGCCCAAGAGGGAACCGGGAGAGTGCAGATCACTCACGCCCGGTTGGACGACGTCCCCCTTCCCTCCAGGCTGGTTCGTCTCATCATTCGGGAGCTAGGGAAAAAGCACGACCCGCCCCTGGACATCACCGAGCCCTTTCCTCTCCCCAACGGCATCGAGTCCATCGCCATCCACCCGGGATACGCCGTCATAACGGGCTGATCGTCGCCACCGGATTGACCCAGTCGGCCGGAAACAAGCAGGTCCGCATTTTTGCGGGACAAAAAAGCCTTGGGAGGAGCAAAAGATCTATTCTCTTTTGCCCAAATAGAAAACCACCCCAGCAGACGCCCGGTACTTGTTCTGTCTGGTTCCCAAGAGGTTGGTCCGAAAATAGTCCGCCTGGAAGACGCGAATCGCTGCCTTCCTCCCGAGATTCACATCCAGTCCGCCTCCTGCTGCCATGGCAAACGAGAGGTCAGAAGCGTGAGGCCCGACCGGTGTCACCCTCACGGCCGCATGGGCCACACCCATCAGGACGTGAGCGAAAGGGATGACCGAAGGTGTTCGGTAGGAAAATCGCGGTCCGTACAAGATCGAAAACATTCGCTCCCGGCTCCTCGTCCCGAGTAGCTGTGGCGTCTTGTAGTGACCGCTGAGATCCAGTGTACCTCCAAGCCAGCGGTTCAGGTTCTCCGTGACAGACGTCTCCCAGCCGTTGAGATTCACGTCTTGGTTGCGAAACGTGAAGAGGATCGGCGACGACTTAAAATACTCCCGCACGTCGGATCTCTGGAACGAATAACCGCCGAAGAACTCCCACGCGGGCGTCTCCTGCGCTACGCAAGGCGTCGCAAAAGACAAAACGATTAGGAAAAGCTGCAAAAAGTTTTGGATCGGGCCATTCTTTTGCGCCATGTACCTCCCCAGACGGCAGCTCAGCCCGGAAAACCCGGCCCGGCGCTGGCGGTGTTCTAGCCGACCGGCACAACTTCCTCGAAAAGCTTGGGGGAGAGCGGCAGACCCAACACGCGCAGGCGCTCCAGAAAGCGCGGCGAGGCGCCTGTGCCCCGAAATCGTCCGAGCACCCGGCCATCGTCTCCGACGCCGGTCTGCTCGAAAATGAAGATGTCCTGCACCCGGATATGCACATCGCTCAAGCCCAACACTTCGGCGATGTGGGTGACCTTGCGCGTGCCGTCACTGAGGCGCGCCGTGTGCACCAGCAACTGGATGACCGAGGCCATCTGCTGGCGGATGAAGCGGCTGGGCAGGTCGAGCTTGGCCATCATGACCATGGTCTCCAATCGGCTGAAGGCATCGGCGGGGGAGTTGGCATGCACCGTCGTCATCGAGCCCTCCACGCCAGTGCCCATCGCCTGCAACATATCCAGCGCCTCGCCGCCGCGCGCCTCGCCGAGCAAAATCCGGTCGGGGCGCAGACGCAATGCCGTCATCAGCAATTGCCGCTGCGTGATCGCGCCCTTGCCCTCGATGTTGGGCGGGCGCGTTTCCATGCGGACAACGTCCTCGAGCTGAATTTGCAACTCGGCGGTGTCCTCAATGGTGACCACCCGCTCGTGCTCGGGAATAAACCGCGAGAGGCAGTTGAGAAAAGTGGTTTTGCCGGAGCCGGTACCGCCGGAAATCACGATGTTGAGCCGCGCCTCCACGCAGGCCGCGAGAAATGTCATCATGGGCTGCGTCAGAGTCTGGTTCCGGAGCAGCTCTTCGTTGCTCAGCACCTTGCGTCCGAAGCGGCGGATGGAAAGCGACGGCCCGTCTACGGCCAGCGGCGGGATGATGGCGTTCACGCGCGAGCCGTCCGGCAGACGCGCATCCACCAGCGGGACCGACTCGTCAATCCGCCTCCCCACGCTGGCGACGATCTTTTCGATGATGTGGAGCAGGTGGCGATCGTTCTGGAAGCGAATGCCTGTTTCCATCAGCTTCCCGTGCCGTTCGATGTAGACGTACTTGTGCGTGTTCACCAGAATATCGGAGATCGTGGGATCTTTCAGCAAAGGTTCCAGCGGTCCCAGGCCGAAGACTTCGTCCAGGATTTCTTCCGCCAGTCGGTTGCGCTCCGTCATGCTGATCGGGAGGTTGGCTTCGCGGAGGATCCTCTCCAGCACCTTCTGCACCTCCCGACCCAACTCCTGCCGGCTCTCCGCTTTGACAGCGTCCATGTTCAGCACACTCAGAAGCTTCTGGTG
>JACQTF010000012.1 GCA_016210925.1 Acidobacteriota bacterium | reverse complement strand
TACTCACACGGTATTGGCGACCCCGCTGACTCCATCGTGAGCTATTCCCCCCCGTTGAAGAGGGGACTGAAAGGTGGAATGTTGTCGAACTTCTCAACGAGAGCATCCGGTGAGCTATTCCCCCCCGTTGAAGAGGGGACTGAAAGGCTGGCCTTTTCCAGGTCGCAGCATTCTTGGCACGAAACTCACTACCCTCTACAAGAAGGGCCTGCCACGCCCTGTTCCACCGGGAGCAGCGATAGAGCTTACTAGAGTGAGTTCGTTTTGCGCCGAAATCGTTCGGGGTGATTCGTCGATCCTGTTGGGGACCGGCGAAGCTCAAACTCCAGGGGAACCAGGGAGGCCGTACCGCTACTGCAGCTACGTCAGCCACTGGATGGGAACCAGGTGCTCGACGGCGTGGAATTCGGGATCGTTGGTCAGGACCGCAGCCTGGTGCCGTTGGGCGGTGGCAATGCAGAAGGCATCGGCATAGGAAACGGCGTGATCGCCTTTGATTTCAGCTGCCGCCCGCACCAGGGCCTGATCCACAGGTACCAGTTCGATGGGAAGCTGTTCGAGCAGATCCAGGGCTTCGGCCGCTCGCGTGGGACCGACCCGGCGCTTCACAATGTAGAAAAATTCTCCCCAGTTGATCCAATTCAAGAGGGCCCGGGTCTGTGCTTTCTCCTGGTCGTATAGAGCCTTCTGGACGCGTTCCCAGCCGGGTTCTCGGTGGAAGAGGCTGACCAAAGAGAAGCTATCGAGGACGAGTGCTTCGGTCACGGCGTGCCTCTTCCCGGTGCTCTCGTTGCAGGTCCTTGGTGAAAGAAAAGCGGCCTTTGAGAAATCCGGTGGCGGCAGCGATCGGGTCCGATGGGACCGGCCGGACAACCAGTTGGCCTTCCTGTTCGACCAATTGGACCCGGGCACCCGGTTTGAGGCCTAATTTTCTTCGAAGCACCTTTGGAATGAGAATTTGGCCCTTGGCGGACAACTGTATAACCGGCATCACAATTTCCTCCTTCCTTTAAACTATTCTAACGTTTTTGTGGTCGGGAGATCAACTGGCTTTTGTGTACTTTGATCGTTGGCTGGCGCTTTCTACCGTCCATGGGATGGTCCGTTTCCCGGCCTTGTGTGGGGGCGGCAAGTCTCTCTATAATTGTCGCTATGCCCGAGGATATCGATCTCAAAGGCATCTTGCACAAGCTCCGCGGCCGGGAAGATTCCCAGGTGACGAAGCAGCTGGTGGATCAAAGCCTGGCGGTCAAGCTGCGCATGGGCCCGGTGAAAAGAAAGATCGTGGTGTTAAGTGGAAAGGGAGGTGTGGGCAAGAGCATGGTGACGGCCAACCTGGCCCTGGCCTTCGCCAGAAAGGGGGCCCGGGTAGGCATCCTGGACGTGGACCTGAACGGGCCCTGCATTCCCCACATGCTGGGGATGAGCGACCAGCGCTTCGCCTTCACGGAGGAAGGCGTGATCCCTCCCCGGGGCCCGCTGGACTTGAAGGTGGCTTCCATGGCCTTTTTTCTTGCCGAGGGAGCCCCGGTGCGGTGGGCCCCTCCGATGGATCTTTCTCCCATTTGGCTGGGGGCGCTGGAAATGGGGACGATTCGCGAGTTGCTGGCGGATGTCGTCTGGGGTGAGCTGGATTTCCTTTTCGCCGATCTGCCTCCGGGAGCCGCAGCGGACAAGCCGCCCGTTCTCGTCAGCCTGGTGCCGGAGCTGGACGGCGCTGTGGTGGTCACCACGCCCTCGAGCGTGGCCAGGGCCGTGGTGGGGCGATCCATCCAGTACGTGAGGGATTTGGGCATTCCTTTGATCGGCCTGATCGAGAATATGAGCGGGAGCATTTGCCACCGCTGCGGGGCGAACCTGAACCCGTTGGAGGGCGATGCGGCCGGTCCTTCTTCCTTTCCGGAGGTCCCCTTCCTGGGGCGGATCCCCTGGGATGGAGAAATCAGCCGCGCCTGCGATCGGGGCGTGCCTCTGATGGACCCTGAACATCCCATGGTCCGGCGGTTCGACTCCCTGGCGGAAGGAATCCAAAAGCAGCTGGACTTGAAACGGGAGATGGCTGAAAAAATCTTGAGGGGAGAACCATGAAGTTCCTTTGCATCGCCTGCGAAAGCTACATGGGCCTTCAGAAGTTGGAAGAAGTGGCAGAGCGATCTTGGGGGGTTGTTTTTGCCTGCCCCCGGTGCGGCCACAAGATGGCCATGGTGACGAACCCGGGGGAGACCAGCCTGGTTCAGGCCCTGGGGGTCAAGATCGGAGGGCAGGATGCCGGGGCAGCCCCTATGCAGCTCACACGCGAGATGCTGAAGGAAGACAAGGGTGCCTCTCCAGTCCCGGGCGCAGAAACCGGTTCGACGGGGGGATGTCCTTTTGGCGCTCTGTTGGGACCGGAGAACGCCGACGCCACGAAACTGCCCTGGACGGACGAGGCCCGCCAAAGGCTGGAGAACATCCCTGCTTTCGTTCGGCCGATGGCGAAACGAGCGATCGAGCAAATGGCGCGAGACCGTGGTCAGTCCGAGGTGAATGAGAAACTGATGGATCTCGCCAAGGGAACCTTCATGGGACCGGAAGATGGAGGCTGACGTCTTCCTCGAGCAACTCCGGGAGGAAATCCAGAGCCATCCTGCAACGCACCATCCCTTCCTGCAAAGATTCGCCCGCGGGCCGCTGCGCCTGGGGCAGATCCGAGCCTTTGGGCTGCAGCACTACCAGCTCGTGAAAGTCTTCGTAAACTACATGACGAACCTGCTTCCCAGGATTCCCGACGCGGAGGCGCAACGCTTCTTCCGGGTCATTTTTGACGACGAGTTTGGCCGGGAGAGCATTTTTCACAGCCATCCTGCCTTGTACCGACGGTTCTTGAGCGGCCTGGGCCTGCTGGAGGAGGATTGGGGGAAAGTACGCTTGCTCCCCGAGGTGGCGGCGTTTATCGAAGGACACCTGCTTTTGACCCGGGAGATGGACTTCCTGGTGGGATTGGGAGCGATCGGGCCCGCTCACGAGTTTTCCATTCCCCTCATGTTCAACTATCTTCTGGCCGGTTTGCGGGCCCACACCTCCCTATCAGAACCTCAGCTGGAGTACTTCACGTTGCACGTGGCTCAGGACGTGCAACACGCCCGCATTTTTGAGACGCTGATCGCCCGCCAGGCGGGCGAGGCGGAAGGCCAGCAGCGGACTCGGGAGGGAGCCCTCCTGTCCCTCCGGTTGCGCCGACGCTTCTGGGACGCCCTCGAGCACTCGGTCTTCGGGGAGTAAACGGGAGAGCCCATGCATTCCATCTGCATCGTGGAAGATGAACCGATGATTGCACGGATCCTGGTGGATAAGATGCAGCGGGAAGGGTTTCGGGTCATCAGCAAGCCCACGGGGGCGGAGGGACTTGCAGCCATACGCGGGGAAAAGCCGGATCTGGTCTTGCTGGACTTGACGCTGGACGACCAGGATGGCCTTGAAGTTTTGAGTCAGCTCAAGGCAGACCCGGACGGTTCCGTTCGCCAGATTCCCGTCCTGATGCTGGTGGGACAATTCCGCGAAGGCGACGTCCCTCGTGCCAAGGAACTCGGCGCCCTCGATTGCATCCTCAAGCCCTTCAAACCAACCATCGTGGCTGCGCGGATCCGCCACATTTTAGGGACAGACTACTGAAAGCTATTCAGTAGTCTGTCTCTAGGTTTTCGATCTCATTGGGCACGCCGCGGGAGGCCGCCTGGTGGATTTGCTCCTGGGCCTGACCGCCCTGAGCGTAGTTGGAGATCATCTCGGTCATCATCTTCTTGCCCTGTTCGATTCCTTCTTCCACCAGGGCCAGGTCGATGGCGGTCGCGCCCTTTTCCCGGGCGATCTGCTCGATCCGATCCCGGGTCATGTCGCGCATGAAGCCGCTGGGCACCTTGTCCAGGCGGGCGGCGGCCTCGTCCGTCCAGGTGAGATGCCCGTCGCCGGGGCTGCCGTCTTCCAGCTTCGAGAGGATGCCCGCCGTTTCCCGGATGATGGGCAGGACGAAGTCCCGGGTGATGGTGCCGATCTTTTGCACCCGGGCGGTCTTCTCGATGCGGGCCTTGGCGCGCCGGCGCAGATAGGCGTCCTTCAAGATCCAGAGGGATTTCTTGGCTTCTTCGGTCCATTTGAGGGCCACCCCGTCGAAGGTCTGCTCCTCGGTGGTCTCGCCCTCCTGGGCGGCAAGGGTCTCGATCATGGACTTGTCCAGCATCTGGAACCGCTCCGATGAGGAACCACACACGGGGCACTGAACGGGGCATTGCTCCCTGGCCGTGTATCCGCACTGGCCGCAGACGTAAGTGGTCACCTCCATTTCTCTGGCCTTTTCCAAGGCGACCTTCTTGGCGGCGATGCCCATGGCCTTCAAGGCGGGCTCGGGCAGGATGGTGGAGAGGGCATCGTCGATGACGCTGGAGGAGATGATGGAATGGCCGCGCTCGATGGCGAACCGCAGGATGGCCGTGCGAGCCACACCCCGGACGAAGGAGGGCACCCGCTTCATGCGGGCGTTGGCCTCTTCGGTCCAGGCGATGCTGGTCTCCGCCTTGTAGTCCAGGGCCGGCACGTAGGTTCGGCTCGACAGCAGGACGTTGCACGGCGCCAGCCGCAGCAGGTTCTCGGCGTTGCTGCCGATGTCCATGTTGGCGTCGCTGTGGACGCCGATGCGGCCCACCACCAACAGCCAGGGCTGCGTCCTTCGGGCGTGCAGCAGGATCTTGTCGAACGCCTTCCCGTCCATGAGGGTCACCTTCAGAGCTACCCCGTCGTCCTGGGCCACTCGCTGGGCCACTTCCAGATGGGACTGGTAGATCTTGGCCAGCCCCGTGTCGATGATCTCCTCGTGCAACTTCTCCTGTTCCTTGAATCGGAAGACCTTGGAGGCCTGGTCGGAAAGCACTCCGACAATGCTGTTGAACATGGCATAGTGCAGATACGGATCGTACACGCCCACGGCCTCCACGGGCCGGTTCCAGTGCTTGCCCAGCTCCAGCGCCGTCTTCAATCCGGCGAAGGATTGGGGGCTGCCGTCCACCGCCACCAGGATGCAACTCCCGTTGTGCTCCGCCAGGGGTTGGGTGTTTTTCACGACCAGCGTGTCCACCTTGACCCTCCGCACCACCCGCTCGCAGACTGAGCCCAGGAGGCTGTCCTTGACGGCGCCGATGCCCAGGGCCCCCATGACCACCAGGTCGTAGTCGCTGTTCTGGATGTCTTCCACCAGGAGCTGGTAATTCTTTCCATCAAAGGTCTTTCCCTGGAAAGGCAGACCTTCCTCCTGGCAGCGGCGCACCATCACGTCCAGATACGAATCGGAGATCAGCTTGAGGCCCATGGAGATGAGGCTGTCGTGGATCTTGCGCTGCCGCTCCAACTCCTTCTCGTCCTGGTACTCTTCAGGAAGGGTGAATTCCATTTGCTTGAAGCGATAGTCGTGCATCTTGGCGGCATAGACGTGGCTGCCCACCACCTGGGAGCCGTACTGCTTCGCCAGTGCGATGGCCAGCTCGACGCAGGCGTTGGAATGATCGGAGTTATCCAGGGGTACGTAGATTTTCCTGTACATTTTCACCTCATCAGACTGGAAGAATGGAAGATGGGAAGGCTGGCAGGCGCCCTTTTCCAGTCTTCCATTATTCCAGCCTTCCAGTCTTCCGATGTTCCATTGGGTTATTGTCCCGACGCCGGGGCCTTTGCACCGGCGGTGGTGGCTGCAGGCGTCATGGCGGGCGCTTCCTTCAGGCTCAGCAAGTAGGCGGTGACGTCCAGCATCTGGCGCAGGGTCATCACGTCGTGGTACTCGGGCATTTTGGAGCGACCGTCCTCTCCCGCGAAACCCTGGCCCGCCACCACCACCGCACTGGGGTCCAGGATGGACTCAGCGAGGTAGCTGGCCGACTGGATGGCGCCGATCCCCGTGAGGTCCGGCCCGATCCCGCCTACATCCGCGGCGGGGAACTGGACCCCCTCGATCGTATGGCACTGGTAACACTTGAGCTGGACGAAGTCCCGCTTGCCCATGATGGCGTCGCCCGGTGGAAGCTTGAACGCCTCCGTCGCCTGGGCCACCTGGACCTTTCCTGACTTGAAGGGAGCCTGGGCCCGGGCCAGGGCAGACGCCTGGTCGGCCCCCACCTCGCCGGACTGACTCAGCAGGTACAGGGTGATGGCGGCGATCTCGTCATCGGAGAGCGAGATGGGCGGCTGGTTGATGGGCGTCATCAAACCCTTTGGGAATCCCGCAACGACGAAGGCGTTGGGATTGTACATGGATTCCACCATGTATTCCACGGCGCCCATGCCCGGCTTCCGGGTGGCCGCCCGCACCGCCACCGGATCCGGGAACTGCTCGTTGGTGCCCAGATTGGGACACCGGATGGCGCTGCCCCGGCCGCCGATGCTGTGACAGGTGGAGCACTTGCCCTTCCCCCAGAAAAGGGCTTCGCCGGCCTCCGGGGTGACCTCGCCGGACAGGGCTGCGCCCTTTCCTTCCCCGGAGATGGAGGTGATGGTCTCACCCACGTAAATAAAAATAGCGATGATCAGGAGAACGAAGAGGACGATCTTGGCGTACGCTTTCAGCATGCGCACCTTCCCGAAACCCTGAACAGCCTGCGCGACCCTTCACGCGCGCGGGAGCTTTCATAAATAGTACAGCTTTCTTGGGCTGTCAAATCGAAAATCGAACGAGAAAAAAGTTTGACAGCTTCTGCGCAAGCGTGGTATTCAAAGTGTTTGCACTTTGGGTCGCTGCGTCAATCGTATTTGTTTCGTGGTCGTTGACTTCCGCCGGCAATAGTCCGGTGAGGGCAGATTTTTTTAACTTTTCAGGAGAGACCCATGAAAAACAGTCATCTCGCGCTTTTTGTAGCCGCCCTCCTTCTGATAGCGGCCGGTTGCGCAAAAAAGGAACCGGAGGCGGAAAAGGCGCCTGCGGCGGAGGAAGTGGCGGCGCCGAAAATCGATGAGGCCACGGCAGCCACCATCACCGGCAAGGTCCATTTCGAAGGGACGGCTCCGGAAATGAAGAAGGTGGAGATGCCCACGGAAGCCGTCTGCCACACGAAGACCCAACAGGAGCCCGTTCATACCGAGACCGTGATCGTCAACGACGACAAGACTCTGCGGAACGTTTTCGTGTACGTGAAGGAAGGGCTCCAGCAGAAATTGCCGGCGCCGAAAGAGGTGGTGGTCTTCGATCAGAGAAGCTGCTGGTATCACCCTCACGTGGTGGGGATCCAGGTGGGACAGCCGTTCAAGATCCTCAACAGCGACGTGGGAGTGTTGCATAACATCCACGCGGTGTCCGAGAAGCGCAATGGGTTCAACTTCGGGATGCCGGGAAAAGAGGGGATCGCGGTCACTCGAGAGTTCCGAGCCCCCGAGGTGATGGTGAGAATCAAGTGCGACGTCCACTCGTGGATGGGTGCCTATGTGGGGGTTTTGGACCATCCCTATCACAGCGTGACGGGTCCCGACGGAACCTTCCAGCTGAAGACTCTCCCCCCGGGCCAGTACGTGATCGAGGCCTGGCACGAGCGATACGGGACCGCCACCCAGAACGTGACCGTGGGGCCGAAAGAGACCAAGGAAATTTCATTCACGTTTAAAGGCTGATCCCACAGGAAGCCCTCCCGCAGGAAATCCAGGATCGTTCCCGGGGGAATCTCTTGGAACGCCCTGAAGGCACAGGGCCGCGAGGGCGGTGTGGCAGGGCGCCTGCTGGGGGCTGGAGAGAGGACACGGAGATGGAAGAGAAAGCCACGGTGAAGTCGGGAAGGTCCGGAGAGGGGTTGTTTCTCGCTCTGTTGATCTGGCTCATGGTGATCGTGACGACGGCGCTGTTCTTCAAGCGAGCGTGGTGGCTTCCCACCCTGGCGTCGGATCGGGGGGGCATCGATGGGCTCTTCTTCGCCATCCTGATCGTCACCGGCATTGCCTTCGTGGTGGTCCAGGCGATGTTGGGGTACTTCTTGTGGCGCTTCAGCGACCGGAGCGTGGCTCGTGCCGCCTATTGGCACGAGAGCCGGCCCCTGGAGATTACCTGGACCCTGGGCACCACCGTGATCCTGTCCATCCTGATCCTGGTGGGGCTCCGGCTGTGGACCCGGGTGTTCAGCGCTCCACCCGACGATGCGCTCCCGGTGGAGGTGACCGGGCAGCAGTTTGAATGGACCAGCCGCTATCCTGGCAAGGATGGCGCGTTCGGTCGCACCGATCCCAAGCTCTTTAGCCCGGACAACCGCCTGGGGCTGGACGAACAGGACCCTGCGTCCAAGGATGATATCGTCCTGGTCAACCAGCTTTATCTTCCCGTTGACCGGCCCGCTCGGGTCCGCCTGCGATCCAAGGACATGCTTCACAGCTTCTTCTTGCCCAACTTCCGGGTCAAACAGGACACCGTGCCCGGAATGACCGTGGAAAATTGGTTCGTTCCGACGAAGGAAGGGGATTACGAGATCGCTTGCGCCGAGCTGTGCGGCCTGGGTCATTACAAAATGCGGGGCCTGCTGCATGTGCTGTCGCAAGAGGGATTCGAGAAGTGGCTCGCTGAGCAAGGCCCGTAAGACTTCGGTCGGCGGATGCCTGCTGCCGCGACCCAAAGCCATGATCCGCCTGAAAAAGGGAGACTGACGATGGCCAAGGTTCATGAACCCCATGTTGCGCACGCGCCTCAGAGTTTCATCCGCCGCTACATCTTCAGCACCGACCACAAGGTCATAGGGATTCAGTATTACGTGACCGCCATGTTGACGGGGGTGGTGGCAGGGATTCTGGCCATGCTGGTTCGGTTGAATCTGGCGTGGCCCGCCCACGAGTGGCCCCTTTTGGGCAAGCTCTTCCCGGTGGGGATGGAATTTGGCGTGATGAAGCCCGAGTTCTACATCTCCTTGTTCACCATGCACGGCACCCTGATGGTCTTCTTCGTCCTCTCCCTGGCTCCGGTGAGCGGCTTCGGTAACTTCCTGATCCCGTTGCAAATCGGCGCCCGCGACATGGCGTATCCGTTCTTGAACGCCCTCTCTTATTGGACTGTGCTTCCCGGCGTCATCATCATGCTTTCCTCCTTTTTCGCGGAGGGTGGTGCGGCGGCAGCAGGGTGGACCTCCTATGCGCCCCTGAGCGCCGTCCAAGAGGCGATCCCAGGTTCGGGGATGGGGCAAACCCTCTGGATCATCGGCATGGTGTTTTTCATTGCTTCGTTCACCATGGGGGGGCTGAACTTCGTCACCACCATCATCAACCTCAGGACCAAAGGCATGTCCATGAGGCGCCTTCCCCTGACCGTCTGGGCCCTGTTCCTCGTTGCCATCCTGGGCCTGCTGGCGTTTCCAGCCCTGACGGCTGCTGCGGTGATGCTTTTGTTTGACCGCCATTTCGGAACCAGTTTTTTCCTGCCCGCCGGGATGTACGTGGGGGACAAATTGCTCGCCCATCAGGGGGGGACTCCGCTTCTCTGGCAGCACCTCTTCTGGTTCCTGGGACACCCGGAAGTTTACATCTTGATGCTGCCTGCCATGGGTTTCACCTCCGACATCATCGCCACCTTCAGCCGCAGGCCGATTTTCAGCTATCCTGTGATGGTTTTGTCCATGGTGGCCATTGGAGGATTGAGCTTCGTCGTGTGGGGCCACCACATGTTCCTGAGCGGGATGAGTCCCTATCTGGGCATGGCATTCACGGTAACGACGCTGGTGATCGCCATCCCGTCCGCCGTCAAAACCTTTAACTGGCTGGCCACGCTGTGGCGCGCCAAGATTGAGTTCACCGCGCCCATGTTGTTCGCCCTGGGCATCGTTTCCCTCTTCGTGACCGGAGGGCTCAGCGGCATCTTCCTGGGCTCAGCGGCGGCGGACATTCCCCTGCACGACACCTATTTCGTCGTGGCCCACTTCCATTTCATCATGGCGGGCGCCAGCCTCTTCGGCGTCTTCGCTGCCACCTATTACTGGTTTCCTAAGATGTTCGGGCGGATGATGAACTCGAAGCTGGGCAAGCTCCACTTCTGGCTGACTTTTGTCGCTTACTACTCGACTTTCTTTCCCATGCACTATTTGGGCATCGGGGGGATGATGCGGCGCATCTACGACCCGACCGTGTACCAGTACCTGGCGCCCATGCAGCCCGTGAACGTCTTCATCACCCTCAGCGCCTTCGTTCTGGGAGCTGCCCAGCTCCTGTTCCTGTTCAACTTCTTCTGGAGCGTTTACAAGGGGAAAAAGGCAGAGCAAAATCCTTGGAACGCCAACACGTTGGAGTGGACCGCCGCGTCGCCTCCTCCGCACGGCAACTGGGAGGGGCCGCTTCCCACGGTCCATCGCTGGCCTTACGACTACAGCGTGCCCGATGTCTCGGACGATTACATCCCCCAGTCGGTTTCGCCCGCCGAGGTGCAGGCGAGGAAGAAGGGCTGAGAACAGTTGGAAGGCTGGAAGACTGGAAGGCTGATTGGCCCGGATAGCCGCGTGACCGCGGACCATTGACCATTGACCAGTGACCAATGACCATTGACGAATGACGATGGAGAGGCTAAATGGCTTTGCCCTTCTGACAGCGGCGGCCACGGTAGGGCTGATCGTTGCGGGAGCGGCTGTGACCAGCACCGGTTCGGGGGATGCGGTGCCGGATTGGCCACTCTCGTACGGCGGCTTCTTTCCGCCCATGGTGGGTGGCGTCCTGTACGAGCACACTCACCGTTTGGTGGCGGGGGTGACGGGTCTCCTGATCGCCCTCCTGGCCTTCTGGCTTTGGCGCCGCGAGTCGCGGCCGTGGGTGCGATGGCTCGGGCTGGGCGCGGTGCTGGTCGTGTTGGCGCAGGCGCTGCTGGGTGGCTTGCGGGTCCTGGTCGTGTCCGACGAGACGCTTCAGGAGGTGGCGCTCAATGCCGCGGGAGTGTCCCACGTGACTCCGGTTCGGATTGCTTTCTCCGTTGCCCATGCCTCCCTGGCGCAGATCGTCTTGTGCCTGACCTTTGCGCTGGCCACGGTGACCTCGCCGCGCTGGCTTTCCGGGACGGGATCCTCCAGGGGAATCTCCAACCGGCTCAAGTCCGGGGCGACGGTGCTGATCGTACTGCTGTTCGGCCAGTTGCTGCTGGGAGCTCTGATGCGGCATCTGGGAGCCGGGCTTGTGATCCCCGACTTTCCACTCTCCTTTGGACGGCTGGTTCCGCCCCTTGCCGACCTGCCCAACGACCCGAACGCACCTTTTGCAATCGCCGATGAAGAGTTGAGGCTGAAGGTGCTCGTTCACTTTGCCCATCGCGTAGGCGCACTGGCAGTGGCGGTGGCGGTTCTCTTCGTGGCCTGGCCTATTTTTCGAAACCATCGCGACGAACGACGGCTTGTGAAACTGGCTGCAGGAATGCTGGGATTGACTGCGGCGCAGGTCGTCCTGGGCGCGTCCGTCATTTGGAGCCAGAAGGCTGTGGCCATCACCGTGGCCCATGTTGCCTTTGGGGCTGTGCTGCTGGGCAGTGGCGTGGTGCTGTGGCTTTGGACCCGCCGGCTTTCCGCGGAGGAGGCGAGGCCCTCCTTCGCCTTCGCCTTGCGGCAAACGGGGGTTTCTAGATGAAAGAGGTCGCGGAGGCTCGGCTGGCCAGTACGGTGATGCCTTGGCCTACCGACAGGCTGGTGGCCAGCCCGGGGATCGTGAGGCGGAAGCTCACCGACTACATGATGTTGGTGAAGGCACGGCTTTCTCTTCTCGTGTTGTCCACGGCGGTGGTGGGCTTTTGGCTGGCTTCCCGGGGAGCAATGGAGCTGGGCTTGCTGGCGCGCTTCGGCCTCGGGACGTTTCTGGTCATCGCGGGTGCCAATGCCCTGAACCAGGTTTTCGAGCGCGACCAGGATGCCCTGATGCGTCGCACCGCCAGCCGCCCGTTGCCAGCGGGGCGCATGGGCGTCCAGGAAGCCTTGCTGGCTGCGATCTCGATGTCGATCTTGGGGCTGCTGGTACTCATTTTCACCGTTAATTTCCTCACAGGGTCCCTGGCCTTCCTCGCCCTGGCCAGTTACGTGTTCGCCTACACGCCCCTGAAGCGCAGGAGCATCTGGTGCACCTTCGTGGGTGCCTTCCCGGGCGCCATCCCTACGCTGATGGGCTGGTCCGCCGCCCGAAACGAGCTGGGCCTCTTGTCGGCGGTGCTGTTTGGGATTTTGTTTCTGTGGCAGTTTCCGCACTTCTGGGCCATTGCGTGGGTCTACCGGGAAGATTACGTCCGGGCGAACTTTCGCGTGCTGCCGGTGGTGGACCCCACCGGCCAGCGCACCGGTCGCCAGGTGATTGGCTATTGCCTGGGATTGCTTGCGATCAACCCGTTGCTGACGCTGATGGACCTCACCGGCACCGTTTACTTGTTCGGTGCTTTGGTGCTGGGTCTGATGCTGTTGACCTATGGCATCCGGCTGAAATTGGATCCGTGCCGGCGCGCGGCAGGCCAGTTGATGGCGGTGGCGATGCTCTACTTGCCCTTGCTCTTGGCCCTGATGGTGCTGGACAAGTCCGGATGGGAAAAATAGGGAACGTTTTCGACGTGGGGTAAGATCCCGGATGGAAGTTCTGACGAAAGAGAAAGCCAAGCTCGAACGCGGGGGGGTGGACTTTGACAAGGGCTCCGGCGGTCTTGGCGGAGAGGGCGGCGGGAGCCCGGAGGGCGCCTTACCGATCCACACCGGCGAAATCGGGCTCTGGGCCTTGCTGGCCACGATTACCATGCTCTTCGCCGGTTTCACCAGCGCGTACGTCGTGCGCCGGGCGAGTTCCGATTGGCAACCCATCGCGGTCCCGAGCCTCCTGTGGTTCAACACCGCCCTGCTGCTCTCCAGCAGCGTGACCCTGGAGGTCGCTCGCTCTTTTTTGAAGCGCTGGCGGCTCGAAGCCCTGAAGGGCTGGCTCGTGGTCACCGCCTTGCTGGGGATGGCCTTTATCGCCGGACAACTTTTGGCCTGGCGGCAGCTTGCGGCCCAGGGAGTGTACCTGCCCACCAGCCCCCACAGCTCCTTCTTCTTCGTGCTCACGGGCGTGCACGCGGTGCACCTGCTGGGTGGGGTCCTGGCGCTGTGCTACGCCCTCGTTCAGGCGTGGCGTTTTCACTACACGCCGGTGCATCATGATCCCCTGGCCCTGTGTGCCACCTATTGGCATTTCGTGGATGGGCTTTGGATCTACCTTTTTCTCATGCTGTTTGTGTGGTAACCGGACTTTCTGTTAAATGACCAATGACGATTGACCGTTGACCTTCGAAGAAGGAGTGACGATGAGCCAACAGCATTCGGTCCAGACGATGGAATCCCACTGGGGGGGTGGCGTCTCGCCCTTCGCGGTGGGCTGGAACAAGCTGATGATGTGGCTGTTCATCATCACGGATGCCTTGCTGTTTGCGGGGTTACTTTCGGGATACGGCTTTGTGCGCCAGATCAGCCCGCAATGGCCGGACCGATCCGAGGTGTTTCATCTGGAGTTCATCGCCCTGATGACCTTCATCCTGATTTCCAGCAGCGCCACCATGGCCACCGCCGTAGGAGCGGCGAGACAGGGCAACCGAAAGATGGCGACGCGGTTCGTCCTCCTGACGGTCCTGGGGGGCCTGGCTTTCTTGGGGATGCAAGCTTATGAGTGGACGACTCTCATCGGGGAAGGCGCCAGGCTTTACACGAATCCCTGGGGAGTGCCGCATTTTGGCGCTGCCTTTTTCCTCATCACGGGCTTTCATGGGTCCCACGTGCTGAGCGGCGTGATCATCCTGGCCATTGTCGCCCTCCGGAACGCTCTGGGACGCTCCACGGCGGAAGGCGTGGAACTCGCGGGGCTTTATTGGCACTTTGTGGACCTGGTTTGGGTCTTCGTCTTCACGCTCTTTTATCTGATATGATGCGCTAGCCTGAGAGCGGTCATCGTCACACAGGTGAGGGAACAGACCATGGAAAAAACGCTGCATCAAGTGAGTTACAGGGTTTATTGGCTGACCTGGATCTTGTTGTTGGGCATCACGCTTTTTATGATCGCCATCGGCTATTCGGCGATCCCCAGGCTCCCCAAGGTCTTGCTCTTGTTGATGACCATGTTTACAAAAGGTTCCCTCATTGCCGCCTACTTCATGCATCTCCGGTTTGAAAAGCTCCAGTTGATCTACACGGTGGCGCTGGGGATCCTGGTGACGGCGGCCATTCTTTGGACCTTTATTACCTTTGACGGAATGCGGATTCTGCAGCTTTCGCTCCGCTGATGCGCTCCGGGGCGCAGTGCGGAGTTACGTCCCCAAGGGGGTGAGGGAATGGGGTGGGTAAAGGCAATCCTGATGATCGCGGCGGCCCTGGCGGTGGGGCTGGTTGCCCCGGAGACGGTCTTCGCCCAGTGGTGTTCCGGTTGCAAGGCTGCCATGGGGGCCTCACCGGAAGCTCAGCAGATGGCGGGAGCCTTCAACTCCAGCATCCTTTTCCTGCTGAGTGCTCCATATATGGTGCTGGGTACGGTTGCCCTTTTGATTTTCAAAGCCCGCCGTCGCTAAAGGGAGATCCGGCGAGCGCCGGGCGAAATTTGTGGCACGTACCTCCCATGCTCTCTTCCCTCAGCGAACAACCCCCCATTGAAGTAAAAGGCTTGACCCATGCTTATGGGGCCCGGATGGCCCTCCGGGGCGTGGATTTTTTCGTCCGGAAGGGCGAGATCTTCGGGCTTCTGGGACCCAATGGTGGGGGCAAGACCACCGTTTTCCGTATTCTTTCCACCCTCCTGCCACCCACTGCAGGCAGCGCCCGGGTTTTTGGCCTGGATGTGGTCCGGGATTCGGCCGCGGTCCGAAGGCGGATCGGCGTCGTTTTCCAGTCTCCCAGTCTCGACCGGAAGCTGACGGTGATGGAGAACCTTGGGCACCAGGGTCACCTCTACGGTCTTCGGGGAAAGCTGCTTCGCCAGCGAATGGGCGAGATGCTGGGCCGCGTGGGCCTTTTGGACCGCTCCCGCGATCTTGTGGAGAAGCTCTCCGGAGGACTCCAGCGCCGAGTCGAGATCGCCAAGGGTCTCCTTCACGGTCCCGACCTCCTGCTTCTCGACGAGCCTTCCAGCGGTCTCGATCCAGGGGCCCGCCGGGATCTGTGGCGACACCTCCAAGAGTTGAGGCAGAAACAGGGGTTGACTGTTCTGCTCACCACCCATTTCATGGAAGAGGCGGAGAGGTGCGACCGATTGGGGATCCTGCACCGCGGCGAGTTGGTCGCCCTGGACACACCTTCGGAGCTGAAACAGGGGATCGGTGGCGACGTGATCACCTTGGAGACGGAAGATCCGGTCCGGTTGCGGGACCAGATCCAGGAGCGATTCGGCGGGGAACCCACCGTCTTGAACGGGATGGTCCGCATCGAGTCCCGCCCGGCGGGAACGGGACACGAACTCAGTGCCCGGTTGGTCCAGGCTTTCCCGGGCCAGGTCTCTGCCGTGACTATCGGGAAGCCCCACCTGGAAGACGTGTTCATCCAGCGGACCGGTCACCGTTTTTGGGAGGAGACCGGGGAACGGGCCGAAGCATGAAGCGTACCTCCCTTTCTTCCGGATTTCTTCTTCCCGTCGCAACCCTTGCCGTGCGGGAACTGGTGCGGTTCTGCCGGCAGCGGAACCGCATCGTGGGAGCGTTGGGTACGCCCCTGGTGTTCTGGTTCTTGATCGGTTCGGGTTTTGGTGCTTCCTTTCAGCCACCTTCCGCGCCCGGAGGGATGAGCTATCTCCAGTATTTTTTTCCCGGGACTTTGGCGCTCGTGTTGCTGTTCACCTCCATTTTTTCCACCATCTCGTTGATCGAAGATCGCCGCGAAGGCTTTCTCCAATCGGTTCTGGTGGCCCCGGTCTCTCGGACCAGCATCGTGCTGGGGAAGGTGCTGGGGGGCACGATCCTGGCCCTTCTTCACGGCTCGTTGTTCCTCGTGGTGGCACCCGTCGCGGGAATTTCCCTGAACATCGTTTCCGTCATTTCTCTGGTGGGCATTCTCTCCTTGATCGCCTTCGCGCTGACGGCCCTGGGCTTTGCGATCGCGTGGCGCACAGACTCCACCCAGGGATTTCACGCCATCATGAACCTGGTGTTGATGCCTCTGTGGCTGCTGTCCGGTGCGGTCTTTCCGGCATCCGGCGCTTCCCCCTGGCTTCGTTGGGCGATGACCTTTAATCCCCTCACCTACGGCGTGGCCGCCCTGCGTTGGGGCCTCCATCCCGCTACCGCGGGAAGCGAGCTTCCCTCGCTGGCTCTCTCTCTCGGCGTGACGGTGCTCTTTGGGGTGCTCGCGGTATGGGCGGCAGCCGTGATCGCGGGGCGAACGGCAGGAGTTCTGCCATGAAGGAGAGCATCCGCTTCCTCTACCGGCTCCGGTGGGGCCTCCTGGTGGTCCTCTTGGGGGCGATGGGGGCGAAGATCTGGGTCAGATTTGCCGATGAAAGCCGGAAATCCGCCCAGACCCTGCCCGTTCTGGGGACGGTCCCGGACTTTTCCCTCGTGGAAAGGAGCGGGCAGCCGGTAGCCCTTTCGGACCTGAAGGGTTACACCTGGATTGCCGACTTTATCTTCACCCACTGCCCTGGCCCGTGCCCTTTGATGACATTCCGGATGGGAGAGCTGCAGAAGGCCCTGTCTGACGCAAGAGATGTCCGCCTGGTCTCGTTCACTGTGGATCCCGCCCGGGACAGCCCACAGGTCCTCTCCCAGTACGCGGACCGTTTCGGCGCCCGAAAAGAACGCTGGCTGTTCCTCACCGGGACGAAGGAAGCGATCTACCGTCTTGCTGGGGAAGGGTTCCGCCTGACAGCGGCGGAAAATCCACCCGGCAATAGCCTGCCCGGTGAGGGCCCGATCCTCCACAGCACGCGGTTCGTGCTGGTGGATTCGAAGGCACGAATCCGCGGCTACTACGACGGCACGGAGGCAGAGCTTGTTCAGCGCATCCTGCCGGACGTGGAGGCGCTTCGGAGAGAAGGGTGATCTCTATCTCGGATCTGCCTGCCGTCAACGCTACCCTGAATGGAAGTAGCGCGCTGCTGCTGGTTGCCGGCTACATCCTGATCCGGCAGCGCCGGGTGACGGCGCACAAGGTGTGCATGGGCTCGGCGTTTGCAACCTCCACCCTCTTCTTGATCTGCTACCTGACTTACCACTACCACATCGGCTCGAAACCCTTCCCCGGCCAGGGCTGGGTTCGGCCCCTCTACTTCAGCATCCTGATCTCCCACACGGTGCTGGCTGTGTCGATCCTTCCCCTGGCCCTCACCACGCTGTACCGGGCGTGGAGAGCACAGTTTGACAGGCACGTGAAGATTGCCCGCTGGACCCTCCCGATCTGGCTCTACGTTTCCGTCACGGGCGTCGTCATTTACTGGATGCTGTACCAGCTTTAGCGCCTTCGCTCTCCCGCCTGAGAACTCAGCCTTGCTGACGGGAGGCAGGAGGAAGGGACTTTCCATATTGACACATAGACATATTTATGCAAAGCTCACTTTAAGGAGTTGGCATTGATGGGGAATCGCCGTACGACGGTGGTGCTAGACGAGATTCTATACCGGCAGGCCAAGAGGGTTGCCATCGAGCGTGACAAGAGCCTTAAAGAGATTATGGAGGAGGCGCTTCGAGCTTTTCTCAGAGGAGGGGAGCCGCGACGCACCGGCGGGCCTCGTTTTGGCGTGTATCCCGGAAAGGCCCGGAAGGATTTGAGGCGGGAGACGCTCTATCGGGACCTCCGGAAATGATCTTGCTTGACACAAACATCTTGATCCACGCCGCAGGAGCCCAGTCGGCCAAACATGGGAAGGCGAGAGACCTTCGCGACCGGGCCGCCGCCGGGAAAATCGAGGCCTGCCTCGCAGCCCAGATCCTTGCGGAATTCTATGCCGTGGTGACGGATCCCCACCGCTTTCAGCCCCCCCTGACGCCCGCCCAGGCTCAACGGGAGCTCCAAAGTTACCTCTCCTCTCGCCTGGGGTTGATTCTTCCCAAGGAGACGACCGTATCGCGCATGTTGGATCTCCTGGGCTCACGATCGGTGAGGGGCGGGAAGATTTTCGATTTCTTTCTGGCGGCCACGATGCTGGACAATGGGGTGCAAACGATCTACACGGAGAATACCCGTGATTTCGAAGGGCTCGGTGAGATCGAAGCCATTAATCCCTTCCTCGCCGGGGATTGATCTTACCTTTGTGATCTGAAACCACAACAGCAGAAACAAAATATTTGACAGAATTGCGTACGCAATTTAGAATTGGTTCACAGATTCTTGATGAGGTGCCTATGCTCCTTTCTTCGAAGGATATTGTTTCCCTTACCAGGGCCCGAGCGAAACTCACCGAGCTGTGCGAAGAGGTTCGCCGGGACCACAGGGAGAAGATTATCACCAAGAACGGTGAGAGCTGCGCGGCCCTCATTGACCCAGAGCGGCTGGACCACTATCACCGCCTCGAACGGGAACACATCCATCTGGCTCTCCTTGAGGAAGCCGTTCGCGGTCTCGAAAATCTAAAGGTGGGCAAGACGATGAGCGCCCGGAAGCTTAAAGCCCGATATGGCCGCTAGGCTGGGGCAGCCCATCTTCACCGAGAATTTTGCAAACAATCTGGACGAGATCCGCCTTTTCCTCGAACCGGAAGGCACGAATGCATTCAAACGTCTCTGCACTCGAATTTTCGACGATATCGTGCCCACTCTTTGCCAGTTTCCACAATCGGTGCGTCGCTTCCTTACCCATCCGGTCCGTTCCCTTGAGGCACAGACCCTGGCCAGGCGCCTGGAACGTCTGTTGAAAAAGAGGGACGAGCTGCGCGAATTTGTGGTGGAGGATTACCTGATTCTCTACGTGGTCCGCGGCAAAAAGATGATCTTTCTGGCTATCAAGCATCATCGTCAATTGTCCTTCGACTTTCGGCATTTCTGGTTTTGAGACGGCTGATTTTTTGAATACTGGCTGGGGATAGGATTTGCTATAATATAACTTCATCTCTGTTACCCTACAGGATCAAAGGAGATAGCGGAATTCACGGTGGATGTGGCTTTCTGGGATCGGCCGGAAGGAGAGCCACGATTCTCACGTGGGGCTCGGGCGATGAGCGAACAGCGTAGAGCGGCCTTCTTCGACCTGGACGGTACACTGCTGGATCTCACCCTGGTCCATACCTACGCCTACTATGCGCGGAATCAGCGCTCGATCGTCAACTCACTGTACCGATTCTCCAAAGTAGTGGCCAGCGTGCCGCTGTTGTTGCTGCTGGATTTTTACTCCAGACGGGTCTTCAATATCTACCATTTCAGCAAATACAAAGGGATGGACCGGGACCGCCTGATCGCGCTGGCGGAGGACCTCTTCGCGACGGTGGTGAAACCCTCCATCTATCCGGGCTCGGACGACCTGGTGCAGCGAACCCGAGATGCCGGTTTCCGCACGGTCCTGATCACCGGGACACTGGATTTTACCGTAGACCCGATTGCCCAGCACTTCGGCTTCCACGAGGTGATCTGCAACCACCTGGAATTTGTGAATCACATCGCGACCGGCAGGGTGGTCCCTCCTTTGATTGCCGAGTCGGAAAAGGCCAGGGCGATCCGGGAGTACTGCGAGAAGAAAAAGATCGATCCGCGGGCCTGTTCGGCGTATTCTGACAGCTATTCCGATCTGCCGATGCTGAACGCCGTGGGCCATCCGGTGGCCACCAACCCGGACAAGCGTCTCAAGCGGGTCGCCCTGGCCCAAAAGTGGCCCATCATCGACCTGGGGTCGTCCGCCCGGGAATCGAAAAGCGTCCTTCAAGCCCAGGGGTCGGGGAAATTCGTATGAAAATGACCGCTCATGCTGTTCCAGAGGCAGTGACGGCGACTCCGGTCGTGAGAAGGGCGGAAGGTGCGGAGTCGGACTACGTCGTTTATTTGGACGCGAAATCGGCGAAGCGCATCCTCTGGTGCGGGGAGGACCTCATCGAGGAAAAGCTGCCGGCCGGGACGCGGGTCGTTTACCCCAAGCCTCCCCTGCCGGGTCTTCCGGACCGGGATGCGGCCATCGAGTACGCTCTTCACCATCCCCAAAACATGGACCCCTTGCCGGCACTCCTCCGGCCGGGCATGAGGGTGACGATCTGCATCGATGACATCTCGTTGCCCCTCCCCATGATGCAGACCCCTGATATGCGCCAATCGGTTCTGACGATGGTGCTTAAGCTGCTGGCGGAGCATGGCGTGGAGGACGTGCACATCATTGTGGCTACCTCCTTCCACCGAAGGTTGACGGCGAGGGAAATGAGGCGGTGCGTGGGGAAGACCATCTTTGGCCAGTTCTACCCGGATCGCTATTACAACCATGACGGTGAGGCGCCGGGAGGGATCGTGGAATTGGGAAAAACCGGCCACGGCGAACCGGTGCGAATCAACCGGCGGGTGGCCGAATCCGACCTGGTCATCTATATCAACATCAACCTGGTCCCCATGGACGGCGGGCACAAGTCGGTGGGCGTGGGCCTGTGCGATTATGCCACGCTGCGCGCCCATCACACACCCCAGGCCATCCTGGGTTCCGACTCCTACATGGACCCGGGGCGGTCGGCGCTGGCAACGTCGTGCAATCGAATCGGCAGGCTCCTGGAGCGGCACCTGAAGGTCTTCCACATCGAGGCGGCCATCAACAACCGCATGTTCCACCCTTCGATGCATTTCTTGGAAAAGAATGAGGATGAATTCACCGAGCTGGACCGCGTCAAGTTTCTGACCATGCAGAAGGGTCTGGAGGTTCTCCCCCGGGCCGCCAAACGGAAGATGCTGTTCAGCGTTCCCTCCCCCTATGAGCCGGTGGCGGTGTATGCCGGCGAGGCCGAAGCGACCCACGGAAAGATCCTGGAGAAATGCTTCGAGCAATATTGCATTCCCGTCCGCGGCCAATCCGATGTGTTGATCACGGGGATCCCGTTTGTCTCACCGTACAACGTCCACTCCATCATGAACCCGATCCTGGTTCAGGTGATGGCCCTGGGGTATTTTTTTAACTTTTACCGATACCAGCCCCTGGTCAAAAAGGGTGGCGTGATGATCGTCACCCACCCGCTCTATGACGAGTTCGACCCGGAGTTCCATCCCTCCTACATCGAGTTTTTCAATCGCTTGCTTCCCGAGACCAGGGATTCCTTTGTTCTTCAGGACAAATACGAAGAGGAGTTTGCGAAAGATTCGGGTTATATTTCCATGTATCGGTACGGGCACGCCTATCACGGGGTCCATCCCTTTTACATGTGGTACTGGGGGGAAAATGGGAGAGCGCATGTGGGAAAGGTGATCGTGGTGGGCGCTGAGAACGATTACGTCGCGCCGCTCCTCGGATGGGAGAACGCGGGATCTACGAGCGAGGCGCTGGAGATGGCCCGTTCCCATGTCGGCCATTCTCCCAGCGTGACCCTCTTACACCTGGCCCCGATTCTGATGACGGACGTGCTGGACGGCGAAGCCGCGACGATTAACCTTTGACCGTTGACGATTGACCTTTGACGAGAGTCTCGCGAGAAATATGTCCCAACACGGATTAGAACCGCTGGACGTTCAAAAGACATTTCGCGATCACGGCATTTTACTCATCGGTGCCACCGGCTTCGTGGGGAAGGTGACGCTGGCCCTCTTGCTGGATCGTTATCCCGATTTGAAGTTTCTCTATGTGGCGATTCGTCCCAAAGGGAGCCTTTCGGGGGAGAATCGCTTTTATCACGACACCGTCAAATCCCCTGCGCTTGCCGAAATCTTCAAGAAGCTGGGACCCGAGTTCTGGAGAAACAAAGTCAAGGTCATCGAAGGCGATTTGAGCCAGCCTCTCTGCGGGATTTCGAAGGAGGACGTGGGGAGACTCAAAGGCTCGGTGGACGTGATCGTCAACACGGCGGGGCTGGTCGAGTTCTCGCCTCCGCTGGATGATGCTCTGGCGAGCAATGTCTACGGAATCGTCCACCTGGTGGACCTGGCCAGGCAACTGGGGGCCAGGCTCGTCCACGTCTCCACTTGCTTTGTCTGCGGGAAGCGGGATGGTTTGGTCAAGGAGGACGAGCCGATCGTAGGATTCTACCCCCATCGCCAGGGTCCCTCCGATGCGAGTTTCCGATGGGAAGAGGAGCTGAAGCGCTGTGAGGAGATGATCGGCGGTTTACGGCGAGCCGCTGAAGGAAGGTCGGGGGAGGCGGAGGTCGAGAGCGAGGAGCTCTCGAAGATGGGCGGTTCGACCTGGTTGCGCAGAGAGCTGGTCAACCTGGGCATGTCCCGCGCGAAGCACGGGGGCTGGATCAACACTTACACCTACACCAAGGCCCTGGGTGAGCAGATCATTGCCACTCAAAAGGACCTGACCTACACGATCGTGCGCCCTGTCATCTTGGGTGCCACCATCTCGTTCCCGTTTCCGGGCTGGATGGAGGGCCTGCAAACCACCGCGCCCCTCATTTTGATGGGAGGCGCGGGCATGAAGAACTGGCCCGTGAGGAAGGATGCCCCGTTGGAGATCGTTCCGCTGGACCTGGTGGCCGCGGGCATTCTGATTGCCACCGCGGCCCTTTTGAATGGCCGGCATAAGGAGGTCTACCAACTGGGGTCTGCGGACGTCAACCCGGTCCTCCTGACCCGCCTGGTGGCGCTGCTGGGCGCTTACTGCCGCAAAATCTACAAGAACCGCACCGAGGGGAACAAGCTCGTCAATATGGCGAAGGCCTACATCGAGACCCGGGTGGTAACCCTGGAAGAGCTGAAGGTGAGACGAGCGATCCGCGGGCGGAGCCTCCGCCTCTGCCGGGACGTGCTCTCCACGGCCAATGAGATCGTCACCAAGCTGAACCTGCCCGGGAAAGATCCGCTGCAGCGATGGAACAAGAGCCTCAGAATGTTCTCCAGGAGACTCTCGGTCCAGGAGCAGACCCTTGAACAGTATCTTCCGTTCATGGTGTACAACCGCTTCATCTTTGAGTCGGCCAATATCCGGTCTGCGTACGGGGAGCTCGCGGGGGAAGACAAGGCAAGGCTTTCCTGGAACCCGGAGACGATTGATTGGCCCGATTACTGGGTGTACAAGCACACGAAAGGGATCGAGAAATGGAGTCGCTCTGAGTTCATGAAGACCAGCCGAACTGCCAGGGCCGGCAAAGAGGAAGCCGCTGTGGACCGGCCGGCGCGCCTGGCCTCATCGAGCAATCGCCCCGCCGAGGACAAAAGCCTCTCTGCCACATCCAGCGCCACGAGGGACTGAGCCGTTGACCCCGCACCTACTTCGCGTATCCAGCTCGATGAGCGGCAAGACGATCGTAAAGTTAGAAAAGGCTTCGACAGTCTTCCAAGCCGTTGGTCCAAAGTAGGTGCGGGGTGAGTGAGATCCTGGTCACGGGGGCCACGGGCTTCTTGGGAACCCGCCTCGTCCAAAAACTTCTCGAGTCAGGATTCACCCCCGGCAGCATCCGCGTGCTGGCTCGCCCCGTTTCCGTGCGGAACGGGGCTCGGGACATCTCCCCGTGGAAGGGGCAGCCTTCGGTGGAGGTCTTCCAGGGCGACATCCGGGATCCCCGCGCGGTGGTTGAAGCGATGAAAGGTATTTCCCGGGTCTTTCACCTGGCCGGGCTTGTCTCCCGGGAGCGGGAGGACGGACCGGCGCTTTACCGCATTCACGTTGATGGAACGCGATACGTCTGCGAGGCGGCGGCAAGGCAGGGCGTTCAAAAGATCGTGGTCGTTTCCTCCTCGGGGACCGTTGCCGTGAGCCGGGGGCCCACCGTTCACGGGGAGACCGGCGATTTTGCTTACAAGGTCGTGGGACGCTGGCCGTACTATCTCAGCAAGATTTTTCAGGAAAAGCTCGCGCTGTCCTATTACCGGGACCGGGACCTCCCCGTGGTCATCGTCAACCCGAGCCTTCTGCTCGGCCCGGGGGATGTGCACCTTCGCTCCTGCCAGGATGTCGCGCTCTTCCTCCGGAGGAAGATCTTCGGCATTCCCAACGGGGGTCTCAACTTTGTGGACGTTCGCGACGCCGCTTCCGCCCTGCTGAGTGCCATGGAGAAGGGAAGGGCCGGACAGCGGTACCTGATCGGCGGGCCGAACCAGAGCTTCGCCGAGTTTTTCCGCCGGCTGGAAGTCCTGTCGAACGTCAGGGCGCCGAGGGTGCGGTTTTCCGCAAGCGCGGCCATGGCCGCTGCGAAGTTCCAGCAGGTTCTGGAGCGGGTGACAGGGAGGCGCTTTCCCGTCCGCCCGGTCTCCGTCGAGATGTCCACCTGCTTCTGGTACCTGGACGCAACGAAGGCCCGCAGCGAACTGGGATTTTCTCCCCGTGACCCGGAAGAGACGTTGCGCGATACCGTCGAGGATGTACGCTGTGTCCTGGCCGCGCGTGCCAGAGGCCTTTCGTAAGTGCCACCGCTCCCTCGCATGAGCGAAACAGTCCGGACCATCGCTGCGATTGTGAACCCCACTTCCGGAAACGGGAGTACCGGCAGGGAGTGGCCGAACATTCTCCAGGGGCTCAAGGAGCGCCTGGGGTCCATCACGGCGGTCGCGACGGAGTGGCCCGGTCACGGGATCGCGCTCTCCCGTAGCTTGCTGCAGCAGGGCTTCGATCTGGTGATCGCGGTGGGCGGCGATGGGACCTTCAACGAAGTCGTCAACGGTTTTTTCGAGAACGATCGCCCGGTCCGCCCCGGGGCCCGGTTGGGAATCATCACCAGTGGGACGGGCAGCGATTTTCGCCGGACCCTGGGTTCACCCAGGGAATATCCCCGGGCGATCGAGGTCTTGGCCACGGGAGAACCCAGGACCGTCGATGTCGGAACAATTGCTTACGTGGATTTCCGGGGAGAGACCCGGCATCGTTATTTCGCCAACATGGTGAGTTTCGGCCTGGGCGGCGCAGTGGCGGACCAGGCCAACCGGACCTCGAAGGCCCTGGGCGGCACCCTCTCTTTCCTCCGGGCGACCACCGTCGCTCTCCTCCGGTTTCGACGGAAGAGGGTCCTTCTGGGAATGGACGGGGAGGGGGCTGTGTCCATGAGGATCACCAACGTCGCCGTGGGAAACGGCCGTTATCACGGCGGGGGCATGAAGGCCTGTCCCGGAGCCCTGCTGGATGACGGCTATCTGGACGTCACGATCTTCGACGACGTGAATGCGCTGGAGGTCCTCCTCGGGATGCCGCTTCTGTACGCCGGCAAGGCCCACTGGCATCCCAAGGTCAGGCGTCACCGGGTGCGGCAACTGACTGCGAGATCGGAGGAAGAGGTGTTGATCGAAGTGGACGGGGAGCAGCTCGGACGGCTGCCCATCGAGATTTCTGTCTCTCCCCGGTGCCTGCCCGTCATCGCGCCGAAAGCGAGATGAAGACGGAGGTGGGGGTCCGGCTGCAATGCAAGGACGTGGCCGGCGTACGTTCCGCCGTGGTCACTGTCCGCGACCATGGCCCGGGCGTCCCGGAAGCGGAATTGGCCAACATTTTTCGCCCGTTCTACCGCGTGGCCGATGCGCGCGACCGCCGCTTGCGCCTGTGGGGTCAATCATACGGCCGGGAGACCCGAACGCCACTGTTCACCGCAACCGGCGTGCCCACATAGTATCCCAGATCCCAGTTCGGGATTCTCCGGCCAAGAAGCAGTTCATTCTGACGGGAGCACCGAGAGGTTTACGTCAGAGCATGGGGAAACCGATCCACCAGCTCGGGACGTCCCCGCAACTTTTCTGCGCACACCTGTAGATAAGCACGCACCAGCTGTAATTCCGTTATTGGCAATTCCCTCAGCGCCTGCGAAGCGCTGGTTACGAATCTGTCTCCCCTACCATAGGCGCTACCGAAGGCCATGCCCGGCAGGCGTTCCACTGCCGGGTCCTCCTTGATCGCGGTACGTGTCTGCTCCAAATTGCTCAGGAACTCCCCCACCAAGGCTGCATTTCGTTCAATGTCGCAACTATCCTCTGCGGCCGCCAGCAGGTCGTAAAACTCCTTCGGCGGTAATAAGGGCAGCATGATCTTCTGCGCCCGTTCGACCTCTTGCGTCACCTCACGCTGAGCACTCCGGTCGAGCGGCTTGTCGGCTGCGATAAACTCGCCGTATACCAAAAGCCCGGGAGAGGTGCTTTCCCGGAAGTATCCACGCACGATCTTTAGGACACGCACACCCAGCCCAGGATCACCCTGAAACTGAAGTTCAAAATCTTTCTTGAACTGTGCAGGCTCTCTTTGTGCTGAAACGATTGCTACGATGTCGGCCGCGTGGATGCGCGCTTCTTCACGATCATGCCGAGCCTCTTCACGGCCGCGGATATTCCGATAACGGTCATCCAACGCCAGGAGCTTCAGCATGACAAGTGCGTGCGGTTTGGTTACCCGAACAGGCGCCGTGAAAGCCGCCCCATCCGGCAGCTTTCCCGAGAGCTGATGAACAGCCGATTCGCCCAATGCAATGCTGCCACCGGTACAAGCGCGGGCATGGACGCCGTTCTCCACGTCAACCCGAAAATCTTTATCGCGCTTGAACTCCTCCGGAGCCATGAACTCGATTCGCATCGTTTCCTTGCTGCCGGGAATCGGCTTCTCGAACTGGAAGTTACGGGAGCCTTCTACGGCGGCGTACCCCAATTCCTTCAGGCGTGCGCCGACCGACAGCTTCTCGCCCCGCAACTTCACTACGTCCAAAATGAAATCGACATCCTTCGTTGCTCGAGCCTGCTGCAACACAAACTTCATCGCTTGCGCGCCAACGACGACAAAGTCGTCCGTAGCCGGGCCGAGCGCCTTCAGAAGTTCCAAGACATACGTCCGCTGGGGCTCAGGAATCACACGACCTCCCAACGGCGCTCGATGGCATTCGTCAACAGATATTCTGCTTGTTTCAGATCTCGACCGCCGCGCGCGTACAGGTCCAGATACGCTTGGATAGCAGACACTACAGGAGCTTCTCGCACGATCTTCAAGTACATGAACACGCCGACATCGAAGGGATAGGTGAAACGCAATGTCGGTCCTGTACCTGGCTGTGACTTCAGGTTGCGAAGCCTCACATCACTCTCGGCGGCCAGAAGGAACACATCCACGATATCAAGGTCGACGAATGGTGTTTCCGCCGCCGCAGCTGCTCCGCTGAATGCGTACGGCCCAGGAATCAGTTGTTTGAGACCCTGACTGATCGTTACGAGGTCATACCCGAATGGGTTATTCGTCTGGAAAGAACTCCTCAACCGCCAGCGGTACCGTTCTTTGTACTTTTCTGCCCACTGCTCGAGCAGTCTTCGCGGCTCAGGCACGACCACAGCCGTTCCTCGGCGGCGTACCCAGAGCTGTTCTTCCAGGCTGGCGATTGCTTTGGAAACGGACCCGATGCTGATTTCGAAATCGATCCGCGTTGCTTGTGGAAACCCGCTGGAGGATCGCTTACTCTCCGCCGAAAGCTCCCGTGCGATTTCCGTAACCGTCCACGACTTCGGGTTTTCCAGCAGCACGCGGAGAACGCGAGAGGACCGACCGGAAAATACGTTGAGCGCTCGCTGACCTTCTGACTCCTGAGCTGGCACGCCGCGCGCGCGCATTCCGCTTCGCTGCAGCGTGAATTTTCCTGGAAGGTTGATGAAAACATTGCCCGCCAGATCCATGAAGTCAATACCGTTCTTGACACAGAAGGCCTGCGCCTGAGGCGACAACGTCGGCGCAATTACGGCCACAGACACGTCCCGTCGTAGCGATTTCAAGCGGCGAATCCAGGGGGCAATCTCCTGTAGCATCCGGGGTGAGACCGTTTGCTTGATTTCCCCCAATACCTGAACACGGTTGGAGCCGGATCGCAGTTGGAAGCTGATGTCGAACGCCTGCTCCGGCTGCTCACGCACATCTTGGATAGACACTCCAGGCAGGTCTTTCACCGGGACTTGGTCTCGGAGAGCATCAGCGACGGCTCGTTCCGTCTGGTTCCATTTGGTTGTTTCCACGGTGATATTTTCTCGCATGGGAAACTTGTTGTAAAGGAAAATTTTCCTATCTGTAGGTTTTCCTAATCGGGAAAAACGTTAAGACCATAGAAATAAGGGGGTTACAGCCAGGATCCGCGTCCTTTTTCCCCTTCGGACCTTTCCGGGTGGCCACCGCTCATCGGAAAGGGCATGCAACCTACGCAGAGGGTCAGCAAGTGCTCCACCTCGCCGTGCACAGCCGGCCTCTCTCGGGGCCGCCATCCTCGAGGTGCGCGAGAAAGCGACCACGGTGCGCCGGGTGCGTGGATCGTAGGCGAAAGATGATCCAGTAGATCCAGACGTTGACGATGTTATCAAAGAAGAAACCAGTCGCGGGAGGCGACCCGTTGATACTGACGCCAGACGTGAGCACGCCAGGCGTGTGCAAAGGGTCAAGAAGGCAATTCGTGACCGTGACAAGCGGGCATTTCTAGATGCTATGCGCGCCGCCGGTGTAAAGGACGGGACGCCTCAGTTTCGTGAGGCTGTCGAGCTTTGGAATCGCGTTGTGGGGAACTCTTAGAGAGAGCGTCGTCAAAAGCACGAAGCCTCGCCTCGCGCTCAGATGGCGGGAATTGGGATGTGTACTCCTCGACGATGTTGACGATCCGCTCTGCCGCCTCATCGAGACTGAGGGTTTCCTTCTTCAGCTTGGTCGTCTTAGCACGTTTCATGGGTACTCTCGCTCACCGTAAAGCAGCCAATAAATTATACCCCTTTTTGGACATCTCCGAGCCAAACCAAGTAATCTATTGAGTCATAAGGGCTTAGCCAGCCATTTTCTCCTTGACCAAGTAGTGGATCACTTGAAAAAACTACCCTTCCACCGGCTGAAAGCCTGGGGGTTCTCCGGCTTATTGGCAGGTCAGGCCGTCGGGACTTCCGTGGATCGCACCGTGCGGAGGTTCGATCGATGACGCCAGAAGATGACCGCCGCCACCAGGACCGCGAAGGCACCGGACTGGATGCCGTCCTGGCTGAAGATCGCCAGCGTCGCCGCCACCGTGGAAATCAGCGAGGCGATCGCTCCTTCCTGCTCCCACTTCATCCGGCGACCGAAGATGCGAAACCCCACGTAGATTGCCACAGCGGCCAGGATGGTCAGGGGATACATGCGCGCCAACACTCCTGCCCCGGTTCCCACCCCTTTGCCTCCCCGGAACCTGAGGAAAGGCGAATAGCAGTGTCCCAGGATGGCGCCGATCCCCAGGCACCAGAGGATGACCATGGAGTCTGCCGGCCGGGCCAGGATCGCCAGAGCCGCATAGCCCTTGCCGCAGTCGCCGATCAACGTGAGGATGGCGCGCCATTTGCTGGTCAGGCGCAGGACGTTATTGAATCCCGGGTTTCGGGAACCCTCTTTGAGGACGTTCACGCCGGACCCGAGCGTCGCGATCACGGCAAACGGGATCGCTCCGATCAAAAAAGCGACCAAGACTCGGACGGCCAGGAAGCGGATGATTCACCTCCGGGGACAGGCCCACCCCGATCCGTCCTGGTGGTGGGGCGCGGCGCCGTGGCGCGAAGCTTGGCTTTCGTCGCTATACCGCAAGAGACTACCGGCGGATCGGGGCCCAACAAACCCCTTGCCCCCTTGAGGCTTCCTATTCTAATACTATTTGGTTGGAACGGCATTGCAGTTGATTCGTTCTGAGCCTGGAGAAGCGCATTTCGATGGCCCCGGAACAAATCCAGCATGTAATTCGGACGGAGATTCAGCCGGTGTTGCCGGCGCTCCGCCAATGCCACTCCACCCCAGCGCTGGAGGCGCACCCACAGTATCAGCGGATTAAGGCGCACGTGCAGGCGGTCCTGGAGGCGGTCGAGCGGGGCTATCATGCCAACCCGGCTCAACAGGTGGAGCGATCCCGCTATCGCGTCGGCGCGTGGAATATCGAGCGGGGCATTCACCTGCCTGCGCAAATCAGAGCGCTTCGGACCCATCCCCACCTGAGCCGGTGCGATGTCCTGCTGTTGACGGAAGCCGACGTGGGCATGGCCCGCTCTCAGAATCGTCACGTTGTACGGGAGATCGCCCGGGCACTGGGTTACGACTACGTCTTCCTCGCCTCCTACCTGAATCTCAACAAGGGCGCCGGGACGGAGTTCGAGGTATTCGGTTCCAACGACCTAGGGCTGCACGGCAATGCCGTGTTGAGCCGCTACCCCATCGCGGCGTCCGGGGCGGTGCGTCTGAAGAACGGGAGGGACAAGATGCGCGGCCGCGAAAAGCGCATCGGGTCGCAGATCGCCGTCCTGGCCGATGTGGAATTTCCCAATCTGCGCCTGACGGTTGCGTCTGTCCACCTGGACGCCAATTCCAGCCAGAAACACCGCCGGGATCAGATGGCGGATGTCCTGGGGGCTTTGCGCGAGCGACCGCGGATGCTGATTGGGGGCGACTGGAACACCTCCACGTACAATTCCTCCACGGCCCTGACGGCGATCGCGGGCTTCTGGCGGCGCGTCTTCATGGGGGTGGACCACGTCATGAAGAACCACTACAAGCATCCCGAGCGCTACTTCGAGCGCCCTCTGTTCCGGTTGTTGCAAGATCAGGGGTTCGATTACACCACCTGTAATCTTTTGGGGGAGCCCACGCTTTGCTACGACGTCAACGACCTCAAGACCTATAAGAATCTGAGCGAGTGGGTTCCCCAGGTTTGTTTCCGGTTCATCGAGTGGAGCCTGCGCAACCACGGCGGCAAATGTGCCATGAAATTGGACTGGTTCGCCGCCCGGGGGCTCACCTGCGCGAATCCCACCGTGGTCCATGACGCGAATGCAGGCGGCCCCAGCCCCCTCTCGGACCACGACCCCATCTGCGTGGATGTAGTCGCCCGCTGACTAGGGAGTATACGGCGTGGGCCGCAACCTTTCCAGCCGCGACGGTGCTGTAACGCTCGCCCGTCGAGCGGACCGCTGGGCGCTATGCCGGGGGCCTTAGACTGTCCCCGGTGGGAACTTTCCCTGCGCCGCTGAACCGGGCGAATCCTTGGTATGATGCGCTTGACACAGCACGTACGCGTATGGCTGCTGCCCGTGCCAAGCGTAAATGGACTGCGGCGGCTGCAGCCTAGCGCACGGGGGCGCGCAGACCACTCATAAGTTCGGTGCCAAAGGATCGAATCAAAGCAAACAAACGGGAGAGAAAGTGAAGGACCTGCTACAAGTGTATCTGGATAGCACCGCGGAGTTCTCAGCGATGCTCGAAGAACGAACCCCGGGGGAGGTAGGCTATGACAACGAGGTGCTCGCTGGGCTCAGGAAGGGCTTGTCCTCGAAGCCGCACTCAAGCTGGCGGGAGAGAAGTACCCCGGCGAAGCCCTGCAGTGGGATGCCACTACGATCCACGACATCAATGCCCATTACGAGTACCTGATGAACCATGAGGACATCGTGGCCAAGCTGAAGCGCGTTTCAAAGAGGTAGAGAGGCACGGAGCCCCGGGCTGTGGCGGACCGGGCTAACGCGTGGCGCACTGAGCCGGATCACCATGGCGCGACCAAGCTCTCTGGCTTATGCTATGATCACTTAGGAGGGACTCCATGGTTAAGGCGATCGAAGCCGTAATTGACGAGCAGGGGAATGTCCGCCTCCTCGAGTCGGTGAAGCTGCCGTGCGCGCGGCGTGCCTTTGTGATGATCCTCGAGGAGCCCGCCGACGCTCGGGTTCACGAGTCGGCTCTGTTGAGCGAGCCGGCGCTGGCGCAGGACTGGAGTCGGCCGGAGGAGGACGCGGCTTGGTCCCATCTACAGCGGGAGCGGTAGTTCCCGTTCCGTTCCCATTCTCGGATCTCTCCAGCGCAAAGCTCCGGCCTGCCGTGGCCCTCGCCGAGGCGGGACGCGACGACTGGATCCTCTGCCAGATCACCAGTAATCCATACGGCGACCCTCACGCGATTCAGTTGACGGACGATAGCTTTCAAACCGGCTCTCTCCGAGTCGCGAGCTACGCTCGGCCGTCGAAACTCTTCACGGCAAACGCGACTCTCATAGTAGGAGAGGTTGGCACTCTCAATGAGGAGGCCCTTCGAGCGATCATAGCGGCCCTCACGGCGATACTGGCCCATCGTGAAGCCAGATCGGGCGAGAGGTGAGGTGCGCGCCTGGCAGGCGCGTGCATCTGACGGTCTGCTTCGTGTCTCGCAGGTGACGCAGTTCTACGATGTGGCCGACCCGAAGACGTACAAGAACCTTCGAGAGTGAGTCCCGGAAATTTGTTTTCGGTTCATCGAGTGGAGCCTGCGAAACCACGGCGGCAAATGCGCCATGAAATTGGACTGGTTTGCTGCCCGGGGGGTGCCCTACGCAAATCCCAGGGTGGTCCATGACGCGAACGCGGGCGGCCCCAGCCCCCTTTCGGACCACGATCCCATCTGCGTGGCTGTGGTGGCCCGCTGAACTCCAGGTGCCCGCCGGATTCGAAGGCCAAGTGCCTTTTGCGGCTGATTCCACCTGGCCACTGTTTCCAGGAGGCGCGTAACAAATTTGGAGAGCCTGTCTATGAAAACAGTCGTGCCAGAGCTTTCTGCGGAGACGTCGGACTTCCCGGGGATAAGCGTTGGCGAGCGTAGAGCCCAGCTATTGGCACATCGGCGGAGTAAATGTGCATGAATCGACGCAAACAACAGCCGAGTTGGTTTAAAATAACGATTTAGTGCGGCAGAGAAATAGCACTCAACTCAGCTGAGAACCTGAGAAACACGTGCAACGCTTACTCGTGCGATAACCTAAATAAGTCATGCCGGTCCCAGAGGGTGAGTCCACGTTCTTTGGCAAAGGCAATTGCGTCGGCTGTAAAACCGCTAGGACAGACGAGCACTCCACGCGCGCCCCCCAATTGTCTGGGCAACGAGCCGTTCAGTTCTCGAGCCACATCCACGCCGACAGGCGACGAGTGATTCTTACATTGAACGTAAAGGGTCACTTCCACACCCACGTCGTCATTGCGCCGCGCGATCAGGTCTATTCCACCGTCTCTCGTCAGCGGCGTGGTTTCAACGCGCCACCCCTTGTGCTCCAACAGCCGCTTGACGTAATCCTCGAACTCAAGCCCGCTCATTTCCGAATAGTTTGCCGCAGTCCCAGCGCTTCCTCGCGAGGACTTCGCACGCTCAGGTGGTGTCAGCCCGAACAGACCAAAGAGTTCTTCGCTCGTCAGTTTCGACTTCAAGTCTATCGAGACGTCGTCTACCAGTTCGTCAAAGAGTAACTGCTTTTCCTGAAGGATTTGGTCAATTTTCTCCTCGATCGTGTCTTCGCAAGTGTACTTGTAAACGTTGACCGGACAGGTCTGGCCGAGGCGGTGGCTACGGTCTTCGGCTTGATGCTCGATCGCTGGATTCCACCATCGGTCGAAGTGGAACACGTAGGAGGCTTCCTGTAAATTTAGACCCTGCCCGCCGG
>JACQTF010000078.1 GCA_016210925.1 Acidobacteriota bacterium | reverse complement strand
GAGCTGAAGCGGACGGCGGAAATGCAGGAAATGAAGGGCGTCCCCAATGGGATTGAACCCATGTTACCGCCTTGAAAGAGCGGTGTCCTAGGCCGGGCTAGACGATGGGGACGGCACAATTGTATGGTGCCGGTCTCGGTTGCCATCGCCTGCCATGGAGACCGGGCACGTGGAAGAGTGAGCCCGGATGGATTCGAACCATCGACTCCCTGCTTAAAAGGCAGGTGCTCTGCCAGCTGAGCTACGGGCCCGCAAGGCTTCTGACCTCAAAAATTGCATGATAGCCAGTGTCCCAAAAGCTTGTCAAGGCGGGGGAGCCTGGGGAATGCCTGGGGAAGCCTGGGGGGAATAGCGAGTTATCCGAAGAAGGATCGAAAGACGGCCACAGGGTTCGGCACGAGTCTGCCCAAACCGAAACCTGCCACATCCGACCAGGTGAGGGGTCGGGTGACGACCTCCACGGCGCCCCGGCGTATGGCGTCGAGAACCGAATCGACGTTCTTTTCCGCCTCAATCAGCGACCATGTCTTCCCCAGCTGCCAGAGGTGGTGGACGTCAGAGGTCCCCACCAGGGGCAGGCCGTGTTCCTTGGCCACCCGCACGGCCTGACGGTTGAAGTTGATCCAGCCCGTGTAAAAGTGGCAGTACTCAATAGCATCGAACAGGTCGATGTGGCGGCGGAGCTGCCCGAGCAGGGCGTGGGGCGCGGGGAAGTAAGGATGGGCTGCCATGGCCAGGGCTCGGGGCGATTTGTTCTGGCGGAGACCGTCGAACGTGTCAAATCGCTGCGGGTCGAACTCCTGGTTGTAAAGGAGCACGTGTCTGCCCTGCACGGTCGCCTCCACCCCCGGGATGAGGAGGATCCCCTGGCGGTCGGCGTAGTTGGCCAGAGCCTCCGACCAGAGCATTCGGTCGTGGCACGTGATGGCCAAGACGTCGTAGCCTTTCGACGCGGCCAAGTCGATCAGACGTTCCGGGGTGTAGCGGATGGGATCGTGAGGATCTCCCAGGGTATGGGAGTGCAGTTCGGCTTTCAGTTTTCGCATGGGTATCTCCGCCTTGATTCCAGATCTCCAAGCAAGCCCCGTGCCAAGATCTCAAGATACGGGGACGAGCGGCAACAACCGCTGCAGCCGGGACTTTTCCGCCATGACGATGGTCTGGCGCCGGTCCGGGCCTGTGGACACCAAGGAAATTTCCGTTCCACTCATCTCGCCGATGCGGGACAGGTAGTGCCGGGCCCGCTCCGGGAGGCTGGCGTACTCCTTGATGCCCGCCGTGCCAGAGAGCCAGCCGGGCAGCATCTCGTAAACCGGCTCGCAAGCGTCCAAGACACTGACGTCCATTGGGAAGTATTTTAGGACCTGACTTCGGTACCGATACGCCACGCAAACCTTGATCTCCGGCAGGTCATCCAAAACGTCCAGTTTGGTAATGACAATGGAGTCCAGGTTGTTGATGACTCGTGCGTAGCGGACGACCACCGCATCGAACCACCCGCAGCGCCGCGGACGGCCTGTGGAAGCCCCGAATTCCTTGCCCCGCTCTCGGATGTGCTCGCCGATGGAATTGGCCAGCTCCGTGGGAAAGGGCCCGCCGCCCACGCGGGTGGTGTAGGCCTTGGCGACGCCCAGGACACTGTCAATGCGAGTGGGGCCCACCCCGGAGCCGGTGCAGGCGCCGCCTGCGGTGGCATTGGACGCCGTCACGAAGGGATAGGTTCCATGGTCCACGTCCAGCAAGGTTCCCTGGGCACCCTCGAACAAAAGGGACTTGCCCGCCGCAGCGCTCTCGTTCAGAAATTCCGCTGTATCGGTGATGTAGCCTTTCAGCCGTGGCACCACGGCCAGGTAGCTCCTGGCGGTCTCCTCCTCGCTGAGACCCTCCCGATGGGAGTAGCGTCCCAGCAGCTCGTTCTTGTTCAGCAGGTTCGCCCGGAGCTTCTCCCGGAACAGCTCCGGGTCCAGGAGATCTCCCATGCGGATGCCGCGCCGTCCCATCTTGTCCTCGTAGGACGGGCCAATGCCGCGGGACGTGGTGCCGATTTTTTGCTCGGCCCGAGCTTTTTCGTCTGCCTCCTCCAACAAGCGATGATAGGGCATAATGAGGTGGGCGCGGTTGCTGATGTACAGCCTGCCATGCACGGAAATCCCGTGGGAAGCCAGCATTTCGATCTCTTCCAGCAGCGCAAACGGATCCACGACGACCCCGTTACCGATCACGCAAATTTTCTCCGGATGCAAGATGCCCGAGGGAATTAAGTGGAGGACGTAGGTCTCGTCTCCGATTTGAACGGTGTGCCCCGCGTTGTGCCCTCCCTGGTAGCGCACGACGACGTCAAAGCGGTCGGTGAACAAGTCGACGATTTTCCCTTTGCCCTCATCTCCCCACTGGGAGCCCACGATCACCACGTTCGGCATGCTTCCAGGTTCCTTCCTCGTCGGGCTGGGGCTGAACTCGTTCCACGGAGGCACGGACGGAGGGCGCCCCGCACGCCTGTTCTGACACAGAAAAGGCCGAGCGCGCGCCCGGCCTCCCTTCGCTCCAGTACCGTTCCAACTTGATCCGACAAAGATCAAGCAGGATTCTCGATTCAAAGGATCAGCAATCCGCCCACGTTTGCCTTGTCTGGATCAGTTGGAACGGTACCAGCTTCTCCTCAGGGGATGATTAGAGATGGCTTTCGATCATCTTCGTGATGTTGCCTTTCGTGGTCACACCGACGATCTGGTCCTTCACGACTCCGTCCTTGAACAGCAGCAGGGTAGGGATCCCTTTGATGTTGAATCGCCCCGACGTCTCACCGTTCTCGTCCACGTTCAGCTTGGCTACCTTCAGGCGGCCATTGAAGTCGTTCGCGATGGCTTCCACCGTGGGCGCCAGCATGCGGCAAGGCGCACACCACGCGGCCCAGAAGTCCACCAGGACTGGCTTGTCCGAGTTGATAACCTCCGACTCAAAGGTCGCATCGCTAACTTCCATGATGTTTCCGGCCATGACTTCCTCTTCTGTTGACGTTGTCTGACTGAGAACGCAACACAAAATCAGCTCACATAGTACCATAGTTTGCGGTGGAAGCAAAGATGGCTGGCCCCGGCGCACCGCGTCACCACGCACAGAAAAGATACGGCCAGCACTTTCTCGTAGACGAATCGGCTCGGGAAAAGATTCTGGAGCTCGCGGGCTTGGGAGCGGGGGACCGGGTCCTGGAAATCGGCGCCGGTCGCGGGGCCCTGACCCTGAGAATGGCTCCCCGGGTGGCTGAGCTGGTGGCCCTCGAGATCGATCCTGTGCTCGTCACCCTGGTGCAGGGTCAACTGGAAACACATCCCAACGTCCGGATTCTGGAGCAGGATGCCCTGCAGGCTGATCTGAGGACCCTTCTCGGTGAAGTCCCGCCGCTCTGGAAAGTGGTGGCCAACCTGCCCTACAACATCGCATCCAGGCTCCTCCAGAAACTGATCCGGCAGCGGGAGCTGTTTCTTCATTTCACAGTCATGGTCCAGAAGGAGTTGGGCGACCGTATCCTGGCTTCGCCCGATTCGAAGGACTACGGCTTCCTGTCGGTCTTCTTACAATACCACTGTCGGATCCGCGGTGGTTTCACCCTTCCCCCAGGAGCCTTCTCACCGCGACCCAAGGTGTACTCCTCCGTGTTGCAACTGGTCCCCAGGGCAGCGCCCTCTCCCCGCGCGGAAGATGAGTCGCAGTTTGTGGAGCTGGTGAAAGCAGCGTATGCCCACCGCCGAAAGACGTTGCAGAATAACCTGCGCTTTCACCCCCGCTTTGGAACCCTTTGGGAGGAGGCAACCCGGCGGTGCGGGATGGATCCGAAACGCCGTGCCGAATCCCTCACCGTAGACGAGTTTGTCACCCTCAGCAACCGAATGCGCGAGGCCGAGTCGAATGAATCGGCCTGATGTCGAAATCTCAGAAATCTCGCCCAAGGATTACCTTGACGTTTCAGATGATGGTATACTTCGCCCCGTGAGGGGCCTGGGGCGAAGGAGGCATCATGGCCCAGAAGTCAAAGTGGGATGAAGTCCTGGGTGTCGTGTGCCTTGCCCTCACCGCGCTCGTCAGTCTGGCTCTGATTACCTACGATCCACGAGACCCGTCGCTGAACGTCGCCACCTACCGCGCTTCGTTTCACAATTACGCTGGATCGTTCGGCGCTTACCTGGCGGACCTGCTCTTTCAAGTCTTCGGGCTGGCGGCCTACATGCTTCCCGTCCCCCTGGCGGCGGCCGGGTGGAAGAAAGTGCGTTCCCGGGCCATTCGGTGGTGGTATTTCAAGTTCCTCTCCTTCGGGCTCCTGCTCTTTTCCATTTCGGGACTGGAGCATCTTTTCATGAAGCGACCGCCGTACGAGGTGAATTACTCGTCGGGGGGCGTCGTGGGGTCCCTGGTGGGCAACGGGCTGGCTGGCTACTTCAACGTGCCGGGGGCCACCGTCCTGCTGGCCGCTGCCACGATGCTGGGAATCCTGCTCTCCACGGAAGCATCCTTGGGGGGCGCTGCCGAACGGGCGCAGCGGGCAGGCTCCGGGGCAGCCCGATGGCTTGCAGCGAGGGTGGGAAAAAGGAAGGAAAAGCCGGAGACGAAAAAAGCAGCTTCCTCCCGAGAGCTGACCATCCCGGAGATGAGGGTAGACGCTGCTATGCGTCCCGCGCCCGGCGCCGAAGCCAGCGCTCCCCTGGTCAAACAGCCGGTGCTGTCCCGGTTGTCCACCCCAGGCCGTATGTCTGCGGCGGAGAAAAAGCTGGCCCTCCCGGACATTGATCTTCTCCCGTCCCCTCCTGACCACAACCCGGTCGAGGAAGCGGAGCTGCTGGAGAAAGCTCAGCAGCTCGCGGTGAAGTGCAGCGAGTTTGACGTGACGGGCTCCGTCCTCCAGGTGCATCCGGGCCCCGTGGTGACCACCTTCGAGTTCAAGCCGGACGCCGGCGTCAAGTACAGCCGGATCACTAGCCTGGTGGACGACCTGTGCCTGGCCCTGAAGGCCGAGTCCATCCGCATTGACCGCATCCCGGGAAAATCCACGGTGGGGATCGAGGTACCCAACAAGAAGCGCGAGGTCATTTATCTGCGGGAGATCATCGAGTCGGAAACGTTTCGCAAGTCCGCCTCCAAGCTGACCCTGGCCTTGGGGAAACTCATCGACGGTGAAACATACGTCACGGACCTGGCCCGTATGCCCCACCTGCTCATCGCGGGGGCCACCGGCACCGGGAAGAGCATGGCGGTCAACGCCATGATCACGTCCATCCTGTACAAGGCCACCGCCGAAGAGGTGAAGTTCATCATGATCGATCCCAAACGGCTGGAGCTGGGGGTGTACGAGGACATTCCTCACTTGCTGACGCCCATCGTCACCGACCCCCAGTTTGCCGCCAACGCCCTGAGGTGGGCCACGACGGAGATGGAGAACCGCTACAAACAGCTGGCTGCGTACGGCGTTCGGAACATCGAGCAGTTCAACATGCTGGCCCGCTCCACCCGGGGCGGCGGTGCCGAGCTCCGTCCCCTCCCCTACGTGGTCATCCTGATCGATGAGCTGGCGGACCTGATGATGGTGGCCTCCAAGGACGTGGAAGAGACCCTGACCCGTCTGGCTCAGATGGCCCGGGCGGTGGGGATCCACCTGATCCTGTCTACCCAGAGGCCATCGGTGGACGTGATCACGGGCCTGATCAAGGCCAACTTCCCCTCCCGCATTTCGTTCCGGGTTTCCTCGAAGGTGGATTCCCGGACCATCCTGGACAGCAACGGAGGGGAGCAACTGCTGGGCAACGGCGACATGTTGTTCCTGCCTCCGGGCACCGCGCGCCTGATCCGCGTCCACGGAGCGTACATCAGCGAGAAGGAAACCCATCAGATCGCCGACTTCCTCCGCCAGCAGGCCAAGCCCGAGTACAACGAGACCATCCTGGAGCCACGGGAAGGCGAGTCCGAAAGCTCGGCCATGGCCCCGGACTACGACGACGAACTCTACGACGAGGCGGTGCGGGTGGTGGTGGACATCGGCAAGGCTTCCACCTCGGTGCTGCAGCGAAGGCTGCGGATCGGCTACGGGCGGGCCGCACGGTTGATTGACCTGATGGAGCGGGAAGGCATCGTGGGACCCCCGGATGGGAGCAAGCCCCGAGAGATCCTGGTCAAGCCCGACTACTTCGACGAGGTGGACCGGAGGGAAGACTGAAGAAAGGGTGCGAGGCCCTTTTCAGCTCCTCCCGTCCCTCCAAAACGGAAAAATGGGGACAGGCTACTCATTTCCCTGCATTTGATGTCCCGGCAACTCCTTCTACTGGAAATGAATAGCCTGTCCCCATTTTTCCCCTTTGATTCAACGTCCTTGTACCCCGTGTTACTGAGGCATTACCGCCTGCGTCACCTGCGTCAAGGGCGTGCGACAAATTTGTGGGTGGGGGTATGGGTTTTCTTCTTTTTTGCCTGCATATCTGCATGTTATATATAATGCAGACAAGGAGAACCCCCATGAACCACAGTCTCGAACAACTGGAATCACTCAGGGACAAGTTGCGACGCAGGCTATTTGAAATAGGTGACTTTTGCCCCGGTAGTGTCTACCCGAGTTATCGGAAATGCGGCAAGAGAAACTGTGCCTGTGCCAAGCCGGGGCATCCCGGCCATCCACAGTATCTGCGGACGACAGCCAAGGGAGGCAAGAACCGCGCCCAAACGCTGCGTATGGGGCCGGAGTTGGAAAAAGCGGCACAAGAAGCCGACAACTACCGGCTTTTTGTGCAACTCTGCCGGGAACTGGTGCAGACCAATGAGCAGATCTGCCGATTGCGTCCTGTGCGAGAGGTAAAGGACCCGGAGGAATTCGAGGTGCTGAAAAAAAAATTGCAGAAGCAGTTTGCTGGGAGGCTGGGCAGGAAATAGATCGGCTGGTGCAGCGTGTTTTTGGAGATATCCAGCGACAGGGGCATGTCGATCTGGAGGCCAGCGAGATGGCCATTCGATCCGCATCGCACCGGATTGGAGGGAGCCTGATCGAGAAGTTGCTCAACGCCGACGGCGGGGGATACCAAGGCGCATGTATGGCCTGCGGCAAGGGCCACTCGGCTCGGTTTGTCGAGCACAGGAAGAAGGGACTGCTCACGGTTTTGGGGCCGGTGAATGTGAGCCGGGCCTATTATCACTGTGACCCATGCCGAGAGGGGGTGATACCCAAAGACCAGGCACTGGACATCGTCGATACAGGCTTCAGTCCCGGCGTACGTCGGATGATGGGACAAGTAGGAGGAAAGGAGGCTTTTGTTGAGGGGCGCAAAGACCTGCAACTGCTGGCAGACGTGCGGGTCACCACGAAGGCTGTCGAGCGTGTATCGGAAGCCGTAGGTGTCCAGATCGAGCAACAGAATCAAAGCGAACGGCAACAGGTCCTGTCGGGCAAAGTCGTGCCTTTTTTGGGGAAGGTCGCCATTCCCAAGCTGTACGTGGCCATCGACGGCAGCGGTGTCCCGGTGGTGAGGCGAGAGACAGAAGGACGCAAGGGTAAAGACGAAACCGGCATAGCCAAGACCAGGGAGGCCAAGCTCGGTTGTGTGTTCACGCAGACGAGGGTAGACGAGGAGGGCTACGCCGTACGGGATGAGGAATCCACTACTTATGTCGGGGCAATCGAAACCGCCGAATGCTTCGGCAGCCGCATCTATACCGAGGCGGTCAGGCGCGGCATCACAGGAGCAAAAAAGGTCATCATCTTGGGGGACGGGGCCAAATGGATCTGGGGCATTGCCCAGGAGCACTTCCCTGGTGCCACCGAGATTGTCGATCTTTATCATGCGCGAGAACATCTGGCCAAGCTGGCCAAGCTCGTCTACGGAGCGAAAAGCAAAAAGGCCCAGGAATGGACTCCCGCTCGCCGGGACGAGCTTGACGAGGGAGATGTCGAGGCCGTCATTGCCGCGATGAGTAAGCTGCGACCGCGGGATATAGCCGCCCAAGAAGAAGTGCAAACAGAAATCGAATACTTCCGAGGCAACGCCAAGAGGATGAGCTATGCGGAATTCCGCAGTCAGGGGCTATTCGTCGGATCGGGGGTGGTTGAGGCAGGCTGCAAAACCATTTTCGGCCAGCGCCTGAAGCTCTCAGGCATGCATTGGACCGTCAGAGGGGCTAATGCCATTATCGCCCTGAGATGTTGCCAGTTGAGTGCGCGTTGGGAAGAATTTTGGGAAACCCGAGCTATTGGTTGATTTCTCCACCCACAAATATGTCGCACGCCCAATGGCAGAGTCGAGCTTGACTTGCAAGACTCCATGGCCTACAATTTGACACAATCTCGGCGACTATGAACCTGACATCCGAAGCACGTGCTCTCGCTGCGATCCTCTTTTTCCCAGCTGCGCTGCTGGGTGCACCAGTGGACGGCAGGGACAGAGGGGACCAACTGCCCCCGCGCATCCGGGTCCAATCGGACCTGGTGGTCATCAAGGCCGCCGTCACCGACCCGCTGAACCGCTACGTGACCGGCCTCGGGAAGGAACACTTCAAGGTTTACGAGGGCAAGGTCCAGCAGGCGATCACCCATTTCGTCCAGGAAGCGACACCGGTGAGCGTGGGGATCATCTTCGACATCAGCGGTAGCATGAAGGAGCACATCGCCAGCGCTCGACAGTCGGTGACGCGCTTCCTCGAGCAGGGGAATCCCGACGACGAGTTCTTTCTGGTCACGTTCAACGAAAGGACCGCACTGGTGCAGGACTTCACCAACCGCACCTCCAACATCCAAAACGCCGTCTCCTTCCGGGCTCCGGGCGGACGGACCGCCCTGTACGATGCCGCCTACCTGGGCCTGCAAAAGATCACCGAGGCCCAGCACGACAAGAAAGCGCTGATCATCATCACGGACGGGGAGGACAACAGCAGCCGTTACTCCTTCGGCGAAGTCAAGGAGTTCGCCAAGGAGATGGACGCTCAGATCTACGCCATCGGCGAGGAGGGGAAGCTGGAGTATGGCAGGTCCATCATTATGGACCTAGTGAGCCTTACAGGCGGCCGGGCCTTCTTCCCCAATAACTTCAGCGAACTGGACTACTATTGCGACCTCATCCACACGGAACTGCGCAACCAGTACGTGCTGGGATACATCTCCACCAACAGGGCCAAAGACGGGAGATGGCGCGATGTTCGGGTCAAGCTGGATCCCCCCGAGGGGCTGCCCAAGCTGAAAGTACGCGCCAAGGAAGGATACTACGCGCCGAAAAAGTAGCGCGTCCTGAGAGCTTTCCTTTGAAACACGTTGGGCCAGCGGTTCTGATTCTTACCCCTCTTTTGCTTTTTTCTCAAAAAGGCCCGCCCAAGACGGTTGAAAAAGGCGACTTCCGGATCCGGACCGATGTCAACCTGGTGGTGTTGCACGCGTCGGTTCTGGACAAGGATGGCAACTTCGTCTCCGGGCTGGACAGGGCAAGTTTCAGAGTGTTCGAGGACAGGGTGGAGCAAAAGATTGCCCACTTCAGCCAGGAGGATATACCCATCAGCGTCGGGGTCGTGGTGGACACCAGCGGGAGCATGCGCAATAAGATCCACCTGGTCACCCAGGCGGCATTGAAGTTCATCGACCTCAGCCATCCGGAGGACGAGATCTTCCTGGTGAACTTCGACAAGGAAGTCCAGGTCGCTGCCGATTTCACTTCCGATGCGGATGAAGTCAAAGACGCCCTGGAGAACCTGATTTTCGGGGGGGGAACCGCCCTCTACGACGCTGTGTACCTGGCCACCGAGATGGCAGCGAAGGGGCGGCGGCAAAAGAGAGCCCTCCTGATCTTCACCGACGGAGAGGACAAGGACAGCTACTATGGCGTGGACCAGCTCCGGGAGAAGGTCCGGGAGGCCGACGTCCAGATCTACACGGTGGGCTTCCTGAACCTGGAGGAGGAAGAGGGGGGCTTCTTTTCCTGGGGAAAGTCAGCGGCGGAGAAAGCGAAAGAGGTGCTGGAGAAGATCGCGGAAGAAAGCGGCGGAAAGGCCCTCTTTCCCAAGCAGCTGGACGAGCTCTCCGGGATGGCCTCCGAGGTGGCCAGGGAGCTCCGCAACCAATACAGCATCGGCTACGTTTCCTCCAACGCAGCCCGGGACGGCTCCTGGCGCCGGCTGGACGTGAAGCTCGAGCTGCCCGGAGATAAGAAGTATCGCCTTCGCACCAGGACCGGCTATTACGCCCACAAAAGCAAGCCCTGAGCGCCGCGGCTCGGACATCCCCCATTGCCGGAAGCGAGTGGATTTGATAGAGTGAACCATGCATTTTGACAGGAAGGAGAGCCCGATGTCCTCGAACGCCCCTCCCGCTGAGAAGATCTGGCACAACGGGCAGCTCATCGCCTGGGAGGACGCCACGGTCCACGTCATGTCCCACACGATCCACTACGGGTCGTCCCTCTTCGAGGGAATCCGCTGCTACAAGACCTCTCGGGGCCCCGCGGTGTTCCGTTTGGACCGCCACGTGGAGCGCCTGTTCGATTCCTGCAAGATCTATCGGATGGACGTGCCCTTCTCCGAAGGAGAGATCGGACAGGCCATCCTGGACATCGTCAGAGCCAACCACCTGGAGGAGTGTTACATCCGTCCCTTGGTCTTCCGAGGTTACGGCACTTTCGGAGTCAATCCCCTCCAGGCCCCCGTGGAGGTTTACGTGGTGGTCTGGAAGTGGGGCAAGTATCTGGGCGAGGAAGCGCTGGAGAAAGGTGTGGACGTCTGCGTTTCGTCCTGGGCCCGCATGGCTCCCAACACGCTGCCGGCGTTGGCGAAGGCTTCGGCCAATTACATGAACTCCCAGCTCATCAAGATGGAAGCCGTCAAGAATGGGTACGTGGAAGGCATCGCTTTGGATGCGGAAGGGTACGTCAGCGAAGGAAGCGGCGAAAACATTTTCGTGGTCCGGCACGGCCGGATCTTGACGCCGCCCCTGGGCTCCTCGGTGCTGTCTGGGGTGACCCGGGATTCCGTCATGACCCTGGCCCGAGAACAGGGCATCGAAGTCCGGGAGGAACCCATCCCGCGGGAGCTCCTCTACATTGCCGAAGAGGTGTTCTTCACCGGCACCGCCGTCGAGATCACACCGATCCACTCCATCGACCGAATCGAGATCGGGTCAGGCCGTCGGGGTCCGATCACCGCGCAGTTGCAGGAGGAGTTTTTTGCCATCACCCAGGGCGAGAAGGAGGATCGGCACGGTTGGCTGACCCCCGTGCTGCCCCGGAGGGAAAAGGCGGTCGAGGAGACCGTGAAGTAGTTTCGACTCAGAAAGTTTGGAGGTTTCCGGTAGAGGCGGGAGCCCCAGCTCCCACGCCCAGGTGCCACAAGCGACGGAGAGGGATGGGCGTCGCAGCTGGAGCTGCCGCCTGCATTTTTTATTGGCAAAATTTCCAAAATCCGTATAATTCGCAGTTGCCCTTATGAACATCGACGAAATGTTGAGAGTGGCAGTCGAGCAGGGTGCTTCCGATGTCCACCTGAAGGTAGGGATCGCGCCCTATTACCGGATCAACGGAGAACTCATGCCGCTGCCGGGGTTCCCGAAGCTGACCAAGGATGATACCGGCAACCTGGCCGCCGGCCTCATGAACGCGCGGCAGAAGCAGATCTTCAAGGACAAGGCGGAGGTAGACCTGGCGTACGCTCTGGCGGGCATGGGCCGATTTCGCGTGAACATCTTTCAGCAGAAAGGCACCATCGCCCTGTCCCTTCGCGTCATTCCCCAGACCATCCTGCAGTTCCAGGATCTGTATCTTCCGCCCGTGCTCAGCAAGATCGCCATGGAAAACCGGGGGCTTGTGCTGGTGACGGGGACGACGGGAAGCGGCAAGTCCACCACCCTGGCCTGCCTGATTGACTACATCAACCAGAACCGGAACAGCCACATCATTACCGTGGAGGATCCGGTGGAGTTCGTCCACAACGACAAAAAGAGCATCATCAGCCAGCGGGAGATCTCCCTGGACGCCCTGAGCTTCGCCGCGGCGCTCCGCAGCGCCCTTCGGCAGGACCCCGACGTGATCCTGGTGGGCGAAATGCGGGACCTGGAGACCATCGAGACCGCCCTCCTGGCAGCCGAGACGGGCCACCTGGTGTTCAGCACCCTGCACACCCTGGATGCGCCCGAGACCATCAACCGGATCGTCGCGGCTTTTCCGCCCCACCAACACCAGCAGATCCGCCTGCAACTGGCGTCGGTGCTGAAGGCCGTCATCTCCATGCGGTTGATGCGCCGCTCCGACCAGCCAGGCCGGGTGCCCGCGGTGGAAGTGATGCTGGTCACGGAATTCATCCGTCACTGCATCACGGACCCCATGAAGATGAAATTGATCAAATCGGCCATCGCGGCCGGCAAGTCCCAGTACGGGATGCAAACCTTCGATCAGTCCATCTATGACCACTACTCCAGCGGCCTGATTTCCTACGAGGACGCCCTCATGTACGCTTCCAATCCGGACGAGTTCAAACTTCGAGTGGAAGGCATCTACGCCACCAGTGAAATGGACGCGGAACTGGAAAGCGAGATCTCCAGATTCGAGCGCGGCGCATAGGCCTGTCCCGGCAGAGCATAGCCCCCATGCCGGAAAGCTCCCTGTACCAGAAGGCGTTGAAGTGGTTAGCGGCGCGCCCTCGGAGCGAGGAAGAGCTCCGACGCAAGCTCTCCGAGAACGCCCCGGCAGACCAGGTGGAAAGGATCCTGGGCCAGTTGCGGGAGGCCGGCTACGTGGACGACGCCAACTTTTCCTATCATTTTGCATCTTATAGGGTTAGGAACAAGCACTGGGGACGGGTTCGCGCCCGTTGGGACCTGAAGCGTCGTCTCCTGAACGAAGAAGTGGTTGAGCGGGCACTGGATCGCGTCTACACTGAGGTGGGGGAAGCGGACTTGGGAGAATTGGCGCTTCGCAAGAAGCTGCGGGGAGCCCCGTTGCCGAAAGAGACCAAAGCATTGAAGCGGCTGCACGACTACCTGCAGCGCCAGGGCTTTACCAACGAGTTCATCCTCACCCTTTTCGAACGAACCCGCTGAGCCGGGAAGTATGACGTCTAACGAGCTTCGCAGGTACTTTCTCCATTATTTTGAACGACACGGACACCGGATCGTCCAGAGTTCGTCCCTCGTCCCGGAGAAGGATCCGACCCTCCTGTTCACCAATGCAGGGATGAACCAGTTCAAGAACGTCTTCCTCGGGTTGGAGAAGCGCGCCTACAAGCGCGCCGCCACAGCCCAGAAGTGCTTCCGCGCCAGTGGTAAGCACAACGACCTGGAAAACGTGGGCCCCTCCCTGCGCCACCACACTTTTTTCGAGATGCTGGGCAATTTTTCCTTTGGGGACTATTTCAAGAAGGAGGCAATCCCTTTCGCCTGGGATCTGGTGACCAAGGAGTGGAACTTACCTCCGGAGCGACTCTGGATCACCATCTACCAGGAGGACGAGGAAGCATTCCAGATCTGGAACAAGCAGGTGGGGGTTCCTGCGGACCGCATCGTCCGCCTGGGAGAGAAGGACAACTTTTGGGCCATGGGCGACACCGGCCCTTGCGGACCCTGCTCGGAAATACACTTCGACCACGGGCGCAGCCCTCTGCCCAGCCACCCCCAGTGCTTCCTCACCTGCGAATGCGGCCGTTACGTGGAGATTTGGAACCTGGTCTTCATGCAGTTCAACCGGGACGAGCAGGGAAACACGACGCCCCTGCCGTCCCCGTCCATCGACACGGGGATGGGCCTGGAACGCATCACCGCCGTCATGCAGGGAACCCTGTCTAATTACGACACGGATCTGTTCAAGCCGTTGATCCGGGAAGCCTGCAACCTGGCCCTCAAGGAATATGGCGACACAGCCGAGGACGATGTGAGCCTCCGGATCCTTGCTGACCACGCCCGGGCCGCCACGTTCCTCATCTCGGACGGGGTCATGCCCGGCAACGAGGGCCGGGAGTACGTGCTGCGGAAAATCCTCCGCAGGGCTATCCGCCACGGCCGAAAGCTGAGATTACAGGATCCGTTCCTCTATCGCCTCACCGGCGTCGTGGTGGAGTTGATGAAAGAGGCTTATCCCGAGGTGGTGAGATCCCAGGAGTTCGTAGCCAGAGTAGTTTTGAACGAGGAAGAAAAATTTTCCTCCACCCTCCAGTACGGTCTACGGGTCCTGGACGAGCTGTGTGCGGGGGCACAAAAGGCTGCCAGCGCCGTGCTCCCGGGCAGCGAACTCTTCAAGTTGTACGACACCTATGGTTTCCCCTTGGATCTGGCCCGGGAGGTCGCGGAAGAACGCAAATTCAGCATCGACGAAGAGGGGTTTTCCCGGGAGCTGGCGGCCCAGAAGGAGCGGGCCCGGGCCAGTTGGAAGGGAGCCGAGAGAGCGAAGATCGGCGACGTGTACCTGGAACTTCAGGAAAAGGCCAGGCCGCGCTTTGTGGGTTACGAGACGCTCTCCAGCAGCGAGTCCGTCGTCGAAGCCATCATCGTGGATGGCCAGCTGGTGTCCAGCTTCGGCCCCGGCCAGAAGGGCGAAATAATCCTGGACGTGACTCCTTTCTATGCAGAGTCGGGAGGACAGGTGGGCGACCAGGGAGTCCTCCAGGGAGAGGCGTGGATGGTTCGGGTCGAGGACACATACTCTCCCTTGCCGGGATTGATCTCCCACCGGGTCACCTCTCAGCAGGGTAGCCTGTCCGTGGAAGTGGGTCAGAAGGTGGAAGCCTATGTGGACGCGGAACGTCGTCGCTCCACGATGCTCAACCACACGGCGACGCACCTGGTACACGCAGCACTCCGGGAGGTACTCGGCGAGCACGTGAAGCAGTCCGGCTCGCTCGTGGCACCGGATCGCCTGCGCTTCGACTTCACCCACTTCGCCCCGATGACGGATCGGGAGGTTCAAAGGGTGGAGGAAATGGTAAACCAGCAAATCCGCCAGGACACCCAGGTCCAGACGGCGGTCTCGGACCTGGAGAAGGCCCTGGAGAGCGGCGCCCTGGCTTTCTTCGGAGAAAAGTACTCGGACCGGGTGCGGGTGGTGCAAATCGGCCCCTTCAGCAGGGAGCTGTGCGGCGGCACCCACGTGTCGGCCGTGGGCCAGATCGGGGCTTTCAAAATCGTGGCCGAGTCCGGTATCGCGGCGGGCATCCGGCGGATCGAGGCTCTCACGGGAGAGACAGCGATCCGCAGGTTCCAGGAGGATGAAGCCCTGCTGGAGGAACTGGTGGAGAAGTTGAAGGTGAGCCGGCGCGAATTACCTGAACATATCGACAGGCTGACGAGCCAGCTCAGGGAGTCGGCCCGCCGCATCGATGACCTGCGGCTCCGGCTCGCCCAAACCGAGATCCGGGATCTGGTCCAGAAAGCCCAGGAAATCAGGGGCATCAAGGTGATCGCCCACCGCGTGGATGACCTGGACCGAGCCGGTCTTCGCACCCTGGCAGACCGCCTGAAGAACCAGCTCCAGTCTGGCGTGGTCATCCTCGGGACGCTCGAGGACAGCAAGGCTGCCTTGGTGATCATGGTCTCCAAGGACCTGACTTCCCGGGTGCACGCGGGAAAGCTGATCCAGGAGTTGGCACCCCTGATTGGCGGCGGAGGAGGCGGCAAACCGGATCTCGCGGAAGCGGGAGGTAAGGATTCCTCCAAGCTGGAGGAAGCCCTGCAGCAAAGCTACCGCGTTGTCGAAAAATTCCTCTCGTGACGGTTCTCGTTTCTTCGCCTCTTCTGCGGCCTTAAAATCCCTGAACAGGAGGAGAAATACGGCCAAAGCGAATCGCGGCCCTGACGACTTCGTCCTGCAAAATAGAATAACTTATGT
>JACQTF010000011.1 GCA_016210925.1 Acidobacteriota bacterium | reverse complement strand
GCCAGTGCCAGATTGACCACGGCCTGGACGTTCTGCACTCCGAATCGATGCTGCGCCAGTCCCATGCTCCAGATGAACACCGTATTTTTGACGCCCGCGTAAAGGTCCGCGAACCGCATCATCTCCTGCCGTGACAGGCCCGAGGACCGTTCCAGTTCCTCCCACGACTGGCGCTCCAGCGTGGACCGGAGTTCCTCGAATCCGGTGGTGTGCTCTTCGATGAACCTTCCATCGATCGCGCCGCGGGCAATCAAGTGCTTGAGCACCCCGTTGATGAAAGCGATGTCGCCGCCGATGTGGACCGGGAAGTAGTCGTCCATCATACGGGTTCCAAAAAGGGCGCTCTTGACCACGGACGGGACCCAGTAATGTTCCAGTCCTGGCTCGCGATACGGGTTCACCACGACGATGCGCGCGCCGCGCTGCCTGGCGTAATAAAAGTACTTGAGAGCCACCGGCTGGTTGTTGGCAATATCGGTTCCGAAGAGCACCAGCAGATCCGTCCCGATCCAATCCGGATAGGAGCAGGTGGCGGCGCCCGCTCCGATCGTCTGCTTCAGCGCCACGGTGCTGGCGGCGTGGCAGAGGCGCGCTGCATTGTCTACATTGTTCGACCCCAGCAGTCGCGCCAGCTTTTGCGCCACATAGTAGACCTCATTGGTCAGTCCCCGCGATGTGGTGTAAAAGGCGATCCGATGCGGATCGGTCCGACGCAGCGGAGCAGCCGCCAGCTCCAGCGCTTCCTCCCAGGAGATTCGGCGGAAGCCGGGTTCGCCCCGTTTCCGCAGGAATGGATAAGGGAGCCGGCCCAGGACCCGCAATTGCTCGCCGCTCATCCGGCGCAGGCGCTCGATATCTCCCATCCGCTCCGGATCCAGCGCCGGCATGGTATTCAATCGCAGCAGCTTGAGCCGGGTCATGCAAAGATGGATGCCCTTCATGGCGCTGTCGTGGAGGCCGGCAGGACCCAGCGAGCAGCCATCGCAGACCCCGTGTCGGAGGATGCGCCAGGCGTAAGGCAGGTTATCGCGATTTTCCCAGAGGACCTTGGCGATCTCCCAATAATGATTCGGCTTGGTGTGGCCAATACCAAACGGCACCCAGCTAACGATCTTGGCCCGGTTCATATAAGATGTTCGACCCCTGTCTAACTCTTCCCTCGACGGGGCGTGACCAGCTCCAGCAGGTTCCCGTCTGGATCCAAAAAGTACAGGCCGTCGTGGTCTCCCCAATCCACGGGACCGTGGGTTGGGACTCCGGCCTTCTCAAGGCTGCGCTGAGCGCTCCGCAGGTCGTCGCTGGAAACCAGGAACGCGTGATGCGCCTTGCCAAGGGGGCTCTGAAGGATGTCTGGATCGGCGGGAGCTATGACGGGATTGTGAAAGAGTGCGACGTTCACGTCCGCCAGGTTCAACAGCATCAGATCGCCGAAGCGTGCGACGAGTTTCAGTCCCAGGACCCCGCAGTAGAATTCTTTCGCCCGCTCCAGATCCCGGACGTACAAACCGACGTGATCGAGGCGCTGCAGTCGGATCATCGCTGTTCGCAGAGACCTACGTCCTCAATGAGTTCAAGCGCTTCTTTTACCAAATCGCGAACCTTCTGGAAAGCGAGACACCCTCGGTTTTGGCCAACAACTATACTCCTTTGTACAGTAGTGGTTCGAGAACGGCATTGACTCGCCTGGCGATTGCCTATGGCCCCGTGCATCAGGCGGTTATTGGACATCCCCAATACCAGCACGTCACGATCATCGGGACACCTGTCAACATCGCGAACCACCTCTGCGAAGCCGCAGTACGCGATAGGAATATCATCCTCCTGGACGAGCACCTCTGCAAGAAACTCGCTGATCAAGTGGTCGTGCACCAGCTTCCGAAGGAGAATTTGGGCAAGGCCATCAGCCTGATTTCATCCGGTTACGAATTGCTCCGCCTGAAGTGACACCGCGAATGTTCTGTTCACTTCGCTCGAAGGATGCGAACCCGGATGTTGGGGCTTAGCCAAGCCGGGAATCAGGCTTCCGCCTTTCCTACCAGGACGATGGCGAAGGGAAGATCGACCGTCTGGCCGCCCCCTTCGGTCCCGCCCTGGGTCTTGACCTGGACGACGACGTAACCGTGATCGCTGCGCTGGACGCCGGGGAAGCTTCCCTGGCCGGCCACCGGCAGGAGGAGCAGGGGAGCGGGATGATTCGTGCCGGAGGCCTGCCGGCTGAGTTGGATCAGCTCGTCACGCTTCCATCGGGCGTCCAGGTGCTGATCCACCGCTGCGGGACCGAGCAAGAGGAAATCAGGGCTCGGCGCGACGCCGAGGTGGTTCCCATCCTCGGGGATTCTTGCGTAGCGGAGCGTATAGAGTCCGGGTTGGATCCTCTGGCCGCGAAAGTCGGAACCGGTGGCGGGAAAACTCAGAACGCCTACCAGGGTTCCTTCAGCAAGACCTCCAGAGGCGGGACCGGAAGGGGACTTTTGCGGGATCACGCGCCGCATCCAGAGCTCGCAGACAGTGGCCTGCGAGGCGTCCACGAGGCGGATTCCCTGGGGCTGAAGCGCCTCCCGAATCTCCTGGGCCACACTGTCCGGACAAGCACCTGCAGCCTCGATCTTGTAGTTGCTATCCTGGCCTCGCGCGTAGAGGACCAGGAGGACCGCTGCGAGGTAAGCTCGGCTCATCCCAGACTGGTCACTGGTCACTGGTCACTGGTCAATCGATTCACCACTGACCAATGACAATTGACCGTTGACCAGCTCTCGTCACCGGGCGAAGGTTCCCACGAACGCGCTTCGCTTGTCCCTCAAGCTCCACACAACTCCCAGGCCCTCGCCGGTAAACTCGTTGGCCAGGGCGTACACAGGCATGGCGTGGTCCAGTGGGGTCAATGGGGGATAATAGGTCTCCTCGTTACCGCACAGATGATCGTTATTCCCGATGCTGCGGGTCTCGATGCGAGCCAGTGTGCCGACCGTCAGTTTCACCGATCCGTGCTGCTCGCCCAGTTCCAGCGCGATCGGAGCGCTTTCCACCCGGACGACGTCGCTGAGAAGCTCTCCCGCCATGGACCGGGCCAGGTCCTGCAACGCCCGTCGCTGCTCCGAGGTGGCGCGCTCGTCCACCACGAGGACCGACTTGGCGGGATAGGGGCTGTGGAAGGGATCGCCCAAAGTCGCTTTCGCTTTGACGATGCCCACGACGCTGAGGCCATCCAGCGGCACGCCCTCCCAGGTCCCCTTTTGGATCCGCCACGCCAGGATGGCTTGATCGCCCACCAGGCCCACTTCGGCGTTTGCGAAGCAGGCCCCGGCGTACACGTCCGCGCTCCGCGTCTCCAGGTAGTCGCCGTAGATCTGCGACCCGGAGGCCGCCGGAGCCATCAGGAGAAGCAAAAAACACAAGGCGAAAGCCATCCGCACTCTACCCATCGTCTTCCTCCTCGCCCAGCCTGAGCTGAAATTCCGTGTCCACCATTCTACCACGTCCAGAAGTCCGAAACCTAAAACTCGAAACCTGAAACCCAAAACCTTTCCTTTTGGTCTTTGGTTTCAGGTCTCAGGTTTCAGGTTTCGTAGTTTCGGGTTTCTAAAGGCGGTCGTAGCAGCCACGGCCGGGCTTGCACTGTTCGGGCTCGGCCACCTGGCCGTCCGGTCCCAGACAGGTCTGCGTATGCATGCACCAGAACAGCCGGTCGTTGCACGGGGGCACCGTGGGATCTGGCTCCGCGTCGATGAACATGCCCTTCCATCGGAGGCAGCGGCAGACTTCGTAACCCAGATTTCCCAGAGGTTCCTGCATGATCAAACCCCTCCTTGGGCGGCCTGCAGCACCGCCCGCTTGACCGCCACCCGCGCCAGTTGCACCTTGTAGGCGTTGCGACTCAAAGGGCTGGCTTGGCTCACGGCGGCCTGACCGGCTTCCGCCGCCAGATCCTCTGTGACGGTCTTGCCCGCCAGCACCTTTTCGGCCTCGGGAGCTTTCCAGGGAATGGGTGCCACGTGGCCCAAGACAACCCGGGCAGTCCGAATTTTGTTGCCGTCCAGGTTCAGAGCCACGGCGGCAGCGACCAGCGGCCAGTCCAGCGCCTCCTTCTGCCGCACCTCGTAGGTTGCGCTGCGCACCTTTGTCGCCGGCGGGACCAGCACCTCCAGCAGGATCTCGTTGGGCTTCAGGGCGTACTCCCGATCCTGTTCTGTCTTAGGAATAACGAAAAACCGGTCCAGGGACAGTTCGCGTGCTCCCCCGGGACCGAAGAGCTGCACCTTCGCGCCCAGCGCGATGAGGGCGGGAGCCAGGCTCGAAGGGTTGACGAAATAGGCCGGCCCCGAGTTGCCAAGGATTGCGTGGTAGCGGTTATCACCGTCGGCCACCAGCGATCCGCCCTGTTCGTCTTTCGCCAGCAACCCGAAACCGTTCCGGAAATACCAACAACGGGGCCGCTGGCACAGGTCTCCCCCCACGGTGCCGAGGCTGCGGATCTGGGGGCTCGCGATCCCTTCGGCCGCCTGGATCAGGGCCGGGTACTCTTTCCGCGCCTGCGGGTGTTCCACCAGCTCAGCGATGGTGACCAGAGCACCCAGCCGCAGGCCCGAGCCGGCGGTGTAACGCAACCCTTTGAGTTCCTGGACGGACTTGATGTTGACGACCCGCTTCGGGGTCACGAGATAGTCCTTCATGAGGCTCAGCAGGTCGGTCCCTCCAGCGAGTAGTTCGGTCGAACCCCATTCGCCGGCCAGCAGGGCCACGGCCTGCTCTTTGGTGGTGGGGCTGGCGTATTCGAAGGCATCCATTTTAGGCAACCCCTCCTTTCTCGAGAGCGGCCAAAACCCGCTCCGGAGTTAGCGGCAGCGTAGGGACGCGAACACCAATGGCATTAGCGACGGCATTTCCAATCGCGGGGCCGGGGGAGATCACCGGCGGTTCGCCGAGTCCGATCACGCCGCGGCTGTCGTGTTCCGGCCCGGTCACCATCTGCACCACCAGCTCGCCGATGTCGGCCATTCCCGCCAGCTTGTAAAACTCCATGTTCGGATTCAACATCCTCCCCGTCGCCCGATCCATAACCTTTTCCTCGAACAACGAGTAACAGATGCCCATGATCATGGCGCCGTACACCTGGCTCTCGGCAAGCTTCGGATCAATGATCAAGCCGCAATCCTGCACGGCCGCCATCTTGTTGATCTTCACCACGCCGGTCTCCACGTCCACCGAGACATCGGCCATCTGGACTCCGCCGACCCCGCTGGAGTTGAGGTTACCGGGACCGGGATTCTTGCCGGTCGCGTGGATGGGCGTGACGCCCAACTTGGCGGCGGCCTGTTTCCACGTCAGATTCTTTGAGGGATTCCCCTTGACTCGAATGGTTCCACCTGCGGCTTCCAGTTGTTCAGGCGCCACCCCCAGGTCGGGTGCCACTTTGGCGAACAACTGCTCCAACGCATTCTGTGCCGCGCGCCGGGTGGACGAACTCACGCCGCCCACGGTGGTGCTGCCGCCGGATCCGCCGGAGGGAGGAAGGCGGGTGTCGCCGACGTTGAGCTTGATCGCATCCACTGGCAGGCCGAAGGTCTCCGCGGCGACGATGGCCACGACCGTCCGCGTTCCCGTTCCGAGATCCTGGGTGCAGAGGCTCACCTCCACCGAACCGTCGGGGTGAATGGTGGCCCTGCACTCGCTGTCGTGGGCGCGCCCGCCCCAGGTGTGAATCGCAAGCCCGAGGCCCCGTTTGATCGGGCCCACGGAAGGATCCCCGCGGGGATGCCACTTCTTTTTCCAGTCCATGAGCTCCGCACATTGGATCAGCTCTTGTCGGTAAATCTCCGACCGTTCCCCGGTCAGCGCAATGTTTTTGAGGCAGAACTCCAGCGGGTCCATCTTCAGCGCAGCAGCCAGGTCCTCGATCGCGCACATGGTCAGGAAGCAGGCCTGGGGATGGTTCGGCGCGCGCCAGGCACGAGCACTGCCGATGTTCGCGGCGATCGCCGTGTGGCGCTTCCGTTGATGAGGAGGATTCCAAACGTAGGGTATGGGTGGACTGCCCCCTCCCCCGATGCCGCCCGTGCCCCACGATTCGGACTGCCACGCGGTGAACGTTCCGTCTTTTGTGGCAGCCACCTTGATCCTGGCGAAGGCGGACGGCCGAGCGCCGGCCACCATCAGTTCCGGCGCGCGCTCCAGCATCAATTTCACCGGCTTGCCCGCCTGTTTCGCCAGCCGGGCGGTCTCGACCCCCCAACGATCGGGGCTAAACTTGGCGCCAAAGCCGCCGCCGACGTACTGCATGAGCGCACGCACGTTGCCGGCCGGCAGTCCCAGTGTTTCCGCGAATTGCCCGGCCACTCGCGCGACGCCTTGGGTGGAAGGCCACACCGTCAGGTTCTGCTCATCCTCCCACTCCGCGACACAACCGTGCGCCTCCAGGGCACAATGGGTGATCACCGGTAATCCGTAATAGCCTTCCACCACGACGCCTGCTTCCTTGAAGGCCGAGTCGGGATCGCCGCTCACCTGCTCGGCAGCGGGCTTGGCCCGGTCCCCCACCTTCTCCAGCTCCTCTTCGTGGACCAGATGGGGGAGCTTCTCGTACTGCACCTTGATCTTGCGGAGAGCATCCTCGGCGATCGTTTCCTCGACGGCCGCCACGCCCACCACTTCATCGCCCGCCCACTGAATCTCCGTTCCGGGACCCTGGATGATCCTCACTGCCTTGACGCCCAGAAGCTTCTCGGCCTCGCTGGTGTCGATGCTCACGATGCGCGCGTGGGCGTGCGGGCAGCGAAGGATCTTTCCGTACAACATTCCCGGGCGCTTCACGTCGTACGTGTATTTGGCCGAGCCCGAAACCTTGGCGGGCCCGTCCACCCGGTTGGTGCGCTTCCCGATCAAAGCCCGTTTACCGGCCTCCGGCCACTTGTACTCAGCCATGGATGCCCCCTCCTTTGATGGTCTTCGCTGCTTGCAGGACGGCAGCCCTCACGCCGACATACGTGCCGCAGCGGCACAGGTTGCCCCCGAGACCCCTCCGCACCTCTTCCGGCGTGGGGTTGGGATGCTTGTCCAGAAAGGCCGTGCAGGCCATCACAAATCCCGGCGTGCAGAAGCCGCATTGCTGGGCATCGTTCTCGACGAACGCCGCTTGCACCGGGTGCAACTGGCCAGCTTTCGCCAGGCCCTCCACCGTTTGAATCTCTTTTCCTTGCGCTTCAACAGACAGCACCGAGCAGGAGTAGACCGGCAGGCCGTCCAGGATCACGGTGCAGGCTCCACAGGTCGCCCGGTCGCAGACCTTTTTGCTCCCCGTCAGGTCCAGGTGGTCCCTCAGGGCATCCAGCAACGTGACCCGTGGTTCCAGGGAAAGGCTGTGCTTCGCGCCATTCACCCGCAGCAGCAGCGGCACTTTACCGGGCCCCAGAATCTTGACATCGGTTGCGGGCCTAGCAGCCTCCGCCACGCCCTCCCCCACCAGGAGGGGCGTGGACACGGCCAGACCTGCGCCTTTCAGAAACTCGCGTCGGGAGAGGCCAGTCTCTGGCTTGGTATCGGTGCGCTTGCGCTTACCCATCGGTCACCTCCACGAAAGGTTGGTTGGGCCGTCTTCGTTTCCAAAATCCATGGCACCCGGCCGTCCCCTTTCGAAGGACGGGGTTTTGGGAACTGAGTTCAGGATGATTGGAAGCTTATGATGGCGCCGGAAACGTGTCAAGCAACGTCATTTCAACCACCTCACGGGGCGGGGCGATTGACACGGATGAGTTGACCGGAGAGCTGTTCCTGCAAGGCAAGAGCCGCGTGGATCCGGGCAGCTTGGCCTTCAAAATCCGGATCGAACGTGCACGCGATGATGCCCGCGTGCTCCGGTCGCGCACCGTGCAGACGAATAAAGTGTTTGCGATTCAGCGTCAATACTGCCCGGTTGTCGGCCCTGGCAAGAGCCAGCACGTCCTCATCAGGCACTGATTGCCCGGCTTTGCCTGTTTCAGACAGGGTCAGCACATCGTGCCCCAATCTACGGAGCTCCTCCACGACCGGCAGCGGGAAATTCTCATTCGCATACAGGCGCGCCATGTCCTAGGCTGCCTCGTTCTCGCGGATCTGCTGGTCGATCTCGTCTCCGTGGGAACGGACGTAGGCCCAGGCGTTAGCCAGGTCCTGGGCTCGTAATGTCGGATAGCACCGCAACAAATCGGCCTCACTGGCCCCCAGTCGCCTGGCCTGCTCCAACACCCAGACCGGAATCCGGGTGCGGACGATGCACGGTTCCCCACCGCACACGCCGGGGCTGCTTTCAATGCCAGGGAAGGCATCCCCCAGGTCACGCACCACCCATTGGAGCAGTTGGGCCTTTTCCGACCGCGTCATGAGGGACAGCAGTTTCTCGACCTCTCGCAATGCCCCGCTCACTGATCGCCCTCCTGTCCAGACTACTCTCAATCCGAACACGCCAGTCTCATCATTTCACAACCCAGAACCGGAGCGCAACGGCATCCGCGCTCTTGCCCATGCTCCCTATCGCTGAAGGGCTGGCGGCTCCGTGGTCCTCGACGGATCGGGGCCCTCCCTCATCTCCCGCAGCGCATCGAGCCCCATATTGCCGCCGCTGAGGATGGCCACGACATTTCTCCCGTCGCAGGAAACTTTACCGGCCAACAGCGCGGCCACCGCCACGGCGCCTGAGGGCTCGACCAGCAATTTGCCCTGTTCCAGGAGAAACAGCACCGCCCGCCTGATTTCGTCTTCTGAGACGAGGACGAAGTCATCGACATATTTTTGAATGTGGCAGAAGGTGACCTCTTTCGGGCTCGCTCGCAGCCCATCCGCAATCGTCACGGGCGCCTCCAGGGTGACGATTTCTCCTCGCCGGAACGAAAGGTAAGCGGCGTTGGAGGTCTCCGCCTGAACCCCGATCACCCGGCTGGAAGGTCGGAGCTCCTTGAGTGCGACGGCAAGGCCCGAGATGAGCCCACCGCCGCTGGCGGGGACCAAAACCAGATCGGGGTCACTGAGCTCGGCCAGGATCTCGAGGCCAATGGATCCGTTTCCCGCGATCACTTCGGGCGCGTTGTAGGGATGCAGGGGCACCAGCCGTCGCTCTTTTGCCAGGGCTTCCACCGTCCGATCCCGGCTAGGGAAGTTGTTCTCGCAGAACACCACTTCGGCCCCGTACTGGCGGGTGCGAACCACCTTCCAGGGCGAGCTCCGCTGTTCCATTACGATCGTCACCGGCACGCCCAGCAGGGAGCCAGCATGGGCCAGGGCCTGGGCGAAGTTCCCCGAGGAGGAAGCCACAACGCCCTGGATGTCCCTGGACCGCAGGTTGAGGACGGAATTGATGGCGGCACGAATCTTGAAGGACCCGGTGACCTGGAGGCTCTCGGCTTTGAGAAACACCTGGCCGCCGCACCTGCGGGAGAGGTCCGGTGCCGGAAGCAGGGGCGTCCTGTGGATGAATGGCCGGATCGTTTCGGCCGCTGCTCTGACCTGATCGAGGGTTACCGTGGCGCTCATTGCTACCTGAGCCGGGCGTACTCTCGCCTCGCCTCCTGGAGGATGGGGATATCGGGATCGGCGTCCTTCCAGAGCGCGAAGAAGTCTTGGTAGGCGCGACGGCTCTTGCCAGTGTCGCCCGCCAGTGCCCAGGCACGCGCCAGGCCCACATGTGCCAGCGAAAAGAGGGGAGAGATGGGAGATGCACCCCTGTGATCCAGGATCTTTTGAAACTCCCCCGCTGCTTCCCTTCCCTCTTCTGCGCGCAGATGGGCCAGGCTACGGACGTAGATTGGTGTGAAACCTCCTGGGCCCGAACCAAGATCGTAAGGAGTGGCCGCGCGGAGTAGCTCGATCGCTTTTGCCGGGTTGCCACGGTGGATTTCAATGGCGCCGCGGACCGTCGGCACCGAGACCGCGGAGAGCAGGGTATCGCTGGGAAAACGCTTGCCCAATTCGTCGACGAGAGCCTGCGCCGGACCAGCGTTGCCGGAGAAGGCCTGGGCCGCCGCCGCCACCGCCAGGACCTCCCGGCTGCGCCCGATGGCCACGGCCGCCGCCGCACCGTCGCACGCCTGCCGAACGTTTCCAAACACCGCCTCCGTCAGCGCCTCCATGGCGACACTGCCTGCCGCGACTTCTTCGAAGTCGCTCCTCCGTGCGAGCTCCACTGCGCGCTGGAACAGTCCTCGAGCTTTTCGCAGCTTGCCGGAAAATGCCGCGGCAGCAGCCTGGACGGAAAGCATGGTGGGTTCCACCGGCTTCCCTTTCGCCCACTCGGCGTGACCCTCCATGGCCGCCGAATCTCCATGCACGAAGGCGATGACGTAGAGGCCAATATAGGTGCCCAAACTCTCCAGCTTCTGCGCGATCGCCTTCTCGAAGATCGCTTTGGCCTCCTCGTATCGGTTGAGGCTCAAGTATCCCCAGCCGAGGTTTGAGTAAGGAAAAGGATGGTTCGGGTACAGGCGCACGGCTTCGCCGGCTTCTTCAAGCACTTTGTCGAACCGCCCGATCCTGTTATAAAGAAAGGCCAGGTTGTTGCGCGGCGTCCAGTCCCGCGGGTACGTTCGCTTCCAGAGCTCATACGTCTCTCTCGCCTTTTCAATCTCCCCTGTCACGGTGTTGTAATAGTGCGCGGAGATGTAGAGCTTCTCCCGTTCGCTGACCCGGTCCCGCCGCTGAAACGCTTCCGTCTTGTATTGGACAGCTAGTTCTTCCTCTCCGAGATTGTCGTAGACGGCCCCCAGTCTGCCATAGGCCATTGCGAAATTGGGGTCCAGCTCGACGGCGCGCTTATAAAGGGGAATGGCTTCGACTTCCTCGCCCACGGCTCGCCGGCCCTCACCGAGACTGAAGGCTTTGAGCGCCTCCAGGGACGAGGTCGTGGCCTGCTCAATCGGGGTATCCAATTTTTGGATCGAACCCAGCGACTCGCCCAGTTCTCCCCGCAACCTGGATGCCGCCCTGCCCAGCGCCTTGAGCACCTCCTCGCGACTTTCGGCCTGGACCTGATCCCGGGCCAGCGAGTCGCCGGTGGCACAGTTGACGGCATGGAGGGTGATGACGTAGTCGCGGCCGAGGCCGGCCACCGAACCCGCGAGCATTGCCTTAATGCCCTGACGTTCGCAGATCTCCCGCGCCACCGCCTGCGTCACACGCTCGTCGGGAGAGCGGCCCATGTAGCGCAACATCTCCCGCACCCGTTCTTCCGGGAAGATGTTCAGAAAGGGCGATTGCTCCAGTTGCACTGCCAGCGCCTGCTTGAGCGTGCCGTCGAAGACGGGCTCGCCCGTGGTATTGACGAAATCCGCCAGCAGAATGGTATCCCGTTCGGTCAATGCCTGCGCGCCCCGGTAATAAAAGAACATCGCTCCCGCCCCAAGCATCACCGCCACCACGGCCACTGCGACGAAGAATTTCAACCGATTCGTCGTGCCAAGCCTTGGCGTTCCCGTGGTGGGAGGACCGATGGTGGCCGCCGCTCGTCCCGAATCGGTATCACGTTTCAGGCGCTTCACGTCCGCGCGCAGCTCGGCGGCGCTCTGGCATCGCACCTCGCGGTCCTTCTCCAGCGCCTTGTTGACGATGCGCTCCAGCTCCGGCGGAAGCTCGGGATTCAAACGCGCTAACGGGGTGGGGGCCCGGTTCAGAATCGCGTCATGGATCACCGCTGCGGTGTTGCCGGAGAAAGCCTGCCGCCCCGTGGCCATCTCATAAAGCACCGCACCGAAGGAGAACAGGTCGGTGCGCAGGTCAAGCTCCTCTCCCCGCGCCTGCTCCGGCGACATGTAGGCCACCGTGCCTACGGCCAAACCCGGGCTCGTCAGATGCTCTTCAGCAGTGGGCAAAATCGAAGCACCCGCAGATCCCGCCACCCGCCGCGGCTCAGACACGAGCTTCGCCAGCCCGAAGTCCAACACCTTGGCCTGGCCTCGCTGGGTCACAAAAATGTTCGCCGGCTTGATGTCCCGGTGGATGATCCCCTTGGCGTGGGCTGCGTCGAGCGCATCGGCAATTTGGATCGCCAGCTCCAGCAGCGCTTCTGGTTGAAAGGGCTTGCCGGCAATGTGGTGCTTGAGTGTCTGGCCTTCCAGGAACTCCATGACCATGAACGGCTGGCCTTGGTATTCATCGATGTCGTAGATGGTGCAAATGTAGGGATGATTCAACGCAGAAGCAGCCCGCGCTTCCCGCTGGAAACGCTCCAGAGCCAGACGGTCTTTGGAAAATTCTTCGGGCAGGAACTTGAGAGCGACACTGCGGCCGAGGCGCGTGTCTTCCGCCCTGAAGACGACGCCCATCCCCCCGCCGCCCAGCTTCTCGAGAACGCGGTAATGGGAAATTGTCTTTCCGACCACAGCCCCTCGTGAACGAAGGTTACTTCAGCATCGCGTACTCTTGCCTGGCCTCCTGGAGGATAGGAATATCAGGGTCGGCCTCTTTCCAGAGGGCAAAGAAGTCCTGGTAAGCGCGGCGGCTTTTGGCCACGTCGCCCGCCAACGCCCAGGCGCGTCCCAGTTCGAGGTGGGACAGGGCATAAAGGGAAGAGATGGGAGCGACGCCCCGGTGATCCAGAATCTTTCGGAACTCCGCCACCGCTTCCGTTCCAGCCCCCGCGCGGAGGTAGGCCTGGCCCCGAACATAGATGGCCGCCAGGCCGGCACCTCCCGCAAGCTCGTAAGGGGAGGCCGACTGAAGTACCGCAATGGCCCTTTTGGGATTGTCACGTTGAACGTCAATAGCGGCCTCGATGATGGGTAGTGCCACGGCATTGAGGAGCGTGTCCGTTGGATGACGCTTGCTCAGGTCTTCCAGCAGCACCTGCGCCTGGCTGAGCGCACCGGAGCGCGCCAGCGCCATGGCTGCAACGACCTCCACACCTGTGCCAGGAGCAATGTCCAAGGCTGCCGTTGCCCCTTCGCGCGCCTGCCGGTGGTTTCCGAAAGCTGATTCGGCCAGCGCCTTCTCGGCGACGGCGAAGGCAGCCCGTTCCTTAAACTTTTCGCGCTGCGCGAACTCAACGGACCGCTGATAAAGTTCCCTAGCCTGCCGCAGCTTCCCAGAAAAGGCCGCCGCTGCTGCCTGCGTTTGAAGCATGGCGGACTCCCCCGGCTTGCCCATCGCCCACTCGGCGTGGCGGTGCATCGCCGCCGCGTCGCCCTGGAGGAAGGCAATCGCATAAAGGTCGAGGTGGGTGCTCAGGCTATCGCGCTTCTTGGCAATCTCCTCCTCGCGGACCGCTTTAGCCTCCTCGAACCGGTTGAGGCCCAGGTAGGCATCTGTCAGGGCCGAATAAGGGAACGGTGAGTTCGGATCGAGGCGCATCGCTTCGCGGGCCTCTGCCGCAGCTCTGTCATATTGTCCGAGGCTGAGGTAGATGACGGCCAGGTTATTGGGCGGCGTCGAGTCTCGCGGAAACGTCCGCTTCCAGAGCTCGTAGGTTTCCCTCGCCTTTTCTATTTCCCCGGTGACGCTGTTGTAGTAATGCGCGGAAATGTAGAACTTCTCCCGCTCGCTGACGCGCTCCCGGCGCTCAAACGCTTTCGTCCGATACTCGCGGGAAAGCTGGCCCTCCCCGATATTCCCAAAGACCGTTCCCAGTCGCGCGTGGGCCAGGGCGAAATTGGGGTCCAGCTCGATGGCGCGTTTGTAAAAGGGGATGGCCTGGGGCTCACCGCCCTTGGCCCGCTCGGCGTCCCCGAGACTGAAGGCCTTCAGGGCTTCCAGCGACGACGTGGTGGCTGTTTCAATGGGGGCATCAAAACGCTGGATCGAACCCAGCGACTCGCCCAGCTTCCCTCGTAACCTGGACGTCGCCTTGCCCAGCGCCTGCAGCACTTCCTCTCTGCTTTGAGCCTCGATCTGCTCCCCAGCCAGGGAGTCGCCGGTGGCGCAATTCAGGGCATTCAGGGTAATGACGTAGTTGCTGCCCAGGCCAGCGATGGAACCCGCCAGCATGGCTTTGATGCCTTGCCGTTCGCAGATTTCCCGCGCGATGGCGCTGGTGACCCGCTCGTCGGGAGAGCGGCCCATGTAACCCAAGGTCTCCCGCACCCGCTGTTCCGGGAAGATGTTCAGAAACGGCGATTGCTCCAGTTGCACTGCCAGCGCCTGCTTCAGCGTTCCATCGAAGACGGGCTCGCCGGTGGTATTGACGAAATCCGCCAGCAGGATCGTATCCCGCTCCGTCAATGCCTGCGCGCCGCGATAATGCAGGAACGTCGCCACCGCCGCCAGCACGGCCGCCGCCAAGGCGCCTGACACTACGAACCTCCACCGCCTGGTTGGCCGGGGCCCGGACCTGGGCGCCTCGGCCGGCACCGTGGGAGCCGCCGGCGAGGGCCTCACACCGCTGGCAGCGACGGCCACCGCTGCCGCGCTGGTAGCCGCCGCCCGTCCTGAATCCGTGTCCCGCTTCAAACGCTTCAGGTCGGCACGCAGGTCGGCGGCGCTCTGGTATCGCACGTCACGGTCTTTCTCCAGCGCCTTGTGGATGATCCGTTCCAGGTCCTCCGGGAGGTCCGGATTCAAACGCAGCGGCGAGGCGGGCGTTCGATTCAAAATGGCGTCGTGGATCACCGCAGACGTATTGCCGCTGAAAGCCTGCCGACCCGTGGCCATCTCATACAGGACGGCGCCGAACGAAAACAGGTCCGTGCGCGAGTCCAGCTCTTCTCCCCGCGCCTGTTCGGGCGACATGTAGGCGACCGTGCCCACCGCCACGCCCGGGCTCGTCAGTTGTTCTTCGGCGGTGGGCAAGGCCGAGGCACCCACCGCTCCCCCGATCCGCCGCGGCCTGGGAGCCAGCTTCGCCAGCCCAAAGTCCAGGACCTTGGCCTGGCCTCGCTGGGTCACAAAAATGTTGGCCGGCTTGATGTCCCGATGCACGATTCCCTTCCCGTGGGCCGCGTCCAGCGCATCGGCAATCTCAATCCCCATCTCCAGCAGCTGCTCCGTGTCGAAAGGCTTTCCCGCAATGCGGTGCTTGAGGGTCTGACCTTCCAGAAACTCCATCACGATGAACGGCTGGCCCTCGTGCTCGCCGATATCGTGAATCGTGCAGATGTAGGGATGGTTCAAGGCGGAGGCGGCGCGGGCCTCCCGCTGGAAGCGCTCCAGCGCCTGCGGCTCCTGGGAGACCTCCTGGGGCAAAAATTTCAGGGCGACGTCGCGGCCGAGCCGGGTGTCCTCCGCCCGGTACACCACACCCATGCCGCCGCCTCCAAGCTTCTCCAGAATGCGATAGTGGAAAATCGTCTTCCCGATCACGCTTCCAAATCCTGAAAGGCCGAGTCAAAGCCCCTCTCGAAGTAGTCGGAGCTTATAATGGGGCTGGAAACGTGTCAAGCCGCTTGGGGTAGCTGGAAGGAGGTGCAGCCGTGGACTACGATTTGTTGGTCATCGGTGCGGGCACAGCGGGAACCATCGCCGCACGAAATGCCCTGGAGGGAAATCACGAGAAGGTGGACTATTCCATCCTCCCCACCACCGTCTTCACGATCCCTGCCCTGTCGCAAGTGGGATGGACCGAGGCTGAAGCCCGGCGCCAAGGAATTCAAGTCGCCGTCAACCGGTCACGCATCGCGCACAATCCCGCAGCCGGCGTCCGGGGCGAGAAAGAAGGACTGGTGAAAGTGATTTACGAGGAAGGCACGAATCGCCTGCTCGGCGCTCACATCCTGGGTCCCCGCGCAGAGGACCTCATCCACATCGCTGCCGTTGCGCTTCGGGGAGGGCTCTCTCGCGACCAGGTAGGAGCCATGCACTACGTCTTCCCCACGCTGGGCGGGGCTGTCTTTGACGCCATGGCGGGATGGTGAGGAAAAGCCTATGGGGGTGATCGCCAGAAACAGCGATGCCGCAAAGCCACACACGGTTCCCTTCCGCACGGCGTTTCGCTATTGGGTCAAACTCGGCTTCATCAATTTCGGCGGGCCCGCCGGCCAGATCGCCCTCATGCACACGGACCTGGTGGAGCGAAAGCGCTGGATCTCGGAGGAACGCTTTCTCCACGCCCTCAACTACTGCATGCTTCTGCCCGGGCCGGAGGCGCAGCAACTGGCCATCTACATCGGATGGCTCCTGCACGGTCTTTGGGGTGGAATCGTTGCGGGCGCTTTCTTCATCATCCCTTCCATCTTCGTCCTGCTGGCTCTGAGCTGGACTTACGCCGCCTGCGGCCAGATGGGTTTCGTCGTCGGGATCCTGGATGGGTTCAAGCCCGCTGTGATCGCGGTCGTGGCATACGCGGTCTATCGCATCGGCCAGCGGGCCTTGAAGAACAGCGGGCTCTTTGCGGTCTCCGCGGCGGCTTTCATCTCCATCTACCTTCTAAAGATTCCTTTTCCCCTCATCGTTCTTGGCGCCGGCCTGTTCGGCCTTGCGGCCTCCTACGTCTGGCCCAGCAAGTTCGCGGTCGCAGAGGCGAGGGACTCGAAAAAGATCGGGGCGCACAACGCACCGGTGCCGGTTCTCTCCGACCACGGACCCACGCCCGAGCACGCCCGACCCTCCTCTCGAAGGGGGGCCTGGCCAGCCCGCATCGTAGCGGTGGGGCTGGCCCTGTGGATTGCACCCTTGCTCGCCCTGGTCCTGGGCGGCGCGCCGGACGTCGTCACTCGCGAATACCTGTTTTTCTCAAAAGCGGCCCTCGTGACCTTTGGCGGGGCCTATGCGGTGCTGGCCTACGTGGCGCAGGAGGCCGTGGCCGGTTACCACTGGTTGCAGCCGGGCCAGATGATCGACGGTCTGGCCCTGGCAGAAACAACCCCCGGCCCCCTGATCATGGTGGTGCAATTTGTCGGGTTCATGGGCGGGTGGAAATTCCACGGCTCGTTGAGTGCGGAGTGGGGCGGGATCCTGGGAGCCCTGCTCACCACCTACGTCACCTTCCTGCCGTCCTTCCTATTCATTTTCCTGGGCGCGCCTCATATCGAGCAACTGCGCGGGAACGTGAAACTCAACGCAGCACTATCGGGCATTACCGCTGCGGTGGTCGGGGTCATTCTGAACCTCGCCGTGTTCCTTGGGACCAAGGTGATTTTTGTCCAAGGCGGAATCCATTGGTTCTCAGCAATCCTGGCAGCGCTGTCGCTCCTGGCCCTGACGCGAGGGCGGCTGGAGATCGTTTGGGTGGTTCTGGCCGGGGGCACCATCGGCCTGGCCAGAACTCTCATTCGAAGTAGCATCTGACCCCGCACCTACTTCGCATCTCGACTGTCTCCTGCAACCATGGACGATCTTAGGGCTTGACTCGGATGAATCCGGAGAGACCCCTGCCATGCGAAGCAGGTGCGGGGTCTGATCGGGACACCATGCTGCATCGAGATCGCTCCCTGATCTATGGGGCCGCCCTCCTTCGCTCGACAGGCGTCGGCCTGATCGGAGTGCTTCTGGGGATCTACCTGGGTCAACTCGGCGTCAACCCTGGCCGAATCGGAATCGTGATCGCACTGGGAATGGCGGGTGGCGCGGCAGCCACCCTGCTGGTGACTTTCGGCGCCGATCGCCTGGGGCGCAGGCGCACACTAGCCACTCTCGCGATCCTTTCCGCTGCCGGAGGGGCCGGGCTCGCCCTCTTCACCACCCCCTGGGCGCTGGCGTGGACCGTCTCCCTGGGAATGGTGAACGGCATGGGGCGAGACCGCGGCGCTGCATTTACCCTCGAGCAGGCCCTCCTGCCGGAGACCGCCCCGTCCGAAGCCCGCACGAGAGCTTTTGCGGTGTACCACCTGGTTCTCGACGCAGGCCACGCGTTGGGGAGCCTTCTGGCCGCCCTCCCCTTCCTGCTCCGAGAACGCCTGCACTTGGAAGTGCTGGACTCCTACCGTTGGACCTTCGCCGGATACGGGCTGCTTGTCTTCCTCGGCCTCCCCCTCTACCTCGGATTATCTTCCCGCGTGGAGGTGGCCCCGCACCTACGAAAAAAATTAGATCGATTTGCGGAGGAAAAGAAGGGTAGGTGCGGGGTGGCCGCCGGGACCAAGCCCGAGATCTCACCCGACACTCGAAGCAGGGTCATGAGGTTCGCAGCTCTTTCCGGCCTCGACGCCTTGGGCGGAGGTTTTTTGATCGCGGCCCTGATGTCCTACTGGTTTTTCCAGCGCTTCGGAGTCACCGAAGCGGCACTGGCCCCGCTCTTTTTCGCCGCCCGCGTGGCAAACGCCCTCTCCTATCCGATTGCCGCGTGGCTCTCCCGTCGAATCGGGCTGGTGAATACCATGGTGTTCACCCACATTCCATCCAGCGTGTTTCTTATGGCTGTTCCTTTCGCTCCTACGTTCTCGCTGGCCGCCCTCCTGTTTTTGCTGCGCGAGTCTCTGGTGGAAATGGACGTTCCGACGCGCCAGTCGTACATTGTGGCAGTGGTCAGGCCGGAGGAACGCACCTTCGCCTCAGGCCTCACCAACCTCACCCGCAACGTGGCCTGGGCGATCGCCCCTTCGTTCGCCGGTTACATCATGAAGTGGCTGTCCCTCTCCGCACCTTTGTTCCTGGGCGGCGGGATCAAGATCCTTTATGACCTGCTGCTCTTTCGAGCATTTCGCAAGGTCAGGCCTCCGGAAGAAACTCCAGAACGTAAATAGTCAATGGTCAATCGTCCAATCGTCAATGGTCTAAAGCTTGATCCTCGGAGCTCAAGCCCACCAAAAAGGCTTGACAACCTCACGTTTGCGCGTAGCCTATTTTCATGCCGTTTTTGAAAGGGAAAAAACGATTCGTTGCGCTGTTCTTCGTCGTAGGGTGTGCGGTGACTGCTTCGGCGTGGGCGCAAACGGCCGAAAGCACTCTGGTCCTGGAAGGAGCCACGCTCATCTCGCCGGAGAGAGGCGCGCCTTTGGTGGATTCGCTGGTGATCGTCCGGGGAAATCGCATCGAGTCGGTGGGTGCCCTGGGTTCAGTCCAGTACCCGGCGGATGCACAGGTCCTGAGGCTGGGTGGAAAATACCTCATTCCCGGGTTGATCGATTCCCACATTCACTATCGCGACTGGTTGCACGACCTCTTTTTAGTCAATGGCACCACCACCGTCATCGATATGGGCAACACGCTGGAATGGACCGTGGCCGTCAAGGAGGGGATCGCCAAGGGCAAGATTCGGGGCCCCCGCATGTTTGTCACCGGCGACCGGCTGGACGGGACCTGGGCGGACCATTATCAGGTCGAGCACGGGTTCCTGGACCGGTGGGCCTCCGGATCCATTGGCCGCGAGCTGGAGCCCACCAGGATGGTGCGGGAGTACACCATCGACGAGCACAGGTATTTTGTCAGGACGCCGGCTCAGGGACGAGAGCGGGTGCGGAGGATGGTCAATGGCGGAGCCGACGCCATCAAGGTCCATCATAAGCTGGAGCCGGAGGTGCTCAAGGCCATTACGGATGAGGCGCACAAGCTGGGCCGCCCCGTCGTTGGCCACGGTCTGGATGCCCGGGAAATGGTGGACCTCGGCATGGACTTCATCGAGCACATGGCTCCGGTGGCCATCGCCACGATCACGGACCGGGAGAAGCTCAAGCAACTGCAGGAGGGAAAGATCCTGGGTTCCTTCCACCTGATGGACCCCGCCGCCTTTCCCGACGTGATCCGAAAAATGGTGAACAAAAACGTCTACCTGAATCCCACCCTGTCGGGGACCGGCCGGGGAGTCAACCACCGGCGCAAAGAATACGAGCGAGAATACCGCGAGTACTTCAGCCAACCGGGCCTGCGGTACATCCCTCCCGTGTACGTTCAAAACTTCCTGGACGAGTTTGCGTTCTACGACCGGATCACGCCCGAGCAGGCCCGGATGCTCGAGGAAGGATACAAAAAGATTGAGACCTTCGTCCGGGCTTTCAGCCAGGCGGGAGGGAAGCTTTTGGCCGGATCCGACCCGGTCACCACCGGCATCCCCGGGCTGGGGATCCACCAGGAGATGGAGTTGATGGTGGACGCGGGCGTGTCCCCGACGGAAGCCCTCAAAAGCGCCACCCTGTATGCGGCCGAGCTGATCCACAAGGAAAAAGAACTGGGGACCGTGGAGGCGGGAAAGCTGGCTGACCTGGTTGTGTTGGGTGGCAATCCGCTCGAGCGCATCGACAACACCCAGAAAGTCGAGCGCGTGATCCTGGACGGCAAGATCGTTGACCTTTCCTTCCATCCCGAGTACAAAATTCCCATCCCACGCGCTGAGAAATATGAATCTGCTTATCCTGCCGTACGCTCCAGGATCGACACGATGTCCCCTGCAGCGGCGGCGGAAGGCACGGGAGATCTGGAAATCGTGCTCACAGGAAAATTCCTGCCTTCCTCTAAAGTGCTGTTCCGGGAAACGGAGGTGGCCTCTCGTTTCGAGAACGTCCGCACCGTCCGGGTGACAATCCCTTCCCGGCTGCTGGAAAGCGCCGGGACTTACCCCATCCAGATGATCAATCCCATTTTCGGGGGCGAAATGATCAAGTCCAACATCGTGTATTTTGTGGTGAAGTTCCGCTGACCCTCAGCGGTAGAATATTTCAGGTTTCGGGTTTCAGGTTTCGAATGGAGGAGGCTGCGCCATGAACCGAGCTTCTGCAAATACGTGGGTGCTTCTGATCGCGTTTCTGGTCCTGTTCTCAACCTTCGGTCGCTCCGAAGGCATCTCGGGGCTGGTGAAGGACGAGCAGGGTGGCATCATCCCGGGAGTCTCCGTGACCATCAAGAACCTGGAGACAGGCCTGACGCGTTCCCTGCTAACGGGGGATTCGGGACGCTACGACGCGACGAACCTGCCCTTGGGGGTCTACGAAGTCACCGCATCGCTGCCGGGATTCAAGACGGCAGTGAGGAGAGGCGTGACCCTGACCGTGGGACAGGATCTGGTCCTCGATCTGACCCTGGCCGTCGGTGAGCTCAGCGAAGAGATCCTGGTCACCGGAGAAGCTCCGCTGGTGGACACCAGCTCCGCCGCGGTCTCAGGCCTGGTGGACGCCCGGGCGATCCGGGACCTTCCCCTGAACGGCAGGAGCTTTGACGAGCTCATCACCCTCCACGTAGGAGCCGCAGCCGTTCGCACGGCGTCCCGCGGCGCCTCCCGGGGCTTCGCAGCCAAATACACCATCTCGGGACAGCGAGCCGGGAGCACCAACTTTTATCAGGACGGTACCGAACTGAGCGGATCCACCAGGGAGGAAGAGCTGATCGGCAGCGCGGCGGGGGGAAACCTGGGCGTGGAGGCGATCAAGGAATTTCGTGTCCTCACCAGCAGCTACAGCCCTCAATATGGAAAGAAAGGGGGTGGGGCTATTCTGACGGTCACCAAAAGCGGGACCAACGAGTTTCACGGCTCCCTCTTCCACTTCCATCGCAACAGCGCGTTGGACGCAAGAAACTTCTTCGCCGTGGGCGAGAAGGACCCGTTCAAGCGGAACGACTTCGGCGGAAGCGTCGGTGGACCCATTGCCCAGAACCGGAGCTTTTTCTTTGCCAACTACGAGGGCCTGCGGGAAAGGCTCTCCACACCGTTTTCCGCGCTGGTGCCGGACGAGAGGGCACGGCAGGGCTTTCTTCCCGACCGAACGGTGGTCGTGTCGCCCCAGATCAAACCCTACCTGAGCCTGTGGCCTCTGCCGAACGCCAGGAACTTTGGCGACGGAACCGCAGCCTTTGAGCACGCCCCGAGCAGAAAAACTCGGGAGGACTTCCTGCTGGGCAGGTTCGACCACAACTTCTCCGACAAACAGTCCGTCTTTGGCAGCTACACCTTCTCCGACGCGGGTGTGCTGGCACCTGACCAAAACCCCTTCTTCGCCACTCGCACTGAGACCCGGAACCAGCGGGCGACCGTCGAGCACAAGTACATTCTGTCACCGACGATGATCAACACGGCCCGCGTTGGTTTCCATCGCGCTTTTCACTCCATCGACGTGGATCCCCTCGTGGAGCTGGATCCCGCCATCCTCCCTTTTACGCCGGGCCAGCGGGTCGGGTCTTTAAACGTGACCGGCCTGGTGGGGACGGGCGGTACCCAGGGCGGCACGTTCGGCGTGCGCAACAGCTTTCAATGGAGCGACCAGGTGTTTTACACCCGCGGGACGCACTCCTTCGAGTTCGGTGGAGAGATGGAGCGGGTGCAAATGAACGAGGATCCGGTGGACCGCAAGAACGGCCAGTGGGACTTCCAAGGCCTGGTGGAGCTTCTCACACTTCGGCCGCAACGTTTCCGTGGTGCGTTTCCCCCCGGAACCACGGGCGTGCTCAATATCGGGTTGCCGTTGGATATCAACGTGATCAAGGCGTGGCGGCAGACCTATTGGGCGCTTTACCTCCGGGATCGGATCCGCTGGACTTCCAATCTTAACGTCGATCTCGGCCTGCGCTACGAGGTATTGACATCCCCAACGGAGGCCAATGGGAGGGTCGCAAACTTTCCGCTGAAGGAGGTCAATGCCCCCTTCGCCAGAGTTGTCTCCACCACTCCCGTCATCGGGAAGAAAATCTGGCCGACCAGCTATCGCGGGGGGCTGGCACCTCGCATCGGGATCGCCTGGGACCCCTTTGGCAAGGGAAAAACCTCCCTTCGGGCCGGCTTCGGCGTTTTCTACGACCAGATCGTGAGCAACTATCGATTTTATACACACATCAACCCACCCTTCGCACCTCGAGCGGAGACGACCTTGACGACGGGATTCCCGAACCCCTTTGCCAACTTTCCCATCGATCGGTTGCAATTGTCGGGGCGCTCCGTCGATCCGGATATCGACGTTCCCACGGTGATGCACTTCAACCTGGGCATGGAGCATGAGGTGGCCAGCGGCGGCGTTTTCAAGGTGGGCTACGTGGGCTCGCGCGCCTACCATTTGATCCGAGGCACGGAAGTCAACCTTCGCATCCCGGAACTGGTGGACGGCAAATTGTTCTGGAGGTCCACCTCGCCTGTAGCCCAACCCGCATTCGGCCAGTGGGACATCTTGATGTCCAACGCCAATTCCTCCTACCACGCCCTCCAGACTGAATTCGAGACGCGATTTTCACCGTCGGGTCCCTTTCGGCGACTCCGGAGCAAGCTCGCGTACACCTTCTCGAAATCTATAGATGATGCCTCCATCCTTCAGGGCTCGGCCGGCCAGAACACCGACAACAAGATGCTGGACCCGTTCGACACCCGGAGAGAACGGGCGTTGTCCAGCCACCACTTCAGCCACCTGTTTTCCTTTAATTTCACCTACCGGCTTTCCGACCTCCCCCTGCGCGGAGTGGCCAGCGCGCTCTTCAACAACTGGGAGCTGAACGGCATCGCGACCGCCACGTCTGGCTTTCCCCTCAACGTCAACGTGGGCTTCAACTCTTCTCGAAACTTTCAGAGCACGTTCGCGGACCGGCCGGACCTGATCCCGGGAGGCAACGCCAGTCCCGCCTTGGGAACACCGGATCGCTATTTCGACCCTTCGCAATTTGCGCTCCCCACGGCGGGATTTCTGGGAAACCTGGGCCGCAACACCCTGGACGGCCCCGGCCTGGCCACGTTCGATTTCTCCCTGGTGAAAAACATGGGGATCTCTTCCATCTCCGACGAGTTCAAGGTCCAACTCCGGGTGGAATTCTTCAACGTGTTTAACCGGCCCAACTTCGGCGTCCCCGATCGCCGGATTTTCACCACTGCCGGCCGGGTTCGGGGCGCGGTGGGAAGGATCACAAACACCAGTACGTCGAACCGACAGATCCAGCTGGGGCTTAAGGTGGAATTCTAGAGCATGTTGTCACTCGTCATTCGTCACTCGCGAATCGAGCGAGTGACAAGTGCCGGGTGACTTCTGGAGAACTGCGATGAGCAAGTTCAGCGCGAGCTTTGTACTATGGTTGATGAGTGTCTGGTGCGTCGCAGTCTGGGGTCAACAACAAGCTGTTTTGGTACTGGAGGGGGCCACGCTGATATCGCCGGAGCGGAGAGAGCCGCTGAAGGACTCGGTGGTGGTCATCCGTGGAAATCGGATCGAATCCGTGGGGCCGCGCGGCTCGGTCCAGTATCCCCCCGGTGCCCAGGTGCTGAACCTCAGCGGGAAATTTCTGATTCCCGGCCTGAACGACACGCACGTTCACTATCAGGATTGGCTGCACGACCTGTTTCTGGTGAACGGCACAACGTCTGTGCTCGACCTGGGAAACACGCTGGAATGGACCGTGGCGGTCAAGGAGGGAATCGCCAAAGGCAAGATTCGGGGCCCCCGCATGTTTGTCACCGGCGACCGGCTGGACGGGACGTGGGAGGACCATTATCAGGTCCAGCACGGGTTCCTGGACCGGTGGGCCGCCGGGTCCATTGGCCAGGAGCTGGAACCCGCCAGGATGCAGCGCGAGTACACCATCGACGAGCACAGGTATTTCCTGGCCACACCGGCTCACGGGCGAGAAGTCGTTCGAAAGATGGTCAACGGAGGAGCAGACGCCATCAAGGTCCACCACAAGCTGGAACCGGAGGTGCTCAAGGCCATTACGGATGAGGCGCACAAGCTGGGCCGCCCCGTCGTGGGCCACGGCCTGGACGCCTGGGAAATGGTGGACCT
>JACQTF010000010.1 GCA_016210925.1 Acidobacteriota bacterium | reverse complement strand
TTATACCACATGTGCAAACTGTCCCACATCCCCCAAGTCTACTGACAAATGGGGCTTTCTAGCACTTCAGCTATTGAAACGGAGACAATTCGATTGGGATAGTTAGTCCAAATTGTGCGAAGTTATTTTTGCGCGGCCGCTTAGGTGAGACGGAACGTGGGCATATTCGGACAGTACAGGCAAGCCGGAAAGCGGCTGCGCGACCTGCTCCGCAGGCAGGAAAGCAAGCGCGGCTTCCTGGTTGCGTTTGAGGGGCCCGACGGCTCGGGCAAGACCACCCAGCGCAAACTGTTCAAGAACTGGCTTCAGAGCGAGGGCCACGAAGTGGTTACCACGAAGTGGAACTCCTCGCCGCTGATTAAACCGCTCATCAAGGCGCGAAAGGCAGCGCACTCTCTCAGCCCGGAGGAATTCTGCCTGCTGCACGCGGCCGACTTCCGGCACCGGCTGGAGAACGACATCCTGCCGGCGCTGTGGCAGGGCAAGATGGTGGTAGCCGACCGCTACCTGTTTACCGGCTTGGCCCGCGACGCGGCCCGTGGCCTGGAACTGAGCTGGCTGTTGAACGTTTACGTCCCGCTGTTCTGGCCTGATATGGTGTTCTACTTCTCAGTCTCGCCGGAGACTGCCGGCAAGCGCATCGCTGCCACCCGCACACCGAAGTTCTACGAGGCAGGCCAGGACGTCACCAACATCGAAGACCCGTTCCAGAGCTACGAGCAGTTTATCAGCCGTGTGATTCAAGAGTATGAAGCGCTGGCCCAGATCTTTCAGTTCGTGACCGTGGATGCCGAGCAGTCCATCTACGACCAGCACCGGTTAATCCGTCAGCTGTTCCAGGAAGGCCGGCGGCGGCCGTGGGCGGAATGGAACTTGGACGCGGTGCTCGACTGGCTGGGGCGCAAACTGCAAACTCCCGAGGTGCAAGTTGGTTTCTGAAGTCCCAGCGAAGGGCCAGCTGATTGCTCTGGAAGGGACGTGCGGCCCAGACTTGGCGGCCGCGGCCAGGGCGGAATGGGGGAGGTGTACCGGCGAAAGATACATGCATTAACGCGGGAATCCGCGCAATGTCATCGAGCCTCGAAGATTTCGATCTTCACCCGGTATCCCAGCCGCTCAAGCATCTCTTCGCAATCCCCCCAAGTTAAGCCAAAGGAGCGCACATCAGCCAGCCCCAACCGGCTGATCGCATCGCGTAACTCTTCAAAATGCGCTTCTTCAAGCTCCTCTTCCCTCATCGCGTCCTCCGCCCAGTTGACGAGCTCCTGCAGACTGATGCGACGGTGCAAGTAATCTCTTAATTTGGCGACCAAGTCCTCACGCCTAACCATGAGCGTTACCCCTTTTCGACCTTTCGATGTCCTTTATCCACGGGATACTTTTCATGAATTTCAACAAGCTTCCCATCCTCATCGTAAATCTCCTGGTAGAACTTACACGTGCCCTCATTTTGATCCACCTCTTTTACGTACCTGGCTCTCCACCCAGATCGACCTATGACTTCATGCCAATAGCGTCGGCCTCCGTCAGGCGGTTCCTCCCATGCCCCAAATTTCCTCTCATTCTGCCGGCGCTTGGCCTCATCCATGCCAGCATACTACCTGAAGATTTCGACCATATGATTTGCCAACTCGGAAGATCGACAATCTGGTGATGGGCTATGATGTTGCTGATCTCCGGAGACGTCGCGTGCACCAGATCGTTGCCCGGTCGTTCAGGAGACCCGGAACATTATAACTCGCAGTAGAAAGTTCACCAAAAGGTATGATAGTTTTTCGCTAAACCCTAGGTGTCCGCCGCGATGAAGCCTGAGCGCTGGCAACAGATTGAGAAAGTGTATACCGCGGCCCTGCAACGGGAGCCGAGCGAGCGGGCCGCGTTCCTAGATGAGGCCTGTGCCGGCGACGAGGAGATGCGGAGGGAAGTGGAGTCACTGCTCGCCTATCAGGGGAAGGCGGAAGGTTTCATCGAGGCGCCGGCGCTGGAGGTCGCTGCGAAGTGTCTTGCAGACCGACAGCCTGGCTCCGTGGTGGGGCGGTCTCTCGGCCCTTACAAGATTCTGGCCCCGCTGGGAGTCGGCGGGATGGGGGAAGTTTATCGAGCCAGTGATACGAAGCTTGGGCGCGACGTCGCTGTCAAGGTTCTGCCTAAAGCCTTCGCCCAGGATCCGGAGCGGCTGGCCCGCTTTGAGCGCGAAGCGCACCTGCTCGCTTCACTGAACCACCCGAACATCGCGGTCATCCATGGCCTGGAGGAGTCGGATGGCGTGCGCTACCTGGTGCTGGAGTTGGTGCCTGGGGAAACGCTGGCTGAGCGCTTGGCTGCCGGCCCGCTTCCCGTCCAAGAGCCGCTTCGAATCTGCGTCCAGATCGCCGAAGCGCTGGAAGCGGCACATGAAAAGGGGATCATCCACCGGGACCTTAAGCCGGCCAACATCAAGGTCACACCTGAAGGCAAAGTGAAGGTGTTGGACTTTGGCCTGGGGAAGGCCTTCGCAGGGACAGGCACCGATCTATCTCAGTTGCCGACGATCACCGTCGCCGGAACCCGGGAAGGCGTGATCCTGGGCACGGTGGCCTACATGAGCCCAGAGCAGGCGCGGGGGAAGCCGGTGGACAAGAGGACTGACATCTGGTCGTTCGGCTGCGTGGCATATGAGCTGCTGACAGGCCGGTCAGCGTTCGCCGGGGAAACGACCTCCGACACGATCGCGGCGATCCTCGAACGGGATCCCGACTGGCAGGCGCTGCCAATATCCACGCCGCCGAAGGTCCGAGATCTACTGGGGCGATGCCTCCAGAAGGATGCCCATCGACGACTTCGGGACATGGGAGACGCCCGAATCGAGATGGAGGACGCGCTGACGGCTCCCGCGACGGCAGAGCCGGCCGTCGCGGCGATCGGCGGTGGTAAGGGCTGGCGGCGGACGCTGTTGTGGGGGCTGTTCGGCTTGGCCGTGGGTGCCATCGTTGCGAGCATCGCCGTCTGGAATCTAAAGCCCTTGCCTCCACCGGCGCCACGGCCCATGGCGCGCCTAATCCTAGCCCTTTCACCAGCCGAACGGTTGGCGGGCTTGGATCGCCCTGCCGTGGCCCTGTCGCCCGACGGCACCCACCTCGTGTATGTCGGCAGCCGTGGCGATAGCGAGCAGCTCTACCTGCGCTCCATGGACGAGCCTGAGGGCAAACCTATCCCCGGCACGGAAGGCGCTCTAAATCCCTTCTTTTCGCCCGACGGGCGATGGGTGGGATTTTTTGCCGCCAACAAGCTTAAGAAGGTCTCCACGAGCGGCGGAGCGCCGGTGATCCTGGCCTGAGCCCCCGTGGGGCGAGCTGGGGGCCCGATGACACCATTGTCTTCGCACCCATCACTGGTTCGGGCCTCTTGCGGGTTTCGGCCGCCGGGGGCACGCCGCAGACCGTCACCAGCCTGGACTCGGAGAAGGGAGAATTCAGCCATCGCTGGCCGGAGTTCTTGCCGGGGGGCAAGGCGGTGATCTTCACCGTCGGCACCGTCGGCAATTGGGATGACGCGCAGATCGTGGCGCAATGGGTTGAGACCGGCCAGCGGAAGGTGCTGGTCCAAGGGGGCACCCATGCGCGTTACGTGCCCACCGGGCACCTAGTCTATGCTCGGGCGGGAAGGCTAATGGCGGTGCCATTCGATCTCGCGCGGCTCGAGGTAACGGATGCTCCTGTCCCAATCGTCGAGGGCGTTATGCAGTCAACTCAAGGTGCCGCGCAGTTCAGCTTTTCCACCCTCGGGTCGCTCGTCTATGTTCCGGGTACCCTCCAGGTCAAGCGCACGCTGGTCTGGGTGGATCGCAGGGGCACGGCACGGCCCCTGGTATCACCTCCACGCCCTTATTGGCAACCCCGCCTCTCGCCCGATGGCCGGCGGTTGGCCGTCTACATCGAGGAGGGCAAAAACGACGTCTGGGTTTGCGACCTCGCTGTGGGCACGTTCACCCGGCTGACGTTTGAGGCGAACAACTGGAACCCCCTCTGGACGCCGGATGGAAAGCGGGTAACGTTTCAATCTACCAGGGCGGGAGCCGCGAATCTTTTCTGGAGGGCTGCGGACGGTAGCGCCGCGGAAGAGCGGCTGACAACCAGCCCATACACTCATTATCCTCATTCCTGGGAAGGTGCTGGTCTTCTCCGAGAACCATCCCACGACGGGATCGGACATCTGGGTGCTCCCTCTCGATGGGGAGCGCAAGCCACGCCGTTTCCTCCAAACGCCGTTTCATGAAACCATGGCGACACTTTCGCCGGATGGCCGCTGGCTGGCCTATGTGTCCGATGAGTCAAGCCGGAGAGAGGTCTACGTGCAGTCGTTTCCCGGCCTGCCCCGAGACCCGTCGAGGGGCCCAGGTGGTTCGACTGCGCTCACCGCAGGCGGAAAGTGGCAGATTTCGACCGAAGGCGGCACGGAGCCGGTCTGGGCACGCAACGGGAAGGAACTGTTCTACTGGAATGGTGCCAAGATGATGGCCGTTGACATCACGACGCAGCCCACGTTCAGCGCGGGGACACCCAGGCTGTTGTTCGAGGGACGGTACGAGAGGAGCCGCGGCTTCCGAGCCAACTACGATGTGACGCCCGACGGCGAGCGTTTCGTGATGGTCAGGGCAGGGGAGCAGGAATGGGCCGCGACGCAAGTAAACGTCGTGCTGGAGTGGTTTGAAGAGCTGAAGCGCCGCGCCCCGCCAGGGAACAAATAATGAGCCTGAAATCGGGCAACCACCTTGGCTTTTTATTCTCGTTGTGCGTCTCCTTTTCCACGATCCTCACGTGCTCGGGCCAGGTGACCACCGGGGAGATTCTCGGGGTCATCGAAGATCCCAGCGGCGCCGTCATCGTTGACGCCAGGGTCACGCTTCTCAACCTGGAAACCAACGACGTCCGAAGCACCACGAGCGATCTAGACGGCCGCTTCCGCTTTCCGCAGCTTCCTGTCGGCGCGTACGAGCTGACGGTGGAAAAGAGCGGCTTCGCCACACATGTGCAGGGCCCGATCGTGCTCCGGCTCAATCAATACGCCGACCTGGAGGTCAAGCTTCAACTCGCTGAAGTTGCCGCGACTCTGACCGTCACAGCCGATGCGCCGTTGATCAACTCAACCAACGCCGAGATGGGCGCGAACTTCGACAGAAAGCGGATTTCGGAGCTGCCACTGGGCCCGAATCGAAACATCTTGAACCTGGCGCTGTCGGTTGCCGGCGTCAGCCAGCTCCAGTCCGGCCAAAACACGGGAAGCGTTGCGGGCGGCGTGGTCTTTTCCGCGAACGGCATGCGGCTGCGCTCCAATAACTTCATGATCGACGGCCAGGACAGCAACTCCGTCAACGTCACCGGCTTGCTGCAAGAGATTCAAAATCCCGATCTCATCCAGGAGGTCCGATTAATTACGAACCAGTTTGCGCCCGAATACGGACGGGCAGCCGGTTCGGTGGTCAACATCATCACCCGGAGCGGCACCAATGACCTTCACGGCTCGGTGTTCTGGTTTCACAACGACAATCATTTGAATTCACGGAACAATCTTGACAAAGCGCCTGCGGGTACTCCGCCCCAGGCGAAGTTCGCGGAGGCGCCCTTCCGCGCTGAAAACCAATTCGGAGGTACGTTGGGCGGGCCGTTGAAGAGGGACAAGACCTTTTTTTTGGATCTGTCCAGCGCTGGACGGACCGCAGGCTGGAAAGCGGCGAGACCATTATCGGCATACCGACAGAGGAAGGACGATCCTTATTGAGTCAGTTGGCTGGGGATAGGCCAACGGTCCAGGCGCTGCTCGAGCATCTCCCGGCAGCCCAGGCGCCCGTGGCCGGCCGCTCGGCACCGCTGACAGCCGGAGGGCGCACGGTAGCAATCCCGCTTGGCACGCTGAGTGGTTCCAGCATTGTCAATTTTAATGATTGGCAGTGGTCCGCGCGAGTGGACCACCGGTTCAGCGACCGGCACACCTTGGGCGGCCGTTATTTGTACGACGACCGGCTGAACTCGGGTGACGGCCAAAAAACACCCCCGGGCTTAACCACCATACAACCGCAAAGGAGGCAGGCCGCCAGCGCCTTTCTCAACAGCAGCTTTTCCCCCACGATATTTAACGAGCTGCGCTTCTCCTATCAGCGCTTCGCCTCCCGAACAACCGCTGCCAATCCGGCTGCCGAGCGCATTCCATCCATGATCGTTGACGAGCTGGGCTTGAGAAGGCGGCTTGCGGCCGTCTCCCGCACAGGCATCGGGCTCCCTGACAACCTCCCGCGGTCAGGGTTTTCGGAACACTATCAGCTCCAAGAGACCATCGGAGTGTTGCGGGGCCCACACTACATGAAATTTGGAATGGATTTTTGGCGGCGATATCAAATCACGAGAGCCCTGTCGCAGGTCCGGGGGCATGTAAGATACGGAACGTTGCAAGACTTGGTGAACGATGTGGCGCAGGCAGCATCCATCGTTCGTCCGATGCCCGGTGAGGGCATTGCAAAATCCTCCAAATTCTACGAATTCTTCTTTTTCCTTCAGGATGAATGGCGCATCCATCCCGATTTCACTATCACCTACGGCCTGCGCTATGAATCGCCTGGTAATCCCTTCGAGGATCTGCGCAGCGTGAGTGACAGAATCGTGGCGGGCGCCGGTGGCGACCAGCGCTTCGCTGTGCGGCCGCTCCCGAAAACAGATTCCAACAACTGGGCGCCGCGATTTGGATTCAGTTACCGTTTCGGCGAGGGGCCCGGGCTTCTGCGGTGGCTGACCGGAGCGGGAAAGCTGGTCCTCCGAGGCGGTTACTCTCGCAGTTATGACTCGCCGTTCCTCCTCGCCACCGGAGATATGAGAGACAGGTTCCCGTTCGCCCTTCCCACCACGTTGGAGCCGCGCGCCAGGAATGCGTTTCAACGGATACAAGAGATCCGCGGTTCGATTGTGCCCTCGGTTGAAAATCCCGATCAGTTGACGCGCGTCACCGTCTCGGCGGACTTCCGCTCGCCGTACGCCGAACAGTTCGCCCTGCAGCTCCAAAGAGAGCTGCAGAAGGACTGGGCGGTGAGCCTGGGCTGGATCGCCACGAAGGGGACGGCCCTCTATCAGAACACAGACGGCAATCCGACCTTACCGGGATCGCGCGGTACGCAGCGGGCCGATCCGACCAAGGGAGTGGTGGCGACGTTTTGCAACTGCACCTCCTCGATTTATCACTCTTTGCAGACCAGCCTGGAAAAAAGGCTTTCGAACAATTTCTCGATGGCAGCCCATTACACCTGGAGCGCGTTCATCGACGGCGCCTCCGATGTGCTCGCCGCCTCCAATACGGATGTGGCACTCAGTCAGGACGCCTTCAACCGCCATGCAAGTCGGGCCCGCTCCTCCTATGACCGGCCGCACCGATTTACCGTCAACGGGGTCTACGAACTGCCGTTGCACCAGGCGTACCAAGGCGCCCGAGGCAAAATTCTGGGGGGGTGGCAGCTCAGTGGTTTTTTGACCTTCCAGTCCGGTGCTCCCTTCCCAGATGGGCAACTCACCTCGAGTAACTTTCTGAACCAGTGGGGGACCGACGGCGGCAGCCGCCGCATCGTTCTCGCGCTGCGCTACCTGTTTTGAAGCAGATG
>JACQTF010000077.1 GCA_016210925.1 Acidobacteriota bacterium | reverse complement strand
CTTTGGACACTGGGCTCGCCAGACCCCAGGGCCTCCAGGAGCGCGGTGACGACGCGCTCCTCAGCCCGGCCAAGCTGGCCCAGGGCTCCAGCGGCGGCCCTTTGGACAAAGGGCTTGCCGGACCCCAGGGCCTTCAGGAGCGCGGTGACGACCCGCTCCTGAGCCCGGCCAAGCTGGCCCAGGGCTCCAGCGGCGGCCCTTTGGACAAAGGGCTTGCCAGACCCCAGGGCGTCGAGAACTTTCCCGATGGCGTACTCTTCGTTACTTCCCCCCTTCAGAGCTCCAATCACACGGAGGGCTTCAGCACGCAGGTAATCATAGGGCGTCTCCAGAAACGTTTCCAAGATGTCGTCTAGAACGTTTTGTTTTGCAGCGAATTTCACCCCAGCCTCGTCGGCCAGGCATCCCCCCGCCAGGAGCAGGCTTCGGCGGAGCAGTTGATTCAGCTCACCCTTGTAGCCATAGATCCCCAGGACGAAACGCTCGGCTTGCTCCTCGCCAAGAGACGCTGCCGTGAGCCGCAACACTTCCTCCCACCTTGGATCGTAGAGCTTCTCCACAGCGAACTGTTCTGGCTGGATACGGCCTGCCAGGTATCCTGCGGCTAGATACTCCTCCAACGTCAGGTGGGTGAAGGCAAAAAGCCCTAACCCCCGCTCCGTGAGGATGCCCACCTGCTCCTGAGCAAGCTGGACGAAGTCCTCGGCGAGCTTTCTTGCTTCCGGCGCCTTCTTCCCCTCGTATTCCCTGAAATAGCACTCAACGCTCTCCACAAGGGCCTGGCGCGTGATCAGGCCTCCGGGGTTTTCACCGTGGAGCCTGAAGGCAACAGCGCCTAAGATGCTCTCTACCAGGTTCCTATCAAGTCTCCGGGCCCCCAGCCAGAGGTCGATCGGCCGTCCACTCAAGCTCCTCGCCAGGTTCCACGTCTCAGCCAGCGCATCCAGGATGAGCCGATAAAGCTCTACCCGCCGATACGGAAGATCGACGCCCCAGTGGTGGATCAGGGCGATGATGGTCAGCAAGAGCGGGGTCCCGGCCAACCGCTTGATGCCCGGAGAAGAAGCGATCGTCTCGTACAGCCTTCCAGCTTCCCTGTCAGCCTCAACGCTTCCAGAAACCTCTTCCTTTAGCAACGCTCGATACCAGTTACCCAGGAACTTTCGGATGTCTTCCTCCGCAAATTGAGCGATCATGTAATGATCAAAGCCCATGGACAGGGCCGAGATGCCGTAGCCCGCGATCCGAGAGGTAACCAGATAGCGGTTCCGGGGATACTGGGTAACTAAGTCCTCGAGTCTCCTGGTCAGGGCCAACCGTTGCCTGGGGCTCACCACCTCATCGAGCCCATCCAACATGACGATCGCCTGTCCCTCTTTGAGCGCCTCCTGAAACAGCTTCCAGAGCCTTCTATCTTTCCCCCTCAGGTACTCAGGAACGGAGAGGCCGTCGCCCGTCTCCAGGGCATAGTCGGCGATGGAGATCAAGACGGGAAGATACGGCTGGTCAAGGCCGAACTCCTCCACGGCTTGTGATGGGTCCCTGGCCAGTTTGTACGCAATATATTTCAAGAGGGTGCTTTTCCCCGATCCGGGGTCTCCCAACACAACGGCCCTAGGAGACTTGAACAGCTCCTGAAGCGAGACTGGCCGGGTTGCCTCTTTGAAGGCTTCAGCAGGCGCGGTCGATAACTTCCTTGCACCTCCGGGCGGCCCGGGGATCGCGACGACTCTTGCGCCCGCTGCTGTTCCTTGTCCCTCGACAGGTTCCCAGGCTTTCTCCCTGATCCGCTCGACAAAATGCAACGGAACAAAGATGTCGTCGAGCCGAAGTTTGACGACGATCTTGACCTGGCGTATTCCTTTGAAGTCCAACCATTCGTAGCGGCGAGCTAGTCCCGACAAATACCCCGCTTTCAAGCGGTCAGAGGCTTTGAGCCGTGCCAGGATCTTTCGGGCCCTCGCCACGTGGTCGGCCGCCTTGTCCGCCATCCCCACCCTCTGGTAGAGCTCCCCCAGGCGATTTCTGTGGTCGGCTTCAAGGAACGGAAGAAGACTCCCGGAGCGGATCTTCTCCTCCAAGCGAAACGCCTGCACGGCGATCTCGGCCGCCTGGACAGGTGAAAGCTCTTCGCTGTACGGGGGAGGCTCGATGGCCTGCTGCGGAGCCAGGCAAAAGCTATAAAGACCGCTTTTCGCGACCCAGAGGTCCACGGCATCTCTTTGGACTGCGGACAAGATCTCGGGATAGCACCACAAGACCCACGTCCATTCCGAGCGGGCCATGGATTCCCGCCTGACGTTCAGCCTTTTGAGAACCTCGCGCACCTCGGTCTCTTTCAGACCCTCGCGAGGTCTTGGCTGCTGAGGGCTTTCTAACAGGGTGTAGACGAAGCAAACCCCGGTTCCTTTAGCGTTCGGCAGGTCAAGCTCTCGATGGAAAAGGACCTCCTGAACTCTTTGACCGTCTCTCAGCAAGAGGTCTCGAGCTAGAAGAGAAGCGATCCATCTAAGCACCAACGCATGGGAGACCTCGACAAAGAATAGGCCCCTCCCTTTCGCCATCGAGAGGGCCTGACTGAGGCGTTCCAGTTCCTCGCCAAACAGCTTATCGACGGATCGCGATTTGCGGAACCCTATGGGTTCTCTTTCGGGCATTGCTCTTTGAGGAAGTCCTCCAGGACAGGATGGGTCCAGTACCACTGACCTCCATCCTCGTAGTAGAGGATGTAAAGGGCAGCCTGGAGTTCTGACCGAATGTCCTCGCTGATCCCTTCGGATGGGAGGAGGGTGGGCTTTTCCTTATAAACCCGGCAAAGAAAACTCAGCCACTTCGAATCAAGGCCCTTGATCTTCTGCCTCTTGTATCGCTCGATGGCCCTTTGAGCGCATGTGGCGTCAATGCGCTCGATCCTACGATGCCTCGCCTCTTGGTCTGCCTCCTGAACGAGGTAGATCAGCTCTCGGACCACCCCTCCGCTCTTGTGGATGAGCCATTTCAACGCCTGGGATTCGATAAAGCCCTCAGCCTGACCCATCTCGAGCCTCTTGTTCACCAGCTCCTGGAAGAAGTCATAACCTTCCTTTACTGAAGCTCCTTCATCCCTTGTGAAGAGGAGGACGTTGGGGACCTCACGGCTGGCGGTGGCGGAGAAAAAGCCTGTCGCCACGTGAAACTGAGGAGAGTGGAAGAGGGCAAAGGGTACCGTGTAGATGACGGAGCAGGGAGGCTGTGCCAGGAGACTGCTTTCTGCGAAAATGCGCTTAGCTATCTCGAATTCGACTTTGTCTAAACCGTCGACAATCCAAAGGGGCAGGTAGCCGGTTCTCTCTTGGAGGCAAGCAATGCTCTCGGAGATGGAAGCCAGGATGTCGCTCACCTCCGGCTCAACGTTGATCTCCCGGACCGTCTCCCAACTGAGGCCGAGCTTCAACGCTCCGACAGCCATCTCCAGCAGCTTCGGCGTGCTGAGATCCAGAGAGGCGCCCCTTTTCCTGGTCACCTTGTTAATGGTCTCGGTAATTCGATCCAGGGGACCTCTGTCCAGTACAATCCCTTTCTCATCGGCCGTCTTGTACATCATCGCGGTGGCGCCGATGAGGATCTCCAGGTGGTTCACGTTGAGGATGTTAAGCCTGCTCTCCACATCGAGCCAGACGGGAAAGAACTCGTCCTTCAGCGCCCCGACGACTCGGATCAGTTCCGTCGTCTTTCCGCTTCCCTTTTGCCCGGTCAGGACCAGTTTGATATCGCCGTGGCTCATCCGGATGGCTTCCGCGATCTGATCGGCAATGGAGACCGGCCGGTCGGCATAGAACCTTTCCAGCTCCCCTACTGGAGGCCTCAGGGGATCAAAGACGCGATAAACTCTGGTCCAGACATCTGTCATGTGAGGCTTCACTCGAAGGGAAGATTTGCGTCGCTCGTCCCTCGGCCTCCTTCCGATCCTGTTCAACTGGATCAGTGGGGCCTACAAACTCATTTTACTCCAGTTCCTGTCAGGCCATTTCCAATGGAGGGGCGTCCTGCAGCAGGCCTTTGTCCAGATAGTGCCGGACCGTGGCGCGGCGCGCGGCGCGAAGGTCGTGGGTGACCAGAAGGACGGTCTTTCCAAATTCCCGGTTGAGCTGTTGCAGGATCTTCAGGACCTCGTCTGCCGAATGGGCATCCAGGTCACCGGTGGGCTCGTCGGCCAGGACCAACGTGGGATCCGCCACGATGGCCCGGGCGATGGCCACTCGCTGCTCCTGGCCCCCGGAGAGCTGCCGCGGGTAGTGGGCCATGCGATCCGCAAGCCCCACCAGTTTGAGGGCCATCTCCACATGCTCGCGGCGTTCCTTCGAGGACAGCTTCGTCAGCAGCAACGGCAGTTCCACGTTCTCGAAGGCCGTCAGTACCGGGATGAGGTTGAAGGTCTGGAACACAAAACCGATGTGGCGGTTTCGCCAGGCCGCGAGCTGGCTCTCCGACAGCCTGCTGATCTCCTCCCCGAGAACGTGCAGCTCGCCCGAGGTGGGGCGATCGATGCCGGCAACCAGGTTCAGCAGCGTGGACTTTCCCGATCCGGACGGTCCCATGAGGCAAACGAAGTCTCCCCGCTGCACCTCCAGGTGGATGTTCTCCAGCGCCACGATCTCCATGCTGTCTCGACGAAAGACCTTGCGCAGATCGCGCAGTTGAACCGCAGCTTCGCTCACAGCCGACCTCCTGAGGATCGCATGAAAATCGAATTCTTCTGAAGGGGTGCCCCCCGGAAGGCGCGCCCGTCACGGTGACAGAACTCGGACTTCCGTCCCCTCCTTCAGGCGCTCCTGTCCGGAGACCACGACCGTTTCGCCCCCGGCCAGTCCCTGGGGGACGGCGAAGCGTTGGGAGTCTCGTTCCTGGATCTCCACCTTCAACTTCTGCACCCGAGAGTCGCGCACGACCCAGACGAAGTTGTCTGACCCTTCCTTCACCACGGCCGCTCGGGGAACCAGCACTTCGGGACCGGGAAAATCGGATGGAGCTTCCGACTCCAGGAACGTGACCTTGGCGTTCATCTCCGGACGGAGCTTTTCATCAGGATTCAGGACCTTGACCTTCACCTGGACGGTGGCCTTCTGGCGGTCGGCCTCCGGCGCGATTTCCGCCACCACACCTCGATAGCTGCGGTCCGGATAGGCTTCCGGAACCACCGTGGCGGGGTGGGCGGGCCGGATGCGCCGGAAGTCGTTCTGATTGATGTCGAGCTCGACCTGAAGATCGCTGAGATCCGCCATGGACACGACGAACGACTTCGCGCCCCGCTCGCCCACGAACCCCGTGGTCACCATCTCCCCGTCCTCCACCAGCCGCTCCAGGATGGTACCTTCCACCGGCGCGCGGATGCGGGTGGCGTCAAGCTGCGTCTCGGTATAAAGAAGGGCGGCCTTGGCCTGCTCCAGCTCCGCCCGGGCGCGATCGATCTGCTCGATCCGCGGCCCTTTGGAGATCAGCTCGAAGTTCTTGCGCGCGGCCTCCAGCTCGGCCTCGGCCACCCGGTAGTCCGTGCGGGCCCGATCCAGGGAATGGCGGGCCTCCACCCCGCGCTCGGCCAGCGCTTCCATCCGCTGAAGGTCGAGGCGTGCCTGCTCTAAGCGCGCTTGGGCCGCTTCCATCTGGGCCCGAGCCTGCTGGATTTCCTCGGCCCGGGAGCCGGCCTGCAGTTCGTCGAGCCGGGCCTGGGCCGCCAGGAGATTGGCGCGGGCCTGGCTGACCTGCGCCCGATACTCCTGGTCGTCCAGCCGGACCACCACTTGCCCCCGGCGGACATGGTCGCCCTTTTCGACTCCGATCCAGGCCACCTTGCCGAAGACCTTGGATCCCACTTCGATCTTGTGGTGCGCCACGATGTAGCCGGTCGCGATGAGCGAAGCCCCCTGCGCGCCACCCGAGCTTTCCGCCCGAGCCACCGCGACCTGGGGGACCTGCGGCCAGAGGAGATAGGAAGCCGCCGCCCCGAGAGCGACGACCGCCAGGGCAGCCACCGCGAGGACTCTCCTGCCGGGGCCCCACGGCCCCGCCGGTCGCGCCCTCCTGTGCTCGTCGATCCTAAGTGCTCTCAAGTCGCTTCGAAGATCCTGATCCGGCTCCATCGTCAATCGTGGGAGGTCTTCCAGTCTTCCAGCCCTTACAGCTCGCGCAACGCCTCGACGATCTTCATGCTGGCGGCGCGGCGTGCCGGGAACAGCCCGCCCGCCGCCCCCATCACCGCAGCGAAGGCCAGGGCCTGCAGGAGCAGGCGCGGCGTGATCCGAAAATTGAAAGCCACCTCGCTGAAGGTCACAAAGTTGGTCGTCCCTGTGGCCAGACCGTGGAGGGGCAACGCCACCAGGCAACCGACCAGACCACCGGCCAGGCCCAGCAATGCCGACTCCAACAGGAAGGACAGCACGATCGTTCGCCGGCGAAATCCCACCGTTCGGAGAGTGGCGATCTCCCGCGTCCGATGTGCCACCGCCGCGTACATGGTGTTCATGGCAGCGAAGGCGGAGCCGACGGCCATGACGATGGCGATGAAATACCCCAGCGCCTTGACCGGCATGGCGGTTCGAGTCTGGCTGGCCCAGTATTCGGTTTCTCTCTGCACCTTGAGGCGAAGCCACCGATCGGCGGCGATCGCCTCCTTCAACCGGGGAATCGCCGCTTCGTCGGCGGCCCGGAGTACAATGGAAGAATAGATGGGCCGATCGAAGTCGGTTCCGAGCTCATCGACATCCGTCCAGACTTCGGAGCCATACGCCGTCTGACCGGCGTCAAACACGCCAACCACCGTCCAGTTCCCTTTTCCGAAGCGGACGCGCTCCCCCAAATCCATGCCTTGAAAGCGCTCCTTCACCTTCCGGCTGACGATGACCTCCCGCAGCCCTCCCCGGAAGAAACGGCCTTCGATCATCCGGACCGTTGGCCGGATCTCGAGCCCCCGGGGCGTGAGGCCCCGAATGGAGATATTCGTGGTCCCGCCGTCCTTCTTGGGATGATTGATCAGGACGATGATCTCGGGCGAGACCAGGGGCTCCCCGTCCTGGCCCGGGGCGATCCCAGGGAGGTACCGCACCACCTCGTAATTCTGTCGGGAGAGGACACTGGTGGACTCGGCTGTCCCGCCCTGGCGCAGGAGAAGAAGGTTCAGGGGATACCCGGTTTCCGTGAAGGTGGATTCCAGGCCTCGGACCAGTGACATCATGGCCAGGAACACGCTCACGGTCAGGCCGATCCCCACCACCGTCATCAACGTGGAAACCCAGCGCACCCGCATGCTGCGCCAATTGTATTTGAAAGGAAGCACTAGGCCACCCTCCGCAGGGCTTCCGAAATGGTCACCCGGGTAGCGCGGTAGGCGGGAAAGATGCAACTCAAAACGCCCAATGCCACCGCCAGCACGAATCCGCCGGCCAACGTGGCCGGCTGCACTTCAAACTGAGCAAGCATGCCGCCGGTATAACGGCTCACCTTCACCACCCCGAAGAGCACCCTGGCCCCGACGCCCCCCAGCAGCCACCCGGCGAGGGAGAGAAAAACCGACTCCGCCACAATCAATCCCAGGAGGAGCCGGCTCTGGTAACCCAGCGTCTTCATCACTGCAATCTCGGGCGCTCGCTCGCGGATCGACATGGCCATCGTGTTGGCCGCCACCAGCAGGATGGTGAAGACCACCGCCGATGAGATCACCGTGATGAGCAGCTTCACGTTCCCCATCATGGAGACAAAACCGAGAAGGAAGCCTTTCTCCGTCTCAGTCTTGGTGGGCGCATTGGTGTTGCGAAACGTGCCGTCAATTTCCGCGACGAGCCGATCCACGTCTTCCTGGGAGCGGGCTTTCACCCAGAACGTGCCCACGCTGTTATAGCGACTCATCGTTTCCTTCAGATAGTCCCAATGGAAGAAGAGCTGGGTCTCGTCGGGACCCGTGTAGAACCCCCGCAGGATCAATTCCACATCCCTGGGGTAGATGGTCGCCTTCAAGGTAACGCGTTCGCCAACCTTCCAGCCAAAACGGTCGGCCAGTTCCCTGCCCGCCACCGCCGCCTGGCGCTCCCGGACGAAGGCTTCTCTTTGCTCGGGCGGAATCCGGTTCTCCGTGAACATGTCAAAAAGCTTGTCCGCATCCACGGCAAACTGGGCGAAAAAGTTCCTCTCATCCACATAAATTCCGCCAAACCAACTCATCGCCATCACGTCCACCACACCGGGCATGGCAGCGATCTTCTGCCGGTGAGCCTCCGGCAAGAGGACGGCCAGGCCGACGGAATGACGGATCACGATCCGCAGGGCGGCATCGGCGCCCTCCGGAGTGCGATACAGTTCGGTGAGCACGGTGACCAACGTGGTGAGCAGGAACAGCGACACCGCCACGCTGAGGACGGTCAGCAAGGTCCGGCGCCGGTTCCGGAACGCGTTCTTGAAGATCAGAGTGAGAAACTTCATAGGCCCCCCGGCAAAAAAACCATTGTCTCACACTTTGCCCGGGGTCCCATCTTCTGGCTGGTCAAGCCCGCCAGAAAGCTCGGGCAGCTCTTGGGTTTCAAGGTCGGGAACGGGGATTGAAACGAAAGACGAAATCAGGATGGGATGGAGTCCTCATGGCTCACGGGGAGCTGGATCTCCGCCCGAGTGTGCAAGCATCTGTCGAAATTCGGCAAAGAGGCGCGGGTCCCACCAGCCCTTTCTGACTTCCTCCTCCATCGTTTTCAGGGCCTCAGCGAGCGGGAAGGCCCGCTTGTAGGGGCGCAGGGTGGTGAGAGCATCGTACACATCTGCGATTTGTAAGACCCGGGCCGTCAGGGGGATTTGCTCCCCCTGGAGGCCGTCGGGATAGCCGGAGCCGTCGAACCTTTCGTGGTGATGGCGGATGATGGGCAGCACCAACCCGAAGGACTTGAGGGGCGCGCAAATGCGCTCGCCCACCGCGGGATGCTTCCGCATGACCGTCCACTCCTCCGGCGTCAGCCCACCCGGTTTGAGAAGAATGGCATCGGGCACCGTCACCTTTCCCAGGTCGTGAACGATGCCCGCCCGGCGCAAGGCTGTGACCTGGTCCTCGGGCAACCCGAGGTGCTCACCCAGCCGGGCCGAATACTCGGACAAGCGCTCGCAGTGGCCGCCCGTGCAGGGATCCCTGCCTTCAATGCTGCGAGCCAGGGCAAACAGGACGGATTCGGCCCGCTCCAACTCGTCCGTGTAGGCCTTCAGACTCAGCAGCGACCGCACCCGGGCCAGTAGCTCGCTCCGGTCGAAGGGCTTGTTCAAAAAGTCGTCCGCGCCGGCCTCGATGCCCCGGATCCGGTCTTCGATGGCCGACAGCGAGGTCACTAACACCACCGGTGTCAGTCGGGTCTCGGGGTTGCTCTTGAGTCGCCGGCAGACCTCCCAACCGTCGAGGTTCGGCATCATGACATCCAGCAGCACCAGGTCGGGTCGGAGCCGGGCAAACTCCTCCAGCGCGCGTTGGCCATCCACCGCTGTGGCGACTCGATATCCCTGCGCGCCCAAGAACTCTTCCAGGAGCGCGCGACTGACTCGGTCATCGTCTACGACGAGAATCGTGCGGGCCATGACGTCCTCGACCTGGCATTGCCCGGGGCAGTTTTCACGGCTTGCGCGCGAGCCGCGGGGCGATCACGCCGCTCGGCATGCGGTCACACTGCACACGGTGCGGGCTTCTGCACGAAAACTTGCGCGAGAATAGTCCAGCAGAATCCCAGAGTCAATCCATTTCTCTCTTGCTGCCACCACCTTGAGAACATTGGAATTGATCAAAATTTGGCGTGGCGATTGCCCCTGCTCGGGCAGTGTCCGAGTCCGCAGGCAGGCGCTGCCAAATCTGCCAGCGCTCCTTGCCCGCAAAAAAAGGGAGAGAGTCGGTCACCGGCTCATCCGCCACGGGTCGAAAAAGGCCACGGAACAACTCGACGAGCTGGCCTCGCCCCAGCCCGAAGGGCGGGCCACCCTCTTCGGTGGAGTAAAAGAAAAAACCGGCGAGGAGACCCTTGGGGCGGAGCAGTTCCGCCATCCTGCGGGCATACTGCGGCCACACCGGCGGGGGCATGGCACTTAAAAAAGTCCGCTCGTAGACCAGGTCGAATGGCGCAGGGCCGAAGTCGAACGTAAAAAAGTCGCCCGCCTGGACGAACTTCCCCCAGGGTCCCAGCCTCGCGCGAGCCATCTCGACCGCCACGGGACTAAAATCGATCGCCACCACGTCGTAGTCGGCCTCGCTGAAAGCACGAATTTCGTAACCCATACCACACCCAGGAACCAGAACACGCCCCTCTCCAGGATGGGCGGCCAAGTACCGCTGCAACGCCTCGGGCACGCCACCCCGATCCCAAGGCATCCGCCCGGCCTGGTAATGACGATCCCAAAATTCGCGACTGCCGCTGTCTTCGACGGATGGCATTCTGACAGGTGCTGTGACTAACGTTCCGCTGACCGAACGGAGTTTCCGTCACCGGTGGGCAAAGAGTGCGTCGGTCTTGGCGGCCATCACAAAGTCATTGTGGTGGAGCCCGCGAATCTTATGGGTCCACCAGTTCACCGTGACCTTTCCCCACTCGGTCAGAATCGCGGGATGATGGCCTTCCTCCTCCGCAATCTCACCCACCGTGTTGGTGAACGCCAGGGCCTGAGCAAAATTCTGCAAGCGGAATGCCCGCTCCAACTGCAGGATGCCCTCCCGCTCTACGATGGCCCACTCGGGGACTTGGGGTCGCAGCGCAGCCATCTCCTCTTCCGTCACCCTGGGGGCGTCCCCGCGGCACGCGACGCACCTTTCCTGCACCAATTCGCTCATCCGACTTTCCCCTTTCCTGCAAGTCCCTGCGATGGATCGATCTGTTCCCCGTAGAGACTGTAGTACGAGAGCTTCACCTTTCGATACGTTCCATCTTCCGTCGAATACACCAGGCACGAGTCAAATGGCAGCGAGTAAATGTGGAGGCTTACTGACCGCTGTTGGTTCTTTGCAGAGCAAAAGACCTCGTGCACCGGCTCTTCGGGATCGACTGCCATGGGATTCCGGCCATCCAGGATGAAAAGGCCGGTGGGGGTGAGACGGCAGGTCTGCCGCACCTCGTCCGCATCGGAGACCCGGTAATTCCTCGCCGTCAGGGACCCGATGGGGACCGCCATCCAGCAGTTCTGGTTCCAATGGTTGTGGACCTCGCTGCCCTGTCCCGCCTCCCAGCAAAGGGCCAGAAGCTCGAACAGTTCGTTCTTGAAAATCAGGTTCCGCGTGTAGTGATCTTTCTGGAAAAAAAGATAGCGCTGCAACGATTCCGGTGATACCGGATGTTGCACGAGAAACTGACGAACACCCGCAACCGTAAACGTGGAAGCGGGTATTTTCTTCAACCTGGCAACGAATTCGTCGATGGGAACCACGGCCTTTAAAGTGATTTTAACCTGAAACTCTGAAACCTGAAACCTCAAACACGAAGCTTCCGAGTTTCAGGTTTCAGAGTTTCAGGTTTTCATAAGAGCGGATCTTCTCCTCGAGTTGGAGCGTCAGCCCGATGTCGTCCAGGCCCTCCAGAAGGCATTTCTTCCGGAACGGGTCCACGGCGAAGCGGACCGACCATCCTTCGTCGTCAGCTACGGTCTCGGAGAGGAGATCCACCTCCAGCGTGTAGCCTGGCGAGCGCTCCACTTTGCGGAAGAGTTCGTGAACGGCGGAGTCCGGAAGGATGGCAGGCAGGATGCCGTTCTGGAAGCAGTTGTTGTAGAAAATGTCCGCGAAGGAAGGGGCCAGGATGACCTGGAAGCCGAAGTCCTGGAGCGCCCAGGGAGCGTGCTCCCGCGAGCTGCCGCAGCCGAAATTGGCTCGGGCCAGCAAGATGCTGGCGCCGCGGTAGCGCTCCTGGTTGAGGACAAACGTTGGGTCCGGGCTGCCGTCCGGGCGCAGGCGCCAATCGTAAAACAAGCCCCGACCCAACCCGGTGCGGCCCAGTTCCTTGAGGAACTGCTTCGGTATGATCTGATCCGTATCGACGTTCACGCGGTCCAGGGGTGCCAGCAGTCCCTTGATCTTTCGAAACGGCTTCACGACCCGCTTCCTCCTCTGAGCACGTCCAGATCCATGCGCCACTGGCGGATGTCCACGAAGTGTCCCGCGATGGCGGCGGCGGCCGCCATGGGAGGGCTGACCAAGTGGGTGCGACCACCCTTTCCCTGTCGCCCCTCGAAGTTGCGGTTGGAGGTGCTGGCGCATCGCTGGCCGGGCAGCAGGGTGTCCGGGTTCATGCCGAGGCACATGCTGCACCCGGACTCGCGCCACTCAAAGCCCGCTTCCCGGAAGATGCGGTCCAACCCCAGGCGCTCGGCTTCCGCCTTGACCTGCTGGGAGCCCGGCACCACCAGGGCGTGAACGCGGGGCGACACCCGCCGTCCCTTGACGGCCGCTGCAGCCGCTTTCAGGTCCTCCAACCGGGCATTGGTGCAGGAACCGATGAACACGCGGTCAATGGGGATTTCGACCATGGGCGTTCTCGGCTTCAGGCCCATATATTCCAGGGCGCGGGTGGCAGCGGTCCGATCCGTGGGGTCCTGGAAGGACTCCGGGTCCGGGACCCACCCCGTCACGTCCGTCACCATGCCCGGATTGGTCCCCCACGTCACTTTGGGAGCCATGGCGGCGGCATCGAGCACCCTGCTGCGATCGAAGGTGGCATCGGGGTCGGTGTTGAATTGCAGCCAGCGCTCCGCCGCCCTCTCGAATTCCCGTCCCTTGGGCGCGTAGCGGCGGCCCCGGAGGTACCCCACCGTCTTCTCGTCCGTCGCGATCATGCCGGCCCGCGCCCCCGCCTCGATGGACATGTTGCAAATGGTCATGCGCTCTTCCATGGAGAGGTTCCGGATCACCGCTCCCCGGTATTCGAGGACCATGCCCGTGGCGCCAGCCGTCCCGATCTCCCCGATGATGGTCAGGATCACATCCTTGGCCGTCACCCCCGGAGCCGGCTCCCCCTCCACACGGACCTCGAAGACCTTGGGCTTGCTCTGCCACAGACACTGGGTGGCCAGCACGTGCTCTACCTCGCTGGTGCCGATGCCGAAAGCCAGGGCCCCGAAGGCACCGTGGGTCGAGGTGTGGCTGTCGCCGCACACGATGGTCATCCCGGGCTGCGTCAGCCCCAGCTCAGGGCCGATCACGTGAACGATGCCCTGGTTCGGACTGTGGAGCCCGAACAGCGTCACACCAAATTCCCGGCAATTGTTCTCCAGCGCCTCCACCTGCCGGGCCGAGATGGGATCTTCCATGGGAAGCGATCGGTCCGTGGTGGGGACGTTGTGGTCCGCGGTGGCAATCGTCCGCTCCGGGCGGCGGACCCGGCGGCCCGCCTGCCGCAGGCCCTCGAACGCCTGCGGCGACGTGACCTCATGGACCAGGTGCAGATCCACATACAGCAGCGTCGGGCGCCCAGGTTCCTCATGGACCAGGTGTGCCTGCCAGATCTTTTCAAAGAGAGTCTCAGCCATCTTACCCTCGCCCCGCCGCTCCGTTAATTCTAGCAAGTCTCATGCCTCGCCTCCAATGCCATAAATGGTCGTTGAACGACGTTGGGTACCCGTGCCGCTTGCGAAGGACCGTCTGGACTGCCTGGTGCGGCCCGTCGGTCGCCTTTGGGAGGATTTGCGGACCGACACGGACCGACACGGACCTTCGAGAATCAGGGGATCTTGAGCTCCGTCCGAGAGCTTGGACGGTACAGTTTCAGGCTGTGTTCGGGGGAATGACCACTTCTGAGGCCCGACTCAGTTGCCGGCTTTTCCTCAGAGTGAATTCTCCACAAATCATCACGTGCCCAGGCTGATCGTCTTTTGGATCAAACTTGACGGAAAATCCTGCCTGAATAACTTTTTCGACCGCTATTTGCGTAAGCCCAAAATTGGGATGTCCAGCTAGCACCTCGTCCGGAGTCGTGAGTTCCGCGAGGTGTGCAGATAGGCCAGGGTCATTCGGTTTTGGCCGGAAGACTTGCGAGGTTGGCCTTCCATTCTGGAATGAGGCAGGATCTGGGTAGATCCGTCTATAGAGTATCCCAGTGCTGATCGAATCTCCAGGCTCATACTTTGGCACAGCTCATTGGGTTCGATTTGGACCAGCCGACGGTTCAGCAAGAAAAGGGTAAAGGCGGGACGCTAAGTCTTTGAGTTCATTAAGAGCACCTTCAATGATTACCGCATCCTGATCTGGCCGAGCCACGTAAT
>JACQTF010000075.1 GCA_016210925.1 Acidobacteriota bacterium | reverse complement strand
GACCCGGCCCGCTCCGTGGATGCGGGCGAAGGCCTCCGCCATCTGGCTGCGACACGAGTTCTCGACGCAGACAAACAGAATCCGCTTGGGTGGCCCCACGTGCGAATCTCTCTGCCGCGATCGCTTCACTTTGCCCATCCCGTGGGTCGCTTCCGAGACAGGTAAGCCAGCAGTGTCCCTAAAAGGAGACCCAGGACATAACCATACGGCAGGCCGCTGGCGATCAGCCCCACCAGCAAAACAATGGAGAAATCCGCTCTGGAACCTGAGAGGTCTCGCATCAACATCATCAGGGTCAAAGCCTCAAACAGAAGAATGACGCCCAAAATCGGCAACGGAAAAACCTGAATGATCTTTTCGAAGCCCCTGCTGAAAAAGACACCCAACAACAGATACATCAAACCTTCAATCACTGTCGATCCCCCGGTCCGCGCGCCAAAGGCATAGTGTCCCGCGATTCCACCCGAGCCATGACAGGAGGGGACCCCGCTGAAAAACGGGTTGATAAGATTCATCAACGAATAGGTGAGGCTGATTTTGCGTATCCCGAGGGATCGCTCCGGAAAAAAGTCTTGTGCAATCTGCCGCGTGGCGAGGATCGAGTTACCCAGCGAGAGCGGAATTTGCGGCAGCGCCAGGACCACGAATCCCGTCAGAGCGTCCCGCCACGTGGGCGTGTGGAGTCGAGGCAGGCTGAGACCGGCGCTTTGAACCACCGTGATCGCGTCCAGCTTGAAGAGGAAAGCGTAGGCCACGCCCAGCAAAATGACAAACAAGGCAGGAGGATATTTTCGGTTCCCGATCAGAAAGAGCGTCAAAATGAAACCGATGGCAGCCAACCCATACCCCGCCGCGGCATCTGCCCGCACGTAGTCCTTCAGCGCCAGCGACGCCAGCTGAATCCCCAAACCGAACTGGATTCCCCGAATCACGCTTTTGGGGACGACCCGGGCGAGCCAATCCAACAAACCGGTCACCGTCAGGAGCAACATGGTGATCCCGATGGCCAGGCCGGCGCCGTAGAGTATGTTTCCGCCCAGTTTCTGCGTAATCACCAGGACCGCCATGGCCTTCAGGGGCTGTACGGGCATGGGAATTCCATAGCTGAAAGCCGTGAGGATTTGCATCGCGCCAAACATAATCAAGACGCTGGCGGTATCCAGGCCAGAGGCGAGAATCATCCCCGCGATCAGAGGCAAGTCCGTGCCGATATCCCCAAACGCGCCGGAAAGCTCGTTGCGATCAAAGCGGATCGCTGCCCGACGTATGTGAACCGAAGTGGTCATGTTCTTAAAGCGCCTCAGGGGCGCTTCCGTCCGACGCATAGATTCTTTCCGAAGTGTCGCGGCCGGTCAAGAAGCTAAGAAGGAGGGCCCGTCAAGGTCGGCCCCGCCCCTGGGGAGCGGCGCCGGTCAACCCCGGGGGAAATCCTCCAGCAACTGCTCCCGAATCATGAAGCTCCTGCGGCGGTACTGGATCATGCCCTTTTGCTTGAACTGGTTCAAGCAGGAGGTGATCACCTCCCGGCAGGTCCCCAAGATTTGCCCGATCTCTTCGTGGGAAAAGGGGAGCGCCAGGTGGATCCAACCGGGGACATTTCTCTGGCCGTGGGACCGGCCTTGGGTGAGCAAGAAACGGGCCAGACGCCGGGCATTGGTATCGAAGCTCAGCCCCCACAGGCAAAATCGGCCTTGACCGGGGGTGGGGGAGGGGGTATATCATCGTGGCATCCATTGGCAGAAAGGACCTCTATGACAACACTGAAATTGCAGACCCTGGAAGAGTCGGTGAAGGAAAACACGATACGGCGGCTGAAAGCCATCAAAGGTCAAGTCGATGGCCTGCAAACCATGGTGGACGAGGGCCGCTATTGCATTGAGATTTTGACCCAGCTGTCCTCCATTCAGGAGGCGCTTCGGGGAGTGGGGAAAATCATCCTCCGGAACTACCTGGAAAACTGCGCGACAAGCGCCATCCGATCGCGAAGGGAACAGGACGCCGAGAAGATCTACGATGAGTTGATGGACGTTTTCTTCAAATTCGCGAAATGAAATTGGGGCGATAAAGAGATAAACGCTATTTGAATCTTGACCCCAGCATTTCAGGGCGGTCATCGATGCACACAGCGGACTTCGAACATGGGGTCAGTGATCCCCAGAGGCAAAGCAGAGCTACCCGGTTCGTCGTGGGTGCCCTGCTCCTGTTCGGCGTGGTCCTGGGAGCCTATTTCCTCACGCGAGCATCGCAGGAACAAACGCGAGCTTTGATCTCCCATCCCCCGGCGAGAACGGTCACGCTCCCCATTGAGGGGATGACATGTGCGTCATGCACGGCGCGGGTGAAGAAGACCCTTAAATCTATTGATGGAGTCACTGAGATTGAGGTCAGCCTCGAGCAGCGCGCCGCGCGGGTCCGATACCTCGGTACGAAAGTTTCACCGGAGCGCCTGGCGGCAGCGATCAACGAACTGGGCTACAGGGCTGGGACTCCAACGGAGGAGAGAGCAAGATGACGCTTGAAGAATTCCTCCAGCGATTCGCGTCAAGCTTACTCGACGGGTCGTTCGCAGCCCTTGGTGTTGCGTTGCTTGCAGGCATCGTGGCGAACGGCGTGTGTCCTTGCACGCTGCCTGTGGGGCTCGGTATAGCCGGCGTAGTCGGCGCTTCGGAGAGCCAGTCCCGTCGGAGCGGATTCATGATCGCCGCATCCTTCTTTGCAGGCATCGTTGTAAACCTGACGATCCTGGGTGCCCTGGCTGGTCGCCTGGGGGCCATTCTCACCGAGGCGTTTGGTCGATATTGGACGCTCGCCATGGCCCTCATCTCCTTGGTCGCGGCCATGGTGGCCTTCTGGGGACCCCGCCTGAAAGTGGATGGATTGGCGGCGTTGCGAAGGCCTGGGCTTGCAGGGGCATTTGGCTACGGCTTTGTTTTCAGTCTGGGTACCTCGGCGGCTCCGCTTCTGCTTCTGCTCACCCTTGCGGCCGCCCAGGGAAGGCCCGAATACGGGGTCATCTTCGCCTTCGCCTTTGGCCTCGGCAGAGGATTGCCCTTCCTTCTCATCGGCCTTTTTGCCGGCGTGGTGATGCAGTTGGCGCGCCTCGGGTCGTGGCGCCGCCCGATCCAGGTTGCAAGCGGATGTGCCTTACTTTTCGTGAGTTTCTACTACGCAACGGCTTTTGCAGCCCTGCTCTGATGGAGGATAGACATGGCCACTGAAACGGTTCAGATGAAAGTCTCGGGAATGTGTGCTCGTTCTGCACCATGACCCTGGAAAAGGCGCTCAAGCGCCACCCTGCAGTAAAGAATGTGATGGTAAACCTGGTCCACGGGATCGTCTTGGCTGAAGCGGACACCGCGCGGATCAGCCATCAAGAGCTTGCCCGGGCCGTGGAGAAGCTCGGCTACAACGTTTCTGCCACCGAGGTGCAGCAGTACGCCACGGATGAGGCGCTCTTCAAGCTCATCCAGCAGCGCGGCATCATTGGGATGGCGCTCGCGGTGATGGATCTCATTGTGGATCCGCTCAACCTGTTCGGGCTCCCGCCGGAGCCCAGGGCCTGGTTCAGCTTGGCGGTGGCGGCGTTCGTCCTGCTCTGGGTCGGGTACCCGATCCTGCGCAAGACCGTACTTGCAGTCCGAGGCCGGGTGATCAATGCCAACGTGCTGCTCTCGACGGGCGCATGGGGCTCGTTGATCGTCGGCACTCTCTCTCTCTTCGATCCCCGTTGGCCGAACTTCCTGCCCGTCGCCGCTTGGTTGATGGCACTTCACCTCTTCTTCGGCTACTTCAAGCTCGATACCCGAAAGAAGGCGTCCGAGGCGGTCCGCCGGCTCCTCTGGCTTCAACCGCCACGCGCTCGGGTGCTGCAGGGAGACCAGACGGTCGATGTGCTCACCAGCGAGGTGGCGGTCGGCGAGACTCTCGTCGTGCGACCGGGCGAGCGCATCCCCCTCGATGGTGAAGTCATCGAGGGCTTGGCGAGCGTGGATGAGTCGAGCTTCACCGGAGAGTCCGTCCCGTCCACCAAGGCGATGGGCGCCAAGGTCATCGGTGGGACACTGAATCTCGACGGTGCATTGAAAGTCCGCGTCACGAAGATCGGCCAGGACAGCTTCCTGAACCAGATCGTGCGGCTCATGACGCAGATCGCCGAGCGCAAGCCGCCGCTGGAACTGCTCGCCGATCGGCTGATGAACACCTACGGTCCGGTGGTCTTCATCGTCGCGGGGCTGGCATTCATTGGCTGGGCGTTCTTCACCGGCGATGACACGCAGGCGATGCTGGTCCTGCTCACGACCATCATCATGGGCTATCCCTGCGCCCTCGGGATCACGACACCCATGCTCGCGGCCATTGCCGGGGGGAAGGGCATTTCCATCGGATTACTGGTGAAGGCCAGCGAGGTCTTCCACGAGCTCTCGACCGTGGACACGGTCGTCTTTGACAAGACCGGCACGCTCACCTACGGGCGCCCGACTGTGACCGACGTCGTGCCCATGGGCACGGAGCGGGCGGACCTCCTGGCGTTGGCTGGGGCCGTCGAAGGCGCTTCCGAGCATCCTGTTGGTCAAGCCATCAGCTTCTTTGCGCAGCGCGAAGGAGCGAGGAAGGTCGCTGCTCAAGGATTTCGCGCGTCGCCGGGCAAGGGGGTCTCGGCGACTGTAGAGGGGATCGAGGTCGTGGCGGGTAAGCCCTCCCTGGTTGAGGAGCGCGGGATTCCCTTGAGCGATGAAGTCCGGTCGAAGATCGATGCTCTGAGCGCCGAAGGCAAGACCGTCGTGGTTGTGGCGCGCGGTGGTGAAGCCATCGGTGTGCTTGCCCTCCAGGATACACCGCGCCGTGGCGCGGAGCGGCTCATGGAGAAGCTCCGGCCGCGCGGGGTGAAGACCGTCATGCTCACAGGGGACGCTCGGCGCGTGGCCGAGGCTGTTGCCAAAAGCCTCGGAGTCGATGAAGTCCGGGCGGAGCTGCTTCCTGCGGAGAAGGTCTTTGCGGTCGAAGCTCTTCAGGCCGAGGGCCGCAAGGTGGCTATGGTGGGCGACGGCATCAACGATGCTCCCGCCCTCGCGCAGGCGAACGTAGGGATCGCGATCGGCGCCGGCACCGATGTGGCCATCGAGTCCGCCGGGGTGATCCTGGTCAGCGACAGGCTCGAGGACGTGCTGAGCGCCTTAATTCTGGGCAAGGCAAGCTACCGCACCATGACCGGAAACGTGATCGTCGCCGTGCTCTTCAACATCGTGGGAATGGTATTGGCGGCCATGGGACTGGTCACGCCGGCGCTTGCAATCATGGTCATGGTGCTGAGCATCTTCGCGATCCTTCTGAACACGCTCCGCGTCCGGGGCATTGACCTGAAACGCGAGGACCTGGCGGAGGGCGGCTCGCTGGCGGAGATGGAGTTCCTGGTCCCGAACATGGTCTGCGAGGGATGTGCCGAGAAGATCAGCACGGCGCTGACCCCCATTGCTGGCGTGCGAGAGGTCAAGGCAAAGTTACCGCAAAAACGCGTCTGCGTTCGGTACGAGCCGGCGAAAGTGCGGCAGCAGCAGCTCAAGGACGCACTCGACAAGACCGGGTTCGCTGCGATCGAAGCGTAAGAAGGGATGAAACTTTAACCGGTTTTGACACGGAGATCGTCCATCGTGCGCTGGCTCATTTTTGGTCTGACGGCTCTGGCGTTGGTACACTGGGAGGCATATGGACAGATCAACTCGCCCGGAGCCAGAACCCTCTTTGCCCGGAGTTGGATGTATCGCTCCGGGGTCGAGGTCACCGTGACCGGCTTTCTGCACCCGTCTCATGGAGATAAGTCCCCGGGACTGACGGTGGAAAAATTTGAATAAGTAGCGGCTCGCATGTCGCTAACAACCGGCGGTATATTCTAAAGGTTCAGAAATTGGGAGCCGGTAGGCTTTGACATCCATCGTGCCCAGACCTGGCTCCCTCTGCGAAAAAACTTCTTGAGTCTGTACCAGACTCCAGGGGCTATCCTTCAGGTGAAAAGGCAGAGGGCACCCAGGAGCCGCTCACGCCCCGGTTCCTTCGTCGCGATCTTGCAGCGACCGCCTTAGCTCGATTGGCCGGGAACGCAGGGCATCGACCCGGTCGCCTCAAGGGAGGGGGACTTTATGAAGCGAGGGAGATGGCTTTGCTTGACGATTTTGGCGGCGGGTACACTGTTAGCAGTGGGCGCCAAAGGCGCTCAGGACATCAGGACGGTGCGGCTCACGGCTGACCTTAAGACCAATCCCGCGATCGGCTTTCTCTGAAGGGAGGCGGTGGCCTCCCACCTCGAACGCCAGGTCGGCGTCGGCGAAGCGCAGCTGGATCGAGAGAAGGGGACGTTGCTGATCCAAACCAAGACTCAAGAAACACTTCCACTGAGCAGAATTCTGGAGTACCTCAAACCGGTGGGCTTCTTCCCTCTCAAGCAAATCCATCTTCGCGCACCGGGTCAGATCGCCTCACGGCTCGGGAAGCCCGTGTTCCAGGTCGCCGGCACGGGAGAAGCCTTTTTCATGGCATCGAAAGAGCTTCTAAAAGGTGTCTCCACTGCTCCGAAAAGTGGCAACCCGGTCATTTTCCAGGTGGAGCTCGTTCCTAAAGGAGCGAGCTGGATCGTGAACCGCCTGGAAATCGAGGGAGAAGAGCAGCCCGAGCCGTAAAGTGGGTCTCCCATTTTGGAGCCCGCGATCGCTTCCGGCTGCTGTGCCGTGCTGGCCGAGGACATCCAGCCCCGCCTTGGCAAAGGCGTCATAACCGAGCTTGAAGGTGTCGCGATCTCCGCGATTCAGGCAACGGGATAATCCTGAAGACTCGTTTTTCACCTTCGCCGAGGAACGCCTCGATATAAAGGTCATGATCTCTCCTTCCGGCGTCGGGCCTGGAGGGGGAGCCCAGCACCCATAATTTACGTATTGCCGTTGCGAACTTTGCGTTCAGTCCATAGGTAAACCGCTGGCAGGACGAACAGAGTGAGCAGCGTGGATGTGGCCAGCCCTCCGATAACGACCGTTGCCAGGGGCCGCTGAACCTCTGCGCCCGCGCCAGTCGAGAGTGCCATGGGGATGAAACCGAGGCTGGCAACCAGTGCTGTCATAAGCACCGGCCGCAGTCGGATAAGTGCCCCTTGTGTGGCCGCCTCTTCTGGGGATAATCCGCTCTGGCGGAGCTGCGCGATATAGGTCATCAGGACGATTCCGTTCAGAACTGCAACACCGAGGAGAGCAATGAAGCCGACTCCTGCCGAAATACTGAACGGCATTCCGCGGATGAGCAGCGCCAGTATGCCCCCGGTGGCCGCCAGCGGCACGTTCAACAGGATCAGCGAGGCCATGGCGAAGGAATGGAAGCTCAGGTACAGCAACGAGAAAATGAGGAGCAGCGCTACAGGGACCGCGATGGAGAGCCTGCGTCGGGCGCTTTCCAACTGTTCAAACTGCCCGCCCCATTCGAGGAAGTAGCCGCTGGGAAGCTTGACCTGTGCTTCAATTGCTTTTCGCGCATCCGCCACAAAACTGGCGATATCGCGGTTTCTCACGTTGACCTCCACGCTGATCCGCCGCTGGACATTCTCTCGGCTGATCTGGGCGGGCCCTTCCTCGTCGATGACATCCGCCAACTGACTGAGGGGAATAAAGTGCCCCTCGTCGTCTCCGACTTTGATATTTTTGATCGCCTCAGCGGTTGTCCGCTGGCTGTCGGCAAATCGTACTTGAAGGGCATATCGCTTGTTTCCCTCGACCACGTTGCCTACCACCTTGCCACCGATTGCTTCTACTGTCTCGAGTACGTCGGAAGCGTTCAGCCCGTGGCGAGCAATCGCGTCCCGGCGGACGCGAATGCGCAAATACGGAAGCCCTGCGACACGTTCGGTTCTCACGTCCGCCGCACCACGTACTTTCTGGACGACAGCAGCAATCTGCGCTGCGTTTTCACGCAGCAGGTTCAGATCGTCTCCGTAGAGCTTCACGGCGATGTCGGAACGCACACCGGCCTCCATCAGCTCCTGCATGCGCATTTGTATTGGCTGTGAAAAACTGTACAGGGCACCCGGGGCCTCTTCTTGCAGCCGCTGTTTCATGGCCGCGATCAACTCCTCCTTCGTCCGCTTTTGGGGCCACTCGGACCGAGGTTTCAACATAATGTAGACGTCACTCTGCTCGATGCCCATGGGATCGGTGGCGACTTCCGGCCGGCCGGTCCGGCTGACGACGGTGGCTGCCTCGGGGAAGTGCCGGAGCACACTTTCAATGATCTCGTTACCGTGCAGCGATTCCGAAACAGAGATACCCGGCAGTCGATACATCATGATGACAATAGAGCCCTCATCGAGCCTGGGAATGAACTCCGCTCCCATGAAGGGAATACCACCCAACGAAGCCAAGAAGACGAGGAGAGCAGTGCCGGCCGTAACGAGCGGTAATCGCAGCGTTCGGCGCAAAACAGGAGCATAGGCGGTACGCAGGCGGCGCATCAACCATGTCTCTCTCTCCGCCACCTTGTTGCGGAGTGCGAACCAACTCAGTACCGGCATCAAAGTCAACGAGATGATCAGCGACGCGGCGAGGGCGAATAGGACTGTGATCGCCATGGGTCTGAACATCTTGCCCTCCACTCCACCCAATGTCAGAATCGGAACATAGACCAGGATGATGATGGCGATGCCGAAAAAAATAGGTCGTGCCACTTCCTGCCCGGCAGATCGGATCACGTCCAGCGGCTCTTCTTCCGGCTTCCGGCGAGCGAGGCGCCGCAGAATGTTTTCGACCATCACGACGGACCCATCCACGATCAGGCCGAAGTCGATCGCTCCGAGGCTCATCAGGTTGCCTGAAATGCCTGCCTGCACCATACCCGTGAAGGCCACCAGCATGGATAGGGGAATCGCGGCCGATACGATCAGACCACCCTTGAAACTCCCCAGCAAAAGCAGCAGCACCGCCATCACGAGCAGGCCACCTTCGACCAGGTTCGTCGTCACCGTCCGGATGGTGCGCCGGACCAAGTCCGTGCGGTCATAGTAAGTCTCGATTCGAACACCGGGTGGCAGCGACTTCTGGATTTCCGTCAGCCGGTCCTTCACGCGGTCGGCTACCGTGCGCGAGTTCTCGCCGATGAGCATCATGGCAACACCGATCACGATCTCCCCTTTTCCATCGTGTGTGGCGAAGCCCTGACGCACCATAGGCGCGAAGCGCACCCGCGCAACATTTCGAATGATGATCGGAGTACCGGTCCCTGACGCCCCTATCACGATATTTTCGATATCGGCAAGATGGGCGATCAGCCCTTCACCGCGGATAAGGGACTGCTGCTCGGACCGTTCCAGGTAAGCACCACCCGCATTCGCATTGTTCTCTTCGAGAGCACTCAGGATCTTTGCCAGTGGAATTCGGTAAGCCGTCAGCTTATCGTTGTCCACCTGGACTTCGTATGTCTTCAGTTCCCCACCGTGCACGTTGACTTCCACAACGCCCGATACGGAGCGCAACTTGGGGACGATCTCCCAATCGAGAATGCTGCGCAGCTCCATAAGAGAATAGTTCGGGCCGGACACCTGGAACTGGTAGATCTCGCCCAGGCCTGTTGCAATAGGCCCCATCTCCGGGTTTCCCACTCCGGCTGGAATCGCTTGCCGCGCCTGAGAAAGTCTCTCCATCACAAGTTGGCGGCAGAAGTAGACGTCCATGCCTTCTTCGAAATAGATGGCGACGTAGGACAATCCATTTTTAGAAACCGACTGGATCTTTGTGATGCCCGGGAGCCCACTCATGGCGGACTCCACGGGGAACGTTATCAATTGCTCCACTTCGAGAGGTGAAAGGCTGGGAGCCCGGGTGAGAACGAGCACTTGGTTCGGAGTGATGTCCGGCACGGCATCGATAGGAAGCCGTTGGAGAGAGAACAGGCCGAACACACTGACCAGCAGGGTTGCAACAATGACAAGGAAACGGTATTCAAGCGCCAGTGCTACGAGTCGCTGCACGGTTTACTCCTCCTCGAGGAATTCCTTGCCGAGCATGATCGATTTGAGGTGAAAGGCCCCGTCGGTGACAATGGGCTCTCCAGCAGCGAGCCCGCCCGTAATCTCTGTTAGACCGTTGACCGTTTTTCCCACGTTCACTTGCCGAGCTTCGAATTTTACGGGGGTCCTGCGAACGAACACGACGCTCTTGCCTTCCACCTGCTGTATCGCCCCTGTCGGCACGGTGATTGCCTCCCGGCTGAAGGTTGTCGGCAATGCAACAGTGGCGAACATGTCGAGCTTCAGTCGCATATCCCGATTGGGCACTTCACATCGGACCTTAGCCGTTCTCGTTTGTGGATCCAGAACGTCACTGATGTAGGCCACCCTTCCGGAAAATCGTTCTCCCGGGTAGGTATCCACCGAGATCAATGCGGTTTCACCGACACGAATCCGTCCCAAATCCTTCTCGTAGACTTCGGCCTGTACCCAAACCTGAGACAGATCCGCGATGGAGAAAAGCTGCTTGTCGGTGTCGATCACTTCGCCGGGAGCAGCCTCTACTCTGATAACGACACCCGAGAAAGGAGAATCAATAGCAGTTGAGGTATTCCCCACCTCGGACTCGTTGATCCCGAACCTCCGGAGCCGCGAGACGATGCCGCCCATTAAGCTTTCCTGCGATTTGATACTTTCAAGTAAGCCTTCCTGCTCAGCGTGGCTCCATTCGACTTCCTTCTGCGGTACGGCGCCAATATCGCCCAGTCGACGGTTTCGTTCGGCCTGCTTCATGGCGGCGGCGTGCTGGATCCTCAACCGCTGAAGTTCCGCCTGGGCCGCGCGGTATTGCGCGATCAACTCCCCCGCCTCGATATTGTCAAAGCGGGCCAGGGTCTGCCCGCTCTTGACGCGATCGCCCACTTTCACCAGGACTTGTTGCAGGCGTCCCCTTGCGAGCGGTCGCACTTCCGCCACCCGCGTGTCCACGGGCTGTACGGTTCCGGTGACCTGTAGATACTCGGTCAACTGGCTAAGGGAAGCCGGAGCGACCTGCAGGCCAACGTGCTTTTGTGCTTCCGGCTTCATTTCGACAAGCCCGGTTTTCGGCCCCTGTTCTTGCAATGCCTCCGCGGGTTCCTGCTTCGATCGGGAGCAAGCAAGAAAGGGCAAGCTGAGGGCGAGCATCAGACACGTTCTTCTCATTGGATACTTCCTCCCACGGCCTGTTCCAGCTCGGTGAAGGCTTTGAACTGTTCAGCCAGGGCGTCAATGTATGCCAACCGGATCTCAACGAGTCGCCGGTGCTCGTTGAGAACATCCAAAAACCGAAGTTGTCCCAGTTGGTAGGCCTGTCGAATGACTTCCAGGTTCTTTTCCGATCGCTCCACCACTCCAGAGCTGAGAATTTCTGCCGCTCGCCTGGAAGCGACCCATCGTCCGAACGCGGCCTCCACCTCTTGGGGGATCGCATTTTGCGAATGTTCCCGGCGCAGGCGCGCAGCACCCAGCCGGGAAAGAGTGGCCTCAATATTGCCCTGGTTGCGCTTTGCGGAAAAAAGAGGCAGCGAGGCTCCGAACGTGAGAAGGTGGTCCCGGTCGCGCAAAGGAGTGGGCATGCCAGTGAGATTGGAGCCAAACAGCTCTTCGAATCGGGAATTGCGGCGAGAAAAACGCACCGAAACTGTAAGGTCCGGACGGGCTTCGGCTCGGGCCAGAGAGACTTCCGCCGACTCCCGCTCTTCCAAAAGTCGGGCCGCGTGCAGATCGGGGCGCTTCTCCAAAGCAAGGCTTTGCAGCCTGGCCAGGGGCAGATCCGCGCTGGGCCAAACAAAATCCCGCGCGATGACGAGAGGTTCGGAAGCGCTCAGACCGATGGATTTCTTAAGTTCCACCAGCGCGCGTTGCGACCGGGCTGCAAAAACAACCTGCTGTGCCTCCGAGCGGCTCAGGTCCGCGAGCAAGAGCGCCAGTTCAAGAGGGGCGGCGTCGCCTGCTTCCACCCTCGCCTCCATCAGACGGTAGTAGTCGCGGTTGGCATCAAGCAGGCGCTCGATCGCCTCCAACTTTTCCTGCTCGGCGACCGCATCGGCATAGCGCGTTTTGACGTCGAAAGTGAGCTGCCGGATTCGATCGGCGATTTCGGACTGTGCCAGGTCCAGGGATACTTGCGCCACGCGGATTCGCTTTTCACGTTTTCCGAACGTCTCTATGGGCTGGAAGTAGCCCGCAGCAAACTCTTCTTCGCCGGCCGTGCCCAACGCCCTGCCCGTGGAGCCTTCAAATTCGACTGTGGGAAATGGCCGCACCCCAGCTTGTCGCAACAAGCCTTGTGCTTCAACGAGTCGCTGTTTCGCTGCCAAAAAGTCCCGATTTCTTTCCATCGCCAGCCGCACCAGGTCGCCCGGCGCCAGCGCAGGGCTGCCAGCCATTGTTGGCGAAAAGGCGATGCACAGAACCACAGCCGTGGAAATAGCCATAAAACCTCCTGAATAAGTTTCGAAGTCCTGGGGAGGGGGGACGGTGGAGGCTTAGGCCCTTGGAGGACGGTAGATGGGATCTGGCTCGGAGGTGGGGTCGAAATGATCGGCGTACGCCAGGGCAACCGAGATCGGCTGGTCCGGCGAAACCGTCAAGCGGGGGGCGAACACGATGTGGCCGCAACAACAGAAGCAGTGGTCATTAAAGCTTTCGTCGCAGGCTTGGTTGGTCGCAGCCGTAGGGTTCTGGAAGGCAACAAACAGGTCGGCAACGACGAGATCCCCACCAGCGCTCAACAGGAGCAGGAAGGCAGCGATACGGAAGATCTTTTGCCGGGTACTCATGGAAGCTCGTGCAACGCTCCGGTGCAACACGCTCGCTATTATAAACCAGGTGACTTCAAAAACGTGCGGAAAAGGGCGGAGCCGATGCTTCCTTGCAGCAAGTCAGCAAGTAAATTCCCCTTGACTCTGGAGTATACTATAGGGTTTACCCTGGTGGAGGATCGGTGATGGGAGAAACGGAACGGATGTTCATCGG
>JACQTF010000073.1 GCA_016210925.1 Acidobacteriota bacterium | reverse complement strand
GGCCAGTAGCTCGAATTGGTTAGAGCGCCGGTCTCCAAAACCGGATGTTGGGGGTTCGAGTCCCTCCTGGCCTGCCATGATTTTTTTTTGAAATCGATGGCTCTAAACCGATGAAGGACTCGGCAAGATCGTTGGCCATTCGCCAGGCCACCATCAGGATGCATGTGTTGACGAAAGCCAAAGAGAGGATCGTCGGTGCCTGGACTGCCGGCGTCAGTTATCTGTCGGATGTCAATGCGGAGTTGAAGAGGGTTTCCTGGCCCGCCCGGCGAGAGGTCTATGGGACTACGCTGGTCGTGATCATTGCCGTCTTTTTTTTTGGGTTCTATCTGTTCATCGTGGACATCGTGCTGAACTATGGGATGTCCAAGCTGCTGCAATTTTTCGGGGTACGCTAGACGTGGCCAACCGGGTGGTAGAAAAAGAAAAGAGCGGCAAGCAGTGGTACATCCTCCATACGTATTCAGGTTATGAGCGTAAGGTGGCGGAGAGTCTCATGAGCCGCGTGGCCGCTTACGGCCTGGAGGACAAGGTCGGTCAGATCCTGATTCCTACCGAGGACGTGGTGGAGATGAAGGGGGGGAAAAAGGTCGTTTCCTCGAAGCTGTTTTATCCGGGGTACATCTTGGTAGAAATGGACATGACCGACGAGGCCTGGCACGTGGTTCGCAACACGCCCAAGGTGACGGGCTTCGTTTCCACGGGGAAAAAACCCACCCCCCTCACCGAGGACGAGGTTGACCAAATCCTGCGCAAGGTTTCCACTGCTGCCGAAAAGCCGAAGCCCAGGTTCATGTTTGAGAGGGGCGAGATGGTGAAGATCATCGACGGTTCCTTCACCAATTTCACGGGGGTGGTGGAAGACGTCCATATCGAGAAGAGCACGCTCAAGGTCATGGTCACCATCTTTGGCCGTGCTACCCCGGTGGAGCTGGAATTTCTCCAGGTGGAAAAACTTTGAAATAGTTTTCAGTTCTCAGTTTCAGTTATCGGTTAAGAACCAAGAACTGACGACTGACAACTGACAACTGACAACTGAGAACTAAATGGCAAAGAAGGTTGTCGCGAACGTCAAGTTGCAGATTCCAGCAGGCAAGGCCACGCCGGCGCCTCCGGTGGGACCGGCCCTGGGCCAGCATGGCGTAAACATCATGGAATTCTGCAAGCAGTTCAACTCCAAGACTGCCAGCCAGGAAGGGCTGATCATCCCCGTGGTGCTCACTGTGTTTGCGGACCGGTCTTTCACCTTCGTGACCAAGACCCCTCCCGCCGCGGTCCTGCTCAAACGGGCAGCCCAGATTGCGAAGGGCTCACCGGAGCCGAACAAAACCAAGGTGGGGAAGGTTACCCTGAAGGACGTGGAGGAGATTGCCAGGGTGAAGCTCCCGGACTTGAACTGCAACGATCTGGAGGCAGCGAAGAAGATCATACTCGGGACCGCCAGGAGTATGGGACTGGAAGTGGAAACCTGAAACCCAAAACCTGAAAACTGGAGACCAAAATCTCAGGCTTTGCGGTTGACGATTGACGGTTGACGAATGACGAGTGGCGATTGACGATGGGTAAACGATACGAGCAAGCGAAAGCGCTGGTGGAAAGTCGCCCTTATCTCTTGCCGGATGCCGTCCGATTGATGAAGAGAGCGACTTTCGCCAAATTCGACGAGACCGCAGAACTGGCCGTCGTACTGGGGGTAGATCCCAAGAGGGCCGACCAGATGGTGCGGGGAACGGTGGTCTTGCCCCACGGGCTCGGAAAGTCCAAGAGGGTCATTGCCATCGTGAGTGGCGACAAGCTGAAGGAGGCGGAGCAGGCGGGCGCCGACAGCGTCGGCGGCGAAGACATGATCGAGAAGATCTCGGGCGGGTGGCTGGATTTCGACGCGGTGGTGGCTACGCCGGACCTGATGAAGTCCATCTCCAAGTTGGGCAGGGTCCTTGGCCCCAGAGGGCTGATGCCGAATCCCAAGGCCGGCACGGTCACCTTTGAAGTGGGCAAGGCGATCCAAGAGATCAAGGCGGGCAAGGTGGAGTTTCGGATCGATAAGGGCTCCATCGTTCACGCGCCCTTCGGAAAGCTCTCCTTCGACGAGGAAAAACTGGTGGCGAACGCCCGGGCCCTGTTGGAGGCCATTTCTCGGGCCAAGCCACCCACCAGCAAGGGGAAATACATCAAGAGCGTGACCGTTTCTTCCACGATGGGGCCGGGCATCCACGTGGATCCGGCGTCGGTGGAGGCGGCCGCCTAGAACAGTTGTCAGTTCTCAGTTCCCAGTTGTCAGTTCTTCACTGATCACTGATAACTGAAAACTTATCACTGAACTAATCGGCGAATCTGACCATGAATAAAGCTCAAAAACAGGAACTCATCCAGGGTCTTCACCGGGAGTTCCAAAACCTGCGGAACGCCTTCGTGATCCACTACAAGGGGCTCAAGGTCCTCCAGGACACGGAACTGCGTCGGGTCGTCCGCAGGACGTCTTCCCGCTACCGTGTCCTGAAGAACAGTCTGGCCATCCGTGCCGCCGAGGACACCCGAGTGTCTGGCTTGAGACCCTACCTGGACGGTCCGACCGCGATCGCCTACAACGACAAGGATCCCGTCCTGCTGGCCAAAGCCCTGGTGGAGTTTGCCAGGTTCCATCCGGCGGTGTCGTTCAAGGTGGGCATGGTGGGGGGTAAGCTGATCCCGGCGGACAGGATCAACGAGATCGCGGCCCTGCCGAGCCGGGATGAGCTGCTGGCCCTGCTGGTCGGTATCCTGCAGCGGCCGGTGTCTCAACTGGTCGGCACGCTTCAGGCACCGCTTCAGCAACTGGCGTTCAGTTTAGAGCAAATTAAAAAATGAACTCGATTGACGTTTGACCAATGACCAATGACGAATGACTTTCTTGGAGGATAGCAATGGCACAAGCACAAGTGAGCGTGGAGGACGTGCTGGGGTGGATTGATCAGGCGTCCATGCTGGAGATCTCCGATCTCGTCAACAAGCTGAAGGAAAAATACAACATCCAGGCTGTTGCCGCGGCTCCGGCGACCGTCGCTGGGCCAGCGGCGGGTTCCACCGCTGCTCCCGCCGCGGCGGAGGAAAAGACCGAGTTCGAGGTGGTGCTCAGCACGGTCGGTGAAAAGAAAATCAACGTCATCAAGGTCGTCCGGGAGGTCACCAGCCTGGGCTTGAAGGAAGCCAAAGACCTGGTGGAGGGCGCGCCCAAGACCGTCAAGGAAGCTGTCTCGAAGGCCGAGGCCGAGAGCATCAAGAAAAAATTCGAAGACGTCGGGGCGACGGTTGAAATCAAGTAGAATTGTTGATATAGTACGATTGGTTGATGGGGGATTTTCTGGCGGCGCGAGGGGAGGTGTGTCTCTCCTGGTGCCCTTTATTTTTTCCACTGATTCTTGCTCGATTTTACCCGACCGCTCACGTGGGTTTTCGCTTCAGCCTTCCGTTCGAGCGTCCAAGGAAAGAATCCGATAGGAGTCACTCACGATGGCAATGGTAACCACCAACGTTTACCGCAACCGGCAGAGTTTTGCGAAGATCCACACCTCGATTCCCATTCCCAACCTGATTGAGGTGCAGAAACAGTCCTACAAGCGGTTTCTGCAGATGGACTTGCTGCCCACCGAGCGCGAGGACGTGGGCCTGCAGGCGGTCTTCAATTCCGTCTTTCCCATTCTGGATTTTCGCGGCACCAGCTCCCTGGAGTTTGTGGAATTCTCCATCGGAAACTGGGAGTGCAAATGCGGTCACCTGAGGGGCCTGCAATATCTGCGGTCCACCTGCTACCAGTGCGGCAAGATCATCGTCACCGACCCCTACAGCCTGGAAGACATCCTCTGCAGAGGATGCGGAGCCCGGAACCGGAATGAGGTGATCCGCTGCGAGGACTGCGGGGATCCTGTTCAATTGAAGCTCAAGTACACCGTCGAGGAGTGCCAGGAGCGGGGGATGACGTACGCGGTCCCGTTGAAGGTGACCATCCGCTTGGTGATCTGGGACAAGGACGCGGAGACGCACGCCCGCACCATCCGGGACATCAAGGAGCAGGAGGTCTATTTCGGGGATATTCCCCTCATGACCGAGAACGGCACGTTCATCATCAACGGGACCGAGCGAGTCATCGTGAGCCAGCTCCATCGCTCCCCTGGGGTCTTTTTCGAGTCCTCCAATAACAAGACCTACTTCCTGGCCAAGATCATTCCCTACCGGGGTTCCTGGGTCGAGTTCGAGTACGACACCAAGAATCTCATGTACGTCCGCATTGACCGGAAGCGCAAATTTCTGGCGACAACCTTCCTCCGGTCGCTGGGGTTGAACAATGACGAGGACATCCTGCGCAACTTCTTCAATGAGGTGAGAATCGCCGTCGAGGGCAAGAAGCTGCTCCGGGTTCTGACGGATAACATCCTGGGTGCCAAGATCTCGAAGCCGGTCAAGGATCCCAAGAATCCCCGGAAGCCGCTGCTGCCCGCAGGGAAGAAGATCACCCAGCAGGTTTATGAGCAGTTGAAGAAGGCCAAAGTGGACGCCGTCGAGATCGATGCGCTGGATCTGGAGAAGGCCTATTCCACCACCAACATCGTCGATCCCCGGACCGGGGAGGTGATCGTGGAGGCCAACGAGGAGATCAACCCTCGGGTAATCAACCAGGCTCTGGAAGCGGGCCTCGCGGAATTTTCCGTGTTCTTTCCCGACAGGGATGACGTGGGCGTGGTGGTCTCCGAGACCCTGCGCCGGGACACGTTGAAAACCACCCGCGACGCCCTCATCGAGGTCTATCGGAAGCAGCGGCCCGGGGATCCCCCCACCATCGAGACGGCCACCAGCCTGTTTGAAGGGATGTTCTTCGACCCGCGAAAATATGATTTCTCCCGCGTCGGACGCCTGAAGTTCAACCACAAGCTGGGGTTGGACACGCCCCTGGATCAGCGGACTTTGACCCCGAGCGATTTTTATGAGGTCATCAAGTACGTCCTAAAGCTCCGGAAGAACATCGGGGCCGTGGACGACATTGACCACCTTGGGAACCGGCGCGTCCGGGCGGTGGGTGAGCTGCTGGAGAACCAGTTCCGTATCGGCTTGGTGCGCATGGAGCGAGCCATCAAAGAGAAGATGTCAGTGCACCAGGAGATGGCCACTGCCATGCCCCACGACCTGATCAATGCCAAGCCGGTGATGGCGGCCATCAAGGAATTTTTCGGGTCCAGCCAGCTGAGCCAGTTCATGGACCAGACCAATCCCCTCTCGGAGATCACCCACAAGCGGCGCCTCTCCGCTCTGGGCCCGGGCGGTTTGAGTCGGGAGCGGGCGGGTTTTGAGGTGCGGGATGTGCACCCCTCTCACTATGGTCGCATCTGTCCCATCGAGACTCCGGAAGGACCGAACATCGGTTTGATCTCCAGCCTGTCCTGCTACGGGCGCATCAACGAGTTCGGTTTTATCGAATCCCCTTATCGCAAGGTGGCGAGCGGGCAGGTGGTGGACTACGTGACGGCGATCAACCAGGGGGACTCCGACTTCAAGATCGGAGAACACCTGGAAAAGGAGCACGTGGATCGCGAGAACAAGAAATTGCAAGCCCAGGGCAAGAAGCCGTGTTTGTATGAGCCCTTTTCCTTCTACCTGAATGCGTGGCAGGAAGATCAGCACGTGATTGCCCAGGCCAACGTGGAGCTGGACGAGGGCAGACGGATCTCTCGAGAGCGAGTCAATGCCCGCCATGCAGGAAACTTCATCCTGGCGCACCGGGACCAGGTGGAGTACATCGACGTTTCACCGAAACAGCTGGTGTCGGTGGCGGCGTCCCTGATCCCCTTTCTGGAGCACGACGACGCCAACCGCGCCCTCATGGGGTCCAACATGCAGCGCCAGGCCGTGCCCCTGGTGCGGCCTGAGGCCCCCCTGGTGGGTACCGGCATGGAATACATCACCGCCCGGGATTCGGGGGCGGTGCTGATCTGCCGCCGTGGCGGAACCGTGGATTACGTGGACTCGGGTCGAATCATCATCCGGGTGGAGGCTGCAGAGGACGGGGGCGAGATTCGGGAGGCTGGCGTGGACATCTACCCCTTGATCAAGTTTCGCCGTTCGAACCAAAACACCTGCATCAATCAAAAGCCCCTCGTCAAGGTGGGCGACCGGGTCATCACGGGCCAGGTCATCGCCGACGGCCCGTGCACCGAGATGGGAGAACTGGCCCTGGGGCGCAATGTGCTGGTGGCCTTCATGCCCTGGCGCGGCTACAACTTCGAGGACGCCATCCTCGTGGGCGAGCGCCTGGTGAAGGAGGACGTTTACACCTCGATCCACATCGAGGAGCTGGAGATTGAATCCCGGGATACCAAGCTGGGCCCGGAGGAGATTACCCGCGACATCCCCAATGTCAGTGAGAGCGTTCTCAAGGACCTCGATGAGAGCGGGATGATCCGGATCGGCGCCAAGGTCAAGCCGGGCGATATCCTGGTGGGCAAGGTCACCCCTAAAGGCGAGACCCAGCTCACACCGGAGGAAAAGCTCCTGCGGGCTATCTTTGGCGAGAAGGCGGGAGATGTGCGGGATGCCTCACTGTACTGCCCGCCGGGCATCGAGGGAACCGCCGTGGATGTGAAGATCTTCTCGAGGAAGGGAGTCCCCAAGGACGAGCGCGCCAAGTCCATCGAGCGGGAGCAGATCGATCGACTGGAGAAAGACGTGAAGGACGAGATCCGGATCTTGAAGGAGGAGCGTGACGAGGAGGTCAAGCGCCTGCTCCTGGGCAAGCGTCTGGCACAGAACCTCAAGGACCAGAACGGCCATGTGGTTGCCCACAAGAAAGACAAGTTGACCCGGGATATTCTGGAAAACCTGCCGTACGCCGAGTTCGTCAACGTGAAGGTGGAAGACGGCAAGGAGTTAGGGGAGGAAATCGAGCGCCTGGAAGAAAAGACCGAACGCCAGATCGCCATTTTGAAATCCCTCTTCGAGGAGAAAGTATCCCGGTTCAAAAAGGGGGACGAATTGGCGCCGGGGGTCATCAAGCTGGTCAAGGTCTACATCGCCATGAAGCGCAAATTGTCCGTGGGGGACAAGATGGCAGGCCGGCACGGCAACAAAGGCGTGATCGCCCGGATCTTGCCCGAAGAGGACATGCCGTACCTGCCCGACGGAACCCCGGTGGAGATCGTCCTGAACCCCCTGGGGGTACCCTCCCGCATGAACGTGGGACTGATCCTGGAGAATCACCTCGGTTGGGCCGCCCGGGTCCTGGGTTTGCATTTTTCCACGCCGGTGTTCGACGGCGCCTCCGAGGGAGAGATCAAGGAAATGCTGGAGAAGAGCGCTCTCCCCGGCAGCGGCAAGGCTTGGCTGTACGACGGTATGACGGGAGAAAGGTTCGATTCCCAGGTGGCCGTAGGCTACATCTACATGATGAAACTGTCCCACCTGGTGGACGACAAGATCCATGCCCGATCCATCGGCCCGTATTCCCTCATCACCCAGCAGCCCCTGGTTGGCAAAGCCCAGTTCGGCGGGCAGCGGTTCGTGGAGATGGAGGTGTGGGCACTGGAGGCTTACGGCGCTGCGAATATCCTGCAGGAAATGCTCACCGTCAAATCGGACGACGTGCAGGGTCGCGCCAAGATTTATGAGGCCATCGTGAAAGGCGATGCCTCCTTCACGCCGGGCATTCCCGAATCGTTCAACGTGCTCATCCGGGAGTTGCAGTCCTTGTGCCTGGACGTAGAGCTCGTCAAACGGAACAAAGCGGAGAGGGCCCATTAACTACTAGCGGTCAGCGATCAGCTTTCAGCCATCAGACTGATCGCTGAAAGCTGACAGCTGACGGCTGTCTTTAGGAGGAAGTGGCTTTGAGAGCATTCGCCATCGACGAAAAGGCTACCTTGATTTCTGATTTCGAGAGCATCCGAATCGGACTGGCTTCGCCGGAAAAGATCCGGTCCTGGTCCTGGGGAGAGGTCACCAAACCGGAGACCATTAACTACCGCACGTTCAAGCCGGAACGAGACGGCTTGTTCTGCGCCCGCATCTTCGGCCCGGTCAACGACTGGGAATGCCTGTGCGGAAAATACAAGCGGATGAAGTACAAGGGCGTCCTCTGCGACAAGTGCGGTGTGGAGGTAACCCTGTCCAAGGTCCGGCGGGAGCGGCTGGGCCACATTGAGCTGGCCAGCCCCTGTTCCCACGTCTGGTTCTTCAAAGGGCTGCCTTCCCGCATCGGGCAGGTCCTGGACCTGAGCCTGCGGGACCTGGAACGGATCCTCTATTTTGAGGCTTACGTGGTCATCGACCCGGGGGACCTGAATCTGAAGCAGAAGGAGCTCCTGACCGAGGAGCGTTACCGGGGGCTTCAGCAGGAGCATCCCGGCAAGTTTCACGCCATGATGGGGGCGGAAGCCATCAAGGAGCTCTTGAAAAAGGTGGACGTGGAGAAGCTGGCGGGCGACCTGCGGCACCGGATGAAGACCGAGAGTTCGCAGCTGAAGCGGATCAAGTACGCCAAGCGCCTGAAAGTGGTGGATGCGTTTCGCAAGTCGGGAAATCGGCCGGAGTGGATGATCCTGGACGCCATCCCGGTGATCCCGCCGGAGTTGCGGCCGCTGGTTCCGCTGGATGGCGGGCGTTTCGCCACTTCGGATTTGAATGACCTATACCGCCGGGTGATCAATCGGAACAACCGCTTGAAGAAGCTCATGGAGCTCCGGGCCCCGGAGGTGATCATCCGCAACGAGAAGCGCATGCTGCAGGAGGCGGTGGATGCTTTGTTCGACAATGGCCGTCGAGGCCGGGTCCTGCGGGGCGTCAACAACCGTCCGCTGAAATCCCTGAGCGACACCCTCAAAGGCAAGCAGGGTCGGTTCCGCCAGAATCTGCTAGGAAAACGGGTGGACTACTCGGGCCGGTCCGTCATCGTGATTGGGCCTGAGCTGAGGCTCCATCAGTGCGGCCTGCCCAAGAAGATGGCTCTGGAGCTTTTTAAGCCCTTCATCTACCACCGGCTGGAAAAAGACGGCTACGCCGCCACCATCAAGACCGCCAAGGAGATGGTGGAGCGCGAGGAGTCCATCGTATGGGACATCCTGGACGAGGTGATTCAGGATCACCCGGTACTTCTGAATCGGGCGCCCACGCTGCACCGCTTGGGCATCCAGGCGTTTCAACCGGTGCTGGTGGAGGGCAAGGCCATCAAGATTCATCCCCTGGTCTGCACCGCGTTTAACGCGGACTTCGACGGCGACCAGATGGCGGTGCACATTCCCCTGTCCCCCGAGGCGCAAATCGAGGCCTCGGTTCTGATGCTGTCCTCTCACAACATCCTGTCGCCGGCCCATGGAAAACCCATTGCCGTGCCCACCCAGGATATCGTGCTGGGCTGCTACTATCTCACCAAGGAGAAAAAGACCGCCCGGGGCGAGGGCCGAACGTTTGCCAGCATGGAGGAGGCGCTCTTTGCGCTGGAGCGAGGGGAGGTGGAATTGCTCACGGCGATCCGGCTGCGGTACTCCGGCGAGCTCCTGGATTTGACCACCCTGGACGACGATCAGGCAGTGACCCGTGCGGAGCTCCAGACGGTGCAGAACCAATACGTCGCCACCACCGTGGGCAGGGTCATTTTCAATGACCACCTGCCCAAGCCCTTTCCCTACGTCAATGGGTTGTTGAAGAAGAAGGGACTCACCGAGCTGGTGAACTACTGCTACCTTCGGTACGGCCTGGATGTCACCGTGGAGATGCTGGACAGGCTCAAGGATCTGGGCTTCTACTACGCCACCAAGGCCGGCTTGAGCCTGGGGATCGATGACATGATCATCCCGGAAGGGAAGAACCGTCTGGTGGACGAAGCGCGCAAGGAAGTCATCGAGGTGGAGCAGCAATACCTGGACGGCGCCATCACCAACGGGGAGCGATACAACAAGGTCATCGCCATTTGGTCCGACGTGACGGAGAAGATTGCCGATGAGATGTTCGAGGCCATGGGTAAGAAGGAGGCCGAGGGAGAATTCAACCCCCTCTTCATGATGGCCGATTCCGGAGCCCGTGGATCGAAGCAGCAGATCCGCCAGCTGGCCGGGATGCGAGGCCTGATGGCCAAGCCTTCGGGCGAGATCATCGAGACCCCCATCACAGCCAACTTCCGCGAAGGCCTCACGGTGTTGCAGTACTTCATCTCCACCCACGGTGCCCGCAAGGGACTGGCGGACACGGCGTTGAAGACGGCCGACTCCGGCTACCTGACCCGGCGCCTGGTGGACGTGGCCCAGGACGTGATCGTCACCGAACAGGATTGCCAGACTCTGGACGGCATCTTCGTCACCTCCATCACGGAGGGGGGTGAGATCATTGAGAGCTTGAGGGATCGCGTCGTGGGCCGGGTGAGCTTGGAGACCATCAAGGATCCGTTCACCGGCGAGGTGGTCGTGGAGCAGAACGACGAGATCACCGAGGACACGTCCGGTGCCATCCAATCGGCGGGCATCGAAAAGGTCAAGATCCGATCGGTGCTGACCTGCAAGTGCAAGCGCGGGGTCTGCGTGAACTGTTACGGCCGCAGCCTGGCCTCGGGCAAGATCGTGGAGCTGGGGGAGGCCGTGGGCGTCATCGCCGCTCAGTCCATTGGTGAGCCGGGCACCCAGCTCACGATGCGCACGTTCCACATCGGCGGCACCGCCAGCCGCATCACCGAGCAATCCACACTGGAAGCTCGCAACCTCGGGGTCGTGAAGTTCATCAACATCCAGACCGTTGTCAACAAGGATGGTTTCCTGGCCGTCATGAATCGCACGGGCAGCCTGGTCATTCACGACAAGAAGGGTCGGGAGCTGGAAAGGTATTCCGTGGTCTACGGGGCGACCCTGAAGGTCAAGGACGGCCAGGAAGTGCACCCGGGGCAGGTTCTGGTGGAATGGGATCCCTACACTTTCGCCATCCTGACAGAAGTGGGCGGTGCGGCCACCTTCAAGGATGTGGTGGAAGGCCTCACCATGAAGGAGGAGGTGGACGAGGTGACGGGTCTCGCGCGCCAGGTCATCGTGGAGTCCCAGGATGAGAAGCGGCAGCCGCAAATCATCATCAAGAATAAGCAGGGCAAGGCCGTCAAAACGTACCTGCTGCCCTCCAAGGCCCACATGATGGTCTCCAACGGCGATGAAGTCTTTCCGGGTGACATCCTGGCAAAGATCCCGCGGGAGACGGCCAAGACCAAGGATATCACCGGCGGTCTGCCCCGCATCGTGGAGCTCTTCGAGGCCCGCAAGCCGAAGGAGACTGCCATCATTACCGAGATCAACGGCGTGGTGAAGTACGGTGGTCTCGCCCGCGGCCAGCGCAAGCTCGTCGTGCAGTCTGACGCGGGCGAGCCCCGCGAGTACTTGCTGCTTCGCGGTGCCCACGTGAGCGTTCAGGAAGGAGAGTACGTGCGGGCAGGCGATGCCCTCATGGAAGGTCCCCGCAATCCCCACGACATCCTTCGGGTCCTGGGAGAGAAAGAGCTGGAGGCGTACCTGGTGAGCGAAATCCAGGAGGTGTATCGGCTCCAGGGGGTCAACATCAACGATAAGCACATCGAGGTCATCGTCCGGCAAATGACCCGCTGGATCAAGATCGAGGAACCGGGTGACACGGAGTTCTTGCTGGAAGAGCAGGTGGACAAGTTCAAATTCCTGGAGGAGAACGAGCGGGTGGAGGCCGAGGGGGGAAAGCCTGCTACGGGCCGTCCTCTCCTTCTGGGCATCACCAAGGCCAGCTTGAGCACCGACTCCTTCATTTCCGCCGCTTCGTTCCAGGAGACGACTCGGGTGCTCACCGAGGCCGCCATCAGCGGCAAGGTGGACTATCTGCGCGGGCTCAAAGAGAATGTGATCATGGGCCGGTTGATCCCCGCAGGCACGGGGATGGAATACTACCGGAACGTGAAGCTGGAAGAGGAAATCCCGGAACCGGTGCCGCCCCCCGAAGTAGAAGAAGAACTGGTGGTCCCGGAGGTCGAAGTTGCACTCAAGCGAGGCAAGGGGGCCGACCTCCTCTAGAAATACAAACCTGAAACTCTGAAACCCAAAACCTGAAACCTGGCTGAACGAGATGGTTTCAGGTCTTGGGTTTTTTAGTTTTAGGTTTCAGGTTTTTTAGTTTTAGGTTTTCTTCCGAAGGATCTTTTCCCGGCCGTGGGCCTCCACCAACTCGTACTCCGAGAGGATCCAGTCCGCGAGGGGGTTTTTCGCGAATTGCGGCTCTCGCCCGGAGAGCGCCGGAAAATATTTGCGGAAGTTTTCGGAATGGATCAATTCATCGTAGACGACGAATCGCGGCGGTCTCCTCCGCAGGTCTCCCAGGGCCGCCTGAAGCTGTGCGGGCGAGCAAACCCGAAACTCTGAAACCTGAGACCTGAAACCTGAACCTCTTGAAATTTCGGCTGCGCCGTCTACCGTCTCAGGTTTCTTCGTCAGGATGGTTTCCCGCCTGGGGCTGCGACCGGCTCGTACTCGGAGTGGATCCAGTCTCTGAGCGGGCTCCCCGCGAACTCGTGCTCTCTGCCCGACAGCGCCGGAAAGTACGCGCGAAGCTTCTCGGGGTGGAGCAGGAGGTTCTGTCAATAAGTGTGTAAATGGATTCAGGCGGCTTCCTCTTTGATGACCTGATGCGCTCGAACTCCGCCTGAGGAAAGAAGAATAGAATCGGGAGGTCCCTCTCTCAAAGCCCTAGCGTGTGGATCTCACCAGTGGCGGACTGACCGTTTTGACCCTTGCCCGCAAGCGTTGGAAGATAGAAATTGTAACTGCCAGGACCGAGTAGTAGCGTCCAGG
>JACQTF010000074.1 GCA_016210925.1 Acidobacteriota bacterium | reverse complement strand
AGGCATGGTGGCTCCCGAACCGCCCAGCTCCAGGGTGATCAGAAGCATTTACATGGTGGTGAAATACCGAGCGTGGCCGGGGCGGTCAATCTCCTCGATGAGCTGGCCGATCCTCTTCAGGTCCCGGGAGCTCTCCTTGAACGCGTGAACCTTGGGGTGATTCTTGCTCATGGCCACCGTGGCCTGGACGCTCAAGTCGGCGCCCGGACCGGCGAACAGGTAGACGACGATGGGCAGCGGGCTGCGGTCGGCCAGCAATCGAAAATAGCGCAGCGCCTCCGTGGGCTGAGGCGGACCTCCCCACGGGAGATTCTGAACCAGGGCCTGAACGTAGTCTGCGCCGCAGTCGGCGGCGAAGCGGGCCAAAAGCGCCGCCGCTTCCACGGAATGGTCCGAGACCCCGGCGATGACCGGCACGCGCCCGCGGACCATCTCCGTTCCGCGCCGGATCAATTCCTTCCGCTCCTCCGGCCCCAGAAATCGGTACTCGGAGGCTTCGACGGCCCCCAGGGAGACGGCGTCGGCGCCGCAGACGTCGATGGTAAAGTCGATCTCTGCCTTCAAAGCGCCGTAGTCCACCCTGCCGGAAGAATCAAAGGGGGTCAACAGAGCGCCGATAATTCCCTGGAGAGGTCTGTTCATGAAATCAGATGCGGCAGATCCTTGAGCCCCATGGAGGTTCCTTGCCTTACAACGCCTCTCTCCAGCGGGTGTAGAGCGGGTCCTCCTGCACAAAGGCTCGTTGGATCCCGTCGTAGGCCAGCCAGAACATGTCCAGAGTCTTCTGGCACGCTCTTCGCACCTGTTCCTGCTGGGCGTCGGTGATTGCGTACCTCCGGACTGCCTCGGGGCCGACCTTCATGTGGTCCTCGTCTACGCTCATGTGGAGCGTCCAGTACCGGATCTCCTCCGAATCCCTCCGGAACCCGTAGTGGTGGACCAGGCCGTTGACAATTCGTGACATTCGCTCGTTGGCCGTGCCTTCCAGGCAGAAGCCCTGGCTGGCGTAAAGCTCCAACCAGGACCGTTGATAGATGAGGAGCTCCCGCCAGTCGAGGAAGGCCTCGGTCTCCGGAAGAGGCTCCACCCTGGCCAGCTCCTCCGGGGTGAAACCCACTGCCTTGGTAAATTTCAGATAAAGACCCCGGTGGCTGTCTGTCCCTGTGATCTCACCGGTCCCTTCCTCGACGACGTTTTCGATCCACATCTTTTCCAGAACTTCATCGTCCGGGCACCGTCCCAGCATGGCTGCGATGGGTTTCGGAAACGGCTTGGGAAAGAAGAGGTAAAATTGGCCGGCGAACCCTCTTAACTGTTTTCGGCCCAGCTCCCCTCGTTCGATCATGTCGATGATGGGGTGGTCCTTTGAGTGCTTCTTGCGCACCATCTCGCGAATTTCGTCGACGAACGCTTCGCCTGAAAGCGCCATGGATTCCTCCGAGTCTGCGTTAAGCTGGACCCTCGCTGACCCCCGCGCGCCGGAGCCGGGCCCGTTGATTTCGGCAGGTGCGGGGCAGACTTATTCGTCGCATTGTTCGACAGTTCTTGTCAAGAACAAAGGACTGGAACTTTTCCCTCCGCCCGGGGCCTGGCCCGAAAGATGCCTCATCCTTTGACCTGCTGATGCTGCGAAGGTGCCGGCACGTCCAACGAATCGGGTTGGCCTCGCCACACCCCGATTTCCTTGAAGTACCGGATGGCTCCCGGATGGAAAAGCACTCCCTCATATTGGGCCACGTGTGAGGCAGCGATCTCTCGTGCCGCCGGGTGCGTCTTACCCAGTTGCTCTCGATGTTCGTAGACGGCCTTGGCGATGCGGTAGACCAGGCCTTCGTCGACGTCGGGATGGGTTGCCAGTTGGGCGGAGCCGATCTCCAGCGCCACCAGGTCCTGCCCCTGGCCCGGGTAGGTGCCCTTGGGGATGGTCCGGGTAAAGTAATAAGGATAGCGGCCAATCAGCTCGGCGATCTTGTCGTGGTCGATTCTCACGAATTCCACGGGGTGCGTGGAAGCAAACTGGAGCACGGACGGATTGGGAACTCCTCCCGAGAAGAAGGCCGCATCCACGCGGCCGTCGCCCAGCAGCTCCGCTGAGTCTGCCTGTCCCTGATAAACGGGCTGAAACGATTCGTAGCTCATGCCGTAGACTTCCAGGATGGGCCCGATCAAGTGCTCAAACCCGGCTCCTGCGGGGCCGACAGCCACCCGTTTGCCTTTCAAATCCGGGACCCGCCGGATGCCGGATCCCCGTTGGCTCACAAAGAGCGAGATGTTCCGGTGAAGGTTGATGACGGCTCGCAGGGGGATGGGCGCGGGCCACGGCTTCAGTCCCCGTACCGCGTGGTAAGTGATGGCCGTATTGGTAATTCCCAAGTCGATCCGGCGGCGGTTCAGCAGCCGTGTGTTTTCGCCGCTGCCGGCGGTGGCTTCCGCAGTGACCCGGGTCTCCGGCAAGGCTTGGGATAGAACTTGAGCGATCCCTGCTCCCAGCACGTAGTACGTCCCTCCCACCGGCGCCGTCCCCAGCTTGAGGAAGCTGCTGGGCGGCCGGCGGTCCCCTTGCTGGCTCCCGCACCCGGGCACGACACAGAGAAAACAGGCGCAGAGCGCCAGCACGAAACCGAAAAGCCTTCCCTTCGCGTTGGACGATGCGCTTGCGCGCAAGCTGATCGAGCGCGGAGCCGTGCGTCTCCGGAATGCGGGAAAGACCTCATCGCCGTTAAAAAGCCAAACACTGGCACGGGCAGGACGCAGGTACATGTCTTGTCCGGGAAGGCGTACTGGCAGAGGTTCTCGCTGGCCGACTACGTCTTTACAGTCAAGGACAATCAAGCCACCCTCCGGCAGGACATCGCAGATCTCGGGCTCGAGGCTCTCCCCCCTCAGCACAGGCACGGTGCTCAGCCCGAGTTGGCGCCCCACGGTACGGATCCGCTTGTCGAGACTCAGGAGGGCAAGATCCCCGATAGCGGAGCGAGCCGCCAGTGCAGTGGCCAGGTGAAGAGCATCGGAGTGCGAATCGGTTCTCCCGGGAAAGGACGCCTGGCGCGTTCGACGACCTCTGCATCGACTCGCAACAGGTTCCAGTGCGCCGCCGCCGCGTTCAACATTGCCCGGCGGCCAGCGACACCCGACCTGTCCTGGCGAGGGCCGAGAGTCCCGGATGCGTCGTCGCGCCGGAAACAAACTGGCCGGGCGGCCTCAGCTCTGCCACGACCTGCCCTCGATCGGTCACCAGCACCGCGTCTCCAGACTGGACCTGCCGGACGTACTTGCTCAGGCGGTTCTTCAGCTCGCGAAGGCCGACGGCTTTCATGAAACAAATGTAGCTCCATGAAGCTACATTGTAAAGATGGTCGGGGCGGGCGGACTCGAACCGCCGACCTCGTGCTCCCAAGGCACGCGCGCTAGCCAGTCTGCGCTACGCCCCGATCTTTGGATTAACCTTCTGACGCCAAGGGTACCAGGAACCGCCGGAGGGCCTCCAGGGCCCGTCCCCGATGACTGTACCGGTTTTTCTCGGCCGGGGTCAACTGACCGAAGGTTTTGCCCAGCTCCGGAACCAGGAATACCGGGTCGTACCCGAACCCTGCTGTGCCCCTGGGTGCTTCCAGGATCCTGCCCTCGCAGCGCTGCTCCGTGAAGAAGATTTCTCGTCCGGCATCCACCAGCGAGAGCGCGCAGGAAAAGCGGGCGGTTCGCTCCCGGGGAGGGACGCCACGCAGGGACTCCAACAGCTTGTGAATCTTTTCCGAGTCGCTGGCCCCTTTGCCTGCGAAGCGGGCCGACCGCACTCCGGGGAGACCCTGGAGGGCGTCCACCTCCAGCCCCGAGTCATCGGCCACCGCCATCCATCCCGTGTGCAGGTGATAATGGTGGGCCTTCAACCGGGCATTGTCTGCGAACATCGCCCCGGTTTCTTCTGCCTCGGGAACAGGGGGGAGATCCTGGAGGGAGGCCAGTTCTAGCGGCAGTTCGCGCAGGGCCTGGGCGAACTCGCGGAACTTGCCCGGGTTTCGCGTGGCCACCAGAAGCCGCTTGCTCACCCCGCACCTACCGTTCTTTTCGCCCGCCAAGTCGATCAAACCATGGGTAGGTGCGGGGCTCACCGGGATCGGATGAGGGGCAGGGACGATGTCTTCTCGCCCAGCGCCGACCGCTGGACCTGGATCAATTCGGCAATTCCTTTTCGGGCCAGGCTGAGCAAGGAGTCCAACTGGCCCTCGCCGAACGGAGCGTGCTCGGCGGTGCCCTGGATCTCCACGAATTTCCCCGCTCCGGTCATGACCACGTTCATGTCCACCTCGGCGCGGGAGTCCTCCTCGTAGTCCAGGTCCAGCACCGGCGCCCCCTCCAGGATGCCCACGCTGGTAGCGGCCACAAAGTCCAACAGGGGTAACTGGGCGATCAACCCATGGTCCAGCAGGCGCTGCAGGGCCAAGGTCAGGGCCACGAACGCTCCCGTGATGGACGCGGTTCGGGTTCCACCGTCGGCCTGGATGACGTCGCAGTCCACCCAGATGGTCCGTTCGCCTATGGTCCGAAGATCGGTGATGGCTCGCAGGGAGCGGCCGATCAACCTTTGGATTTCCTGCGT
>JACQTF010000076.1 GCA_016210925.1 Acidobacteriota bacterium | reverse complement strand
TTTCGGCTGGTCAAGCTGGACGAGCCCACCATCGAAGACACCCGGACCATCCTGCAGGGGCTGAAGCCCCGTCTGGAGAAGAACTACGGGGTGGAGATCTCGTCCAAGGCCATGGATGTGGCCCTGGGACTGGCGCCCCGCTACCTCCGGGCTCACCGGCTGCCGGACAAAGTGATCGGATGGTTGGACACGGCGGCGGTGAAGGTGGAGATCAAGAGCGCCCAGCAGCACGGCGCGGGAGCCGTGGTGACCGGCGACGACATCATCCGAGTGATTTCGCAGGAAGCCAAGATCCCGGTGGACGTCATCCTGCGCGAGACCGGCGACCGGCTGAGAAACATGGAAGAAGCCCTGGCCCGGCGGGTCATTGGCCAGAAACATGCGATCGAGGCCCTCTCCCGCAGGATTCGTCTGAACAAGGGTCCGCTGAAGGAGAACTTCCTGCGTCCGGACGGCGTGTTCCTGTTCTTGGGGCCCACCGGGGTGGGAAAGACCGAGCTGGCGAAGGCCCTGGCGGAATTCTTGTTCGGCGACGAACGGAAAATGATCCGGCTCGACATGTCCGAGTACCAGGACGACATGGTCGCCGTGGAGAAGCTGATCGGTATGCCCCGGGGCATCGTGGGATCCGAGCGGGGAGGGATCCTGACCTCCGCCCTCCAGGAGAACCCTTACACGGTCCTCCTTTTGGACGAGGTGGAGAAAGCCAGCCCGTACCTTTTAAACCTGTTCCTGCAGGCGTTCGACGAAGGCTGGCTCACGGACGGACGGGGCCGGAAGGCGTACCTGAGCGACGCGGTGGTCATCATGACCAGCAATCTGGGCGGTGACCACTTCAGGCGTTTGACCGAGTCCGTCGGCTTTGCTCCCAAGGGCGGCAACGGAGACGAGGAACTCGTTTCGTTCAAATCGGTGCGCCGCGAGGTGATCAAGGAAGTGGAACGAAGGTTTTCACCCGAGTTTCGGAACCGGATCGATGAGTACCTGGTCTTTGCGCCCCTGACGGCGGACGAGGTGCTGCAGATTACCGAGCTCAACGTCAAGCTCCTCGTCGGGCAGATGGAGCGCCTGGGGAAGCGACTCAAGGTCACCCCGGCTGCCATCGGCCACCTGTCCCGAATCGGATTCAGTCTCCAGTATGGTGCGCGCTTCCTGAAACGCACCATCGAAGAGAAAGTCAAGATCCCCATCACCCTCCACTGGAACGAAGATGTCTCGTGGGTCGCCGACGTGGAAAACGACGACATCGTCGTAAAAAGGGGGACAGACTACTAAATCGCTCGCCAATCGTCACTCACTCCTCGCACCCTTCGTTGATCGTTGACCGTTGATGAGCGATTTAGTAGTCTGTCCCCTTTTTACTTCCATGAGTCGCAGATCTCCGTACTGACCATGACGGGGACTGATGGCAGGAAGTGCTCCCCCGCCCGGCGCATGGTCTGTCCCAGCAGTCCGGCGACTTCGGCCGCATCGTCCTCCCCGCATTCGACGACGATCTCGTCATGGATCGTATGGATGATCCGAGCGGTGGAGACGCGCCTCAGCAGCTCTTCCCGCAGCCACACCAGAGCCAGCTTGATCATGTCCGCGTTGGTTGCCTGGACTGGCATGTTGCGAGCTTGCCGCTCCTGGCCCGCCAGCTCGTCCTCGCTCATGGGAGGCTGGAAGTAACGCTTTCGTCCCCCCAGGGATTCTGCGTACCCTCGATGCAAGGTGGCCCGTGCGCTCTCTTCCAGGTAGTCCCGGACTCTGGGGAACGCCTGGAAGTAGCTGTGAATCCAGGCCTGGGCATCCTCCAGGGTGCAACCGAGTTGAGTTGCCAGCCTCTGCGCTCCCATGCCGTAGGCGAGGCCGAAGTTGATGGCCTTGGCCCGGGCCCGCAGCTCCGGGTGTTCCACCCTGGACACGGGCTGCTGGAAGACCTGGGTGGCCACCATGGCGTGCAGGTCACCTCCCTGCTGGAAGATTTTCAGCAGCAGGGCGTCCTGGCTCAGCTCTGCCAGGATTCGAAGCTCGCAGCCTTCGTAGTCGCCCAGGACCATCTTTTGACCTGGTCGGGCCACGAAGCATTGACGAAAGGGGGGGGTGCTGGGAATGCTCTGAAGGTTGGGATTCATACAGGCGATCCGACCCGTTTCCGCCCCCAGTTGCAAGAACTCCGCGTGGACCCGGCCGGTGAAGGGATGGATGTACTGGAAGAAATTTTCGCCGTAGAGGGTCAAGAACCGGTGGGCGTCCCGGTAGGCGATCAGCGGTGGGATGGCCGGGTGAGAGATTTTCTCCAGAGTGCTGCGCTGCAAGTTTTCCACGCGCAGGTTGAGCTTGCGAAGGGCGTCCAGCACCTGGCCATCGTTGTCGTAGTGAAGGTCCATGTGCCCGAAGAGGTCGGCGCCAAAATAGGGCTTGAAGATGTCATCCAGGGCGTCCTTGGACCGTGCCACCTCCTGCTGGAGGCCGCTGGTCAGGGTGGTCCAGCGGCTGCGGTCCAGCCAGATTCCGTGAAGCTCCAGATCAGCGAGCGCGTTCACGGCCAGGCATTCCAGCTGGGCTGTCCGCACGAGCCCCTCGCGCCGGATTTCTTCGAGCTGCGCTTGAGCCACGGAGACCGCCGCCAACACATCCATGGCAGCGTAGCGAAGCTGGGCTTCGGAGACCTCGCCCTCCAAATTCAGGAACGAACCCTGCAGGGACTTGTCCAGGTCCCATCGCAGATACTTGGAGGCCAGGGCCTGGAGGCTGAGGGCGACTTTTGGCTTTCCGTTGTGAAGGATCTTTTCCAGCAGGTACGTATCCACCGGGTTCTCCATTCGGATGCCCAGCTGCTGTTTGACCATCTTGTAGTCGAACTTGGCATTGTGGAGAACCTTGGGGCGAAGGCTTTCCAGGAGGTGGCGCAGCGGCTCAGTGGATACCGATCGGCAGTCGATGATCCATTGACGCTGAAGCGTTCCGAGCTGCAGCAGAAAGATCGGATGGCGAAAAGGATCCAGACCTGCGGTCTCCGTGTCCACCGCAAGGAGGGGTTCCCGCTCCAGGTCCGGCAGGGCTTCCAGGAGTTCCTGGTCGCTGCGGATGTAGATCCAGTTGAGTTCAGGCACTCTGAGTTCTCTGCCTCCCCGGGGTCCAAAGTATAGTAACATAGGGGTACTTTGTGGCCGGCCGGGCAGGTGTTGGGGCCGCGTTGAATCCGTGCTAGGCTTGGGCTGCAAAAGCAAGGAGACCGAATGAAGCAGTACGATGTGATTATCGTCGGGGCCGGCCCGGCTGGCCTGACGGCGGGACTTTACTGCGCTCGAGCGAAGTTGAAGACGTTGATCCTGGACAAGATGAGTCCGGGGGGACAGCTGTTGTTAACGGACGCCATCGAGGACTACCCCGGATTCGACCGAATCAGCGGCATGGAGCTGACGGAGAAAATGGAGAACCAGGCCCGGAAATTCGGCGCACAGATCCAGCTGGAAGAAGTCCAGGAGGTCAGGATAGAGAACGGGAAAAAGATCGTGAAGACCGACGCGGAAGTCTACGAGACGCCGGTGGTCATCATCACGTCCGGAAGCTCACCCAACAAGCTGGAGGTGCCCGGGGAAAGGGAACTGGTGGGCAAGGGGGTTTCCTACTGTGCCCTGTGCGATGGGGCCTTTTTCGAAGGCGAGGACATCGCGGTGGTAGGGGGCGGCGATTCTGCCCTGAAGGAAGGCATCTTCCTGACGAAGTTTGCCCGGAAGCTTTACCTCATCCATCGTCGCGACCAGTTCCGCGCCCAGAAGAATTACCAGGACAAGGTGCGCGGCCATCCCAAGATCGAGCTGATTCTAGACACAGTGGTCGAGCGAATCGAAGGCGACAAGACCGTCCAGAGGTTGATCACGCGCAACGTAAAAACCAGCCAGAGGCGCGAGCTGCCGGTCACAGGTGTCTTCATCTTCATCGGTTCCACGCCCAATACGCAGTTTCTGTCCAATCACCTGGAGCGGGACCCGAATGGCTACCTCGTCACCAACGCCCATATGCAGACGTCCGAGGAAGCCGTCTATGCCGCCGGGGACATCCGTTCGCAGTTGACCCGCCAAATATCTAATGCCGTCGGGGATGCCACGGTGGCAGCGGTGGCGGCCGAGCATTATCTGGAGAGCGTGGCTTCCAAAGATCGCCGGGCCCCCTGATCCGGGTCCTGACTTCGACCCTAACCTTCCGATTTTACCAGACTTAGTGTATAGTTGTGCCTTCACGAATATGCCAAGAATGGTGTTTGAAAGCGAGAACCGCATCCTGGAGGTGGAAGCGGGAATCTCCATCCTTGAAGCCGCGGAGAAGTTCGGTATTCCCCTGGAGCACGCGTGCGGGGGGATTTGTGCCTGCACGACGTGCCGGGTGGACGTGGTCGAGGGGGCAGAAAATCTCACCCCCGTGCAGCCGACGGAGGAAAATCTGCTGCGGGAGGTGAACCTGACGGGGCCTTTTCGTCTCGGATGCCAGGCTCGGGTGGCCGGGAACGTGAAGCTGAGGATCCCCAGGGCCTGATGGAGTCTGCTCCGAAGAGATGAGCATGGCCGAACACGACCACAATCCTCCACAACAGGATCCCCGGTACGACCTCTTTGGACCGTACGAAAAGCTCATTGAGGTCCGGGTTCTGGGTTCGAAATTCCTGGTTCCGGAAAACAACAAGCTGCTCAGGTGCTTTCAGTACTTGAGCTTGCTCGGCATTGCCAACGGCCGTTTTTGCTGGAACGGCGATTGCAAGACCTGTCAAGTGCGATACAGAACCCATCCCCAAGCGGATGAACGATCGGCGCTTTCCTGCCAGGTGCCGGTGGCGGAGGGAATGCACATCACAGAGCTTTCCGAGGAGCTTTCCTTGCGATTGAGGGACGTGCTGGCGTCGGCAGGGAAGTGAGCACAAAACCCAGAACCTAAAACCCAAAACCTGAAACCTAAAACCTCAAACCTGAAACCCAGGAATCCAGCACTCAGAGTTTCAGGTTTTAAAGTTTAAGGTTTGTCATGCCGCGTGAGTCCTTAGAAGTCGATGTAGTTTTTGTGGGTGGCGGCCCGGCCAGCTTGGCGGGAGCCATCCGGCTCGCGCAACTGGCCCGCGCCGCGGGCAAAGAGCTGAGCATCGCCGTCATCGAAAAGGGCAAACAGATGGGCTCGCACGGGCTCTCGGGCGCCGTGCTGGATCCCATCGCCTTGCGGGATCTCCTTCCCGATTTCAGGAAGCGCGGCGCGCCCATCGAGTGGGAGATCACTGAGGACCGTCTGTATTTCCTCACCGCACGAAAGTACTTTCCGGTTCCTTATACGCCGCCCCCCCTGTACAATCACGGCTTTTTCACCATTTCGTTGAGCCGGTTCGTGGAGTGGCTTGCAGCTGAGGCCGAGAAGCTGGGGGTGATGATCTTTCCCGGATTCTCCGCCGTGGAACTGCTGTACGACGCGGACCGGGTTGTCGGGGTACGGACCGGGGACAAGGGGGTCGGTCGGAACAGCCAGCCGAAGGAGAACTTCGAGCCCGGGATCGATGTCCGTGCCGGGATCACGGCCCTCGGGGAAGGGCCGCGGGGGACGTTGTCCAAGGGGCTGATCCAGCGATTCCGGTTGGACTCAGGGCGAAACCCGCAGGTCTATTCCATTGGCATCAAGGAAATTTGGGAGCTTCCCAAGGGACGCGTGGACCGTGGACGCGTCATTCACACCCTGGGGTTCCCCCTGGATTCCTCCACGTTTGGCGGCGGCTTCCTCTACAGTCTATCTCGGGACCTGCTGAGCGTAGGTTTGGTGGTGGGACTCAGCTACCTGGATCCCCTTCTGGATCCCCACCAGGAGTTTCAGCGTTTTAAGACCCATCCTTTCATTGCCTCGATCTTGGAGGGTGGGAAAATGGTCGAGTACGGGGCTAAAGCCATCCCGGAATCGGGCTACTTTGCCGTTCCTCAACTGGTGGTGGACGGCGCTGCGCTGATCGGCGATTCGGCCGGTTTTCTTAACCCGCAGCGCCTGAAGGGCATCCATCTGGCCATGAAGTCGGGCATGCTGGCGGCCGAGGCGTTTTTCGAGGCCCTCGAGAGGAAGGATGTTTCCCGGCAACAGATGGAGGGATATCCTCGGCGGGTGAGGGAGAGCTGGATCCAACGGGAGCTGTACCGCAGCAGGAATTTTCACCAGGGCTTCAAGTATGGCTTGTGGGGCGCGCTCCTGAACGCCGGGTTGATGCAGGTCACCGGAGGCAGGGGATTCGGGCTGTTCCACCGGTTGCATGAAGAGCCTGGGTTTGCGCGGATGCGCAAGGTCGAGGAGTACTATCGGGGGCGGCCGGCAGGGACCCAGCCTCCGCCGTTCAACGGTAAGCTCACGTTTGATAAGCTCACGGACGTTCACTTCTCCCGAACGGCCCACCAGGAGGACCAACCGGTCCACCTTCGCATCCACGACTACAGCATCTGCCACGAGCGCTGCATCCGGGAATACGGCAACCCCTGCCAGCGGTTTTGCCCTGCCAGCGTCTACGAAATGGTGGAAATGGACGGCCAGAAAAAGCTGCAACTGAACCCCTCTAACTGCGTTCACTGCAAGACTTGCGATATCATGGACCCGTATGAGATCATCACCTGGGTGCCGCCAGAGGGCGGGGATGGCCCAGGGTGGCAGCATTCCTAGCGACAGGCCATGAGGCCGTTCGGGACGTTCGGGATGGAATGTTGGACGGGCCGAGAACCCTTGTGCTAAGCTGAGCCACATGACGAGTGCGCTCAAGAGCAATCGGGAAAAGGAGATTTTCTGGGAATACCTGCGCAAGAATGGCTTTAACCGGACGGCCCAGAAAGAGCTCATCCTGAGCGTTTTCCTCCAGGCCGAGAAGCACTTGACCGTGGAACAACTCCATGAGCTGGTGAGGAAGAAGGACAAGACCCTCGGCTACATCACCGTGTACCGGACCTTGAACGCCCTGGTGGAATGCGGCTTGGCGCGGAAGGTGGATCTGGGGGATGGCAAGACCCGGTACGAGCACCTCTACGAGCATCCGCATCATCATCACATCATCTGCACCGGCTGCTTAAAGACCATCGAGTTCTTCAGCGCTGAGATCGAGCAGCTGCAGGAAGATATCATGCGGCTGTACAACTTCAAGCAGCAGTACCACCACTTTCAGATCTTCGGTCTCTGTCACGAGTGCCAGACAGAGCAGGCTCCCAAACATGAGGATCGCACCGTTAGCGACAAGGTATTCCTTCGAGACGCCCTGCGCACGGTGATCGACGTGGAAACCAAAGGGCTTTCCTTCTACCAGGAGGCGGCCGAGTTGACGCAGAATCTTCGGGGCAAGACCATGTTCCGGAGTATCGCCCGGCAGGAAGAGGAGCACCTGAGCGAACTGCAAAAGGAGTACCAGGGCTTCGTCCGCAAGAACCGAGCCATCGAACAGGAGCCCGTCTTCCTCTTGCTGGACCGCTCCTCCCTGAAGAACATTTTCCCTTCTTCGCAGGAAGCCAAGAGGCTGGTGCCGAAGGACGCGGACGACCTGCAGGCTCTCTCCATCGCCATCGAGTCGGAACGGGAGTCCTATCAGTACTTCAAGAACTTCGCCGAGAAGTTCAAGGATTCCCGGGGCAAGAAAATCTTCCTCCAATTCATGGAAGCTGAGCGGGACCATTTGCTCGCCCTCCAACGGGAGTACGATCGCGTGGTTCAAAGCGGCCGTTCTTAGTCCGTCGGGACTGAGGACGGAAGTGCGAACGGTGCTTAAACCTGTTAAGATTCCCCTCCCTTTGACTTCCGCTGGCCTCCTACAGAGAAACCCATGGATGTGGTGGTGACGGGTGGTGCGGGTTTTATCGGCTCGAACTTGACCGAAGCCCTGTTGGCACGGGGCGATCGGGTGCGTGTGTTAGACAACTTCCTGACAGGCAGCCCGCGGAACCTGGAAGACATGCAGCAGCGCTTCGGCCAGCGGCTGGACGTGGTGCGTGGGGACATTCGAGATTTGGACACGGTCCGAAAGGTGGCAGAAGGCGCGGCGGTCGTCTATCACCAGGCAGCGCTTCCTTCTGTGGCCAAGAGCATTCACAATCCGCTGGACACCAACCACATCAACATCAACGGTACCTTGAACCTCTTCCTGGCGGCACGGGACATGGGTGTTTCTCGGGTGGTTTTCGCCTCGTCATCGTCCGTGTATGGCGATTCCCCCACGTTGCCCAAGCGGGAAGAGATGCCGCCCCGTCCCCTGTCCCCCTACGCCCTCACCAAGCTGGTGGGCGAGCACTACGCCCGCATCTTTTGCGACCTGTACGGCCTGGAGGTGGTTTCCCTGCGGTACTTCAACGTCTTTGGCCCGCGGCAGGACCCGACGTCCGAATACGCTGCTGTCATCCCTCGGTTCGTCAGCCGGATGCTCTCCGGCCTCTCCCCGGTCATCTATGGCGACGGCGAGCAGACTCGGGACTTCACTTTCGTGGAAAACGCGGTCCAGGCCAACCTGGCGGCGGCGACCGTGGGTCGAGAAGCCTGCGGCCAGGTTTTCAACGTCGCGTGCGGGGAACAAATCAGCCTCAACCAACTGGTACGCTTGCTGAACCGGTTGCTGGGGAGCTCGGTCCAGCCCCTTCACGAGGCCGCCCGCGTCGGCGACATCAAGCATTCCCTGGCGGATGTGGGTCGGGCGCGGGCGATCCTGGGATACCAGGGGGCCGTTTCCTTCGAGGAAGGCCTGAAACGTTGCATCGATTGGTACCGGAAACGCCTGTCCTGATGTCTTGAGGTGCATGATGAGCCTGGAAGAACGCATTCGACGGCGCAAGGCTGAAGTGGGAGTCATCGGTTTGGGATACGTCGGCCTGCCGCTGGCGGTGGAATTTGCGCGCTGCGGATTCTCCGTGGTGGGCTTCGACGTCAGCCGGGAGAAGGTTCAGGCCATCAACGCGGGGACCTCTTACATTCCCGATGTGGCCAGCGAGACGGTCCAGGAGCACGTGAAGTGCACCGGCCTGCGGGCCACGGAGGATTTCGCGGCCCTGCGGAACCTGGACGCGGTCACCATCTGCGTCCCCACCCCTCTGCGCCAGACGAAAGATCCCGACATCTCCCACATCGTGGCTGCTGCCCGGGAGGTCAAGAAGCATCTGCACCGGGATTTCCTCATCGTCTTGCAGAGCACCACGTACCCCGGCACCACGGAAGAGGTGCTGCTTCCGGAATTCGAGGAAACGGGCTTCCGGGTGGGGACGGACTTCTACCTGGCTTTCTCCCCCGAACGCATCGATCCTGGCAACCGGGTCTACAACACCCGCAATACGCCCAAGATCATCGGAGGGGTCACGCCCGCTTGCGGGCGACTGGCGACCTTGCTTTACCAGCAGGCCGTTGACACCGTCATTCCCGTTTCGTCCGCCCGCTGCGCGGAGATGGTGAAACAGTTGGAGAACACCTTCCGGGCGGTCAACATCGGCTTGGTGAACGAGATCGCTATCATGTGTCACAAGCTGGGCCTGGATGTGTGGGAGGTGATCGGGGCGGCGGCCACCAAGCCGTTTGGCTTCATGCCCTTTTTCCCGGGGCCAGGTTTGGGCGGCCACTGCATTCCCGTGGATCCCCGTTACCTGGCCTGGAAGCTGAAGGCTCTCAATTACAACGCCCGTTTCATTGAGCTGGCCAGCGAGGTGAACACGGCGATGCCTGAGTTCGTCTTCACCAAGATCTGCAAGGCCTTGAACCAGGCCAAGAAGCCGGTGAACGGTTCGCGCATTCTGGTGCTGGGCGTGGCCTATAAGAAGGATGTGGGAGATGTCCGGGAGTCTCCTTCCCTGGACATCATGCGGTTGCTCCAGGCTGACGGGGCCCAGGTGGACTATTACGATCCACACGTACCCACGCTGGAGGTGGACGAGTTGCACATGCGCTCCATCCAGTACGAGGCGGAGAGGCTCAGGGAATACGATTGCGTGGTCATCGTCACGGACCATTCGGCCTTCGACTATGATGGGATCGCCCAAAACGCCCCTCTGATCTTCGACAGCAGGAACGCGTTGAAGCGCAACGCTCCCAACATCATCAAACTCTAAAATAGTCAATAGACGTCATGCACCTACGGTGCACCACCTGTGATGAAAATGCCGGTGATGGAAGGAAGGGCACGGCTTCAGCCGTGCCACTATCGCCAAGCTGTGCCGAAGGGCTTAAGCCCCTGAGGTTCGCACTGACCCCAGCGGCTAAAGCCGTCTGGGAGTACCACTTTTGGTCGGCACGGCTGAAGCCGTGCCCTCCCGACTACCTATTTTCATAGCAGTCAACGGGAAAAGCCATCAGCTAATGACCATTGACTAATGCCATTGACTAATGACTCGCTTGACCTTGCAGGTGCCGTTTCTGGATTTGAAGTGGCAGTACGAGCAGCTGGCTGTGGAGCTGGACACAGAACTCCGCCAGGTGAGTGCCAGCGGAGTGTACGTCGGGGGTGAGAAGAACGCGGCCTTCGAGGAGGCGTTCGCGCACTTTTGCGGCGTCCGGTACGCAGCCGCGGTGGCGAACGGCACCGACGCTCTGCGCCTGGCTCTCCTGGCCATGGAGCTGCGTCCCGGGGACGAGGTCATTACGTCCCCCCTGACCTTCATGGCCACGGTCGAAGCCATCAGCCAGGCCGGAGGCGTCCCCCGTTTGGCGGACGTGGAGGAGGACACGTTCCTGTTGGATCCGGAGCGGGTCCGTGCGGGGGTGGGACCTCGGACCCGGGGAATCCTGCCGGTCCACCTCTATGGCCAGATGGCTCCCATGGATCCCCTGGTCTCCCTGGCCCGGGAACGGGGCCTCTTCCTCATCGAGGACGCCTGCCAGGCCCACGGTGCGGAGGACGGGGGGCGCAAGGCCGGGTCTCTGGGTACCCTGGGATGTTTCAGCTTCTATCCCACCAAGAATCTTGGAGCGTTCGGGGAGGCCGGCCTGGTGACCACCCAGGAACAGACTTTGTGGAGGCGGGTCTGCATCCTGCGGGACCACGGCCAGGAACGGAAAGACTGGCACACCTGCGAGGGCTACAATGCCCGGATGGATATCCTCCAGGCGGTTATCTTGCGGGTGAAGCTGAAACATCTGGATGTCTGGAACGAGCGGAGGCGTCGCATCGCGGCTGCCTACGCCTGTGGCCTGGCCGACCTCCCGGAGGTGCGGCTTCCGGTGGAGAGGCCGGGGGCCAAACACGTTTATCATCTGTTTGCCATCCGGGTTCCCGACCGGGAAGGTCTGGGCCGTTTTTTGCGAGAGCGTGGAATCCTAACGGCCTGCCACTACCCGGTCCCTGTGCATCTTCAGCCTGCCCTCCGCCGGTTGGGCTACGGTCCGGGGGATTTTCCGCGAGCGGAGGCCTGCGCCGCCGGCGTGCTTTCCTTGCCCCTGTTTCCCGGTATGGAGGAAGCCCAGGTCCAGCGCGTGATCGAGGAGATCAGACACTACTTTGGCCTTTGACAGCCGGCAGGAGGCGCCCCCCCGGGAAGCCTTCCTGCTCCGTCACTTTCATTCCCTGTTGCCGCACGATCCCGTCCAGCGGGCGGTCTGTTTTTTTCTCTGGCTGACGATCGTCTTCAGCCTGGTTTCCATTGCCCTGGCCCAGATCTTACACGCGGTGGTCGGCTTGCTGTCCCTCTGGGACCGCTGGCGGCGCCGGGCCGGGTACCGGTTTCCGCCTCTGGCGCTTCCCGTGGCGGCGTTTTTCGTCACCTCACTGCTGTCCCTGGCCTTTTCTCCGGATCCCCTGGAGGGGCTCAAGCCTCTCAAAAAATTCCTGCTGTTTTTGTTGATGATGTTCCTGTACACCTACGTGACGCGGCGGGAGCAGGTGCAGTTCCTGTACCTCTCGTTCTTCGTGGGAGCAGCCATCAGCGCGGCGGCCGCCATCGTGCAGTATTACACCCTTCCGGATTTGAATTTGTTGAACCGGGTTCACGGATTCATGAGCCACTACATGACGTTCGCCGGGCAGCAAATGCTCGCGTTCGTTGCCATGCTGGCGTTCGTCCTGTTCGCTCGGGGCCGAGGCCGGTTCTGGGGGGTACCGCTGATGGGAATCACGGGTCTTGCCATCCTTCTGGCACTCACCCGCAACGCGTGGCTGGGCGCCATCACTGCGGCCTGCGTGGTCCTCGGGCTTCGCAAGTGGCAAGCGCTCTGGGCGTTGCCCCTGGTGATTGCAGGGATCTACACGTTCCTTCCCGAACCCTTCGCGGACCGAGCCCGCTCCATCGTGATCGCGAATGATCTTTCCAGCCAGATCCGGATCGACATGCTCCACACGAGCATCAATATGGTCAAGGCCCACCCGTGGGTGGGGGTGGGACCGAACATGGTGCCTCGGGTCGTCTCCCAGTACCGTCAGGAAAACCACATCCCCGAAGAGGCCTTTATTCATCTCCACAGCAACTTCCTCCAACTGGCGGCAGAGCGAGGCCTCCTCTGTCTGGCGGCCTGGCTCTGGCTGGTGGGGAAGCTCTTGTACGATTACGTTCGCATGCGGCGGTATCGGGAAGCATGGAGCCCGGGAGGGTTGTATTACACAGTGATGGCTGCCATGGGGGCCGTGGCCGCTCTTTTGTCCGCAGGTTTCTTCGAGTTCAACTTCGGCGACTCGGAGGTCATGATGGTGCTCCTGTTTCTCGTCATGATGCCCTACGTGGTGAAGCGCATCGAGTCATCGGACCCTGCCCCGCACCTACTCGAAGGATTGGATAAGAGCTGCGCGGAAAGGGAGTAGGTGCGGGGTTCATGAAGATCGCCATCATCGGGACCCGGGGAATTCCCGCCAGCTACGGAGGCTTCGAGACGTTTGCCGAGGAGCTGGCGGCGCGCCTCGTCCAGCGGGGACACCAGGTCACGGT
>JACQTF010000072.1 GCA_016210925.1 Acidobacteriota bacterium | reverse complement strand
TTGGAGATCCGACCGGCGGAACCAGGCGGACTCTCTGAGCACCAGGTAGGCGACGGTTCGCAGCTGTTGACGGAAGTCTTCCAGAAACTTCCCCTCCACCTCGTCTACCCTGGCATCGAGGAAGTTCATATAGAAGCTCTGGCCTTGAACCTCGAGGATGGACGGTGCCGGAGATCGCAGGCTGCCGAAAAACTGTCTTCGGTTCACCCCGCACCTATTCGCCTGAAGAGTAGTCGAAACGCTGATGTACGGTTTTCCATCCTGTTGTTTTCGCTTGCCCCACTGGCCTCATGGCGGATAAGTGCGGGGTCATGCGGCGGGGAGCAGGGATAAGACCGCCCGGCGGACCGTGGCCTTGGCCAGCGGGACTTTGTACCCGTTCTTGGCCAGGGGTTGGGCCCCTGCGAGGGCGGCTTCGGCCACCTGGCGCGCCAGGGCTTCGCCCAGGGATTTCCCTTCCAGCAACCTCTCCGCGTTCGGAACACGCCAGGGGATCGGCGCCACTCCTCCCAGAACCAACCGAGCCTTTCGACAGCGTCCTCCTTCCCATTCCAGCGCAGCGCCGATGCTCACGATGGCGTGATCCCAGGCCTGCCGATCCCTGATTTTCAAGTACGTGCTTCTTAGCCCGGACGGCGCCGCAGGCAAGATCACCTCGGCCAGGATTTCATTCTCGCCGAGCACGTTCTCTCGCAACACGTCCTCGCGAGGCAGAATGAAATACTTCTCCGCGGGAATGATCTTCGCCCCGGACGGCCCCATGACTTTGAACTCCGCTTCCAGGGCCACCAGGGCGGGAGCCGTATCGGAAGGATGCACGATAAAGGCGGGACCGCCTCCGAACAAGGCGTGAAACTGATTTTCTCCCGCGACCGCGTAGCACATCTTCCCGCCATTCTTGAAGCACGGGAAACCCTGGCGGAAGTAGTGACACCAGGGGCGCTGGTTGACGTTGCCCCCCAGCGTGCCCACGTTGCGGATTTGGGGAGAGGCGGCCAGGCCAGCGGCCTGAGCGAGAGCCGCGTATCGCTCCACCAGCAAGGGATGACGGGCGATCTCGTCCAACGTGGTGAGAGCGCCGATCCTGACCCGTTCCCCTTCCCGGTGGACGCCCTCCAGCCCCGAGATGCTCTTCAGGTTCACCACCAGATCCGGCTGCACGAGGTGATCTTTCAGCATCCCCAGCAGATCGCTTCCACCTCCGGCCAGGGCTGCTTTCTTGCCCTGGGCGCGCGCGCGGTCCAGAACGGCCACGGCTTCGTCCAAGCTTTTCGGGTTGACGTTGACGAAACTTTTCATGCGCGCCCCCCTTCCAGACGCACTCCCGGAGCGGCGTCGAGGATTTTGCTTCGGGTGATGGGCAGCTCCTTGATACGGATCCCGGTGGCGTTGAACACAGCGTTGGCAATGGCGGCGACAGAAGGAACGATGGGAGGCTCTCCCACCGACTTGGCACCGTAAGGCCCGTACGGGTCGGCCGTCTCGACGAAGATCACCTCCACATCCGGCACGTCCCCGTGCGTCACGATCCGGGCGCCATAATAGCCCGGGTTCAGCGGAATGCCGGTCATCTGGTCGTAGAGCAGCTCTTCCCGCAGAGCCATGCTCACACCCTGGGCAACGCCACCTTTCACCTGGCTTCCCGCCGTCAGGGGGTTCAGGATGCGGCCGCTGTCGTGAGCCGCGACATATTTCAAGATCCGGATGTCCCCCGTTTCGGTATCCACCTCCAATTCCACGAAGTGGGCGGCGAAACTGTTGCGACTCACACCCTTGAGCTTCGGATCGGTGGTGGCCTGAGCAATCAGCCCGTCCGGATTTCCTTTCAGGATCTCGGCGATCGCGGTGCGGCGGTCCGGCCGATCCTGCATGTAAACCGCGCCCTGGCTGTACTGGACCGCGTCAGCCGCCACAGACCAGCTCTGAGCGGCCAGCTCCCGCAGCTGGCGCTTCAAGTCCTCGGCGGCGGTCACCACGGCGTAGCCGGTATAGTTCGTCGTCCTGCTCCCGGACTCACCTACCGAATAAGGAGCGCGATCCGTATCGCCGCTCAGGACGCTCACCCGTTCAAAAGGAATTTCCATCGCTTCGGCGCCCAGGAGCCCCATCGTGGTCTTGGCAGCGGTGCCGATGTCGGTCACCGCCACATGCACCTGCAGCGAGCCGTCCGGATTCAGCTTGAGGACGGCACTGCTCATGCCCAGGCCCGCGCCGAAGTATCCCATGGCCATCCCGACGCCCTGCTTTTGAGCGCCGCGGTCGGACGCGGGGGGATGCCATTTTTGCCGCCAGCCCAAGGCTTCGGCGCCCCGGGTGACGCAGTCGCGCAGCCCGTAGCTGGAATAGGGAACCTCATCATGGTACTTCTCGGTCATGTTCTTCAGCCGGAAGTCCAGAGGGTTGATGCCGAGGGTGTGAGCGATGTGGTCCATGAGCGACTCGATCCCAAAAACTCCCTGGGGATAGGAGGGCGCGCGATAATTGGCGGAGACAGCCATGTTCGTGTAGACCGGGTAGACCTCGGTCTTCACGTTGGGACAGCGGTACAGCTGTGCCCCGGCAACGCCACCACTCCCCTTGCGATACGGACCCATACCGCTGTAAGCCTTCATCCGGATCGCTGTCAGGCTCCCATCTTTCTTCACGCCGACCTTGTAATACTGCTTGGTGGGCCAACGGCCGTGGACGGCCACAAAATCCTCGGCCCGAGTGAACTCCAATTTGACCGGGCGTCCCGTCTCCTTCGCCAGCGCCGAAGCCATCAGGTCGAAGTCGTGGCACTGGTTCTTGTTTCCGAACCCGCCTCCCATGTACTGACAAATCACCCGGACCTGATTCAAGGGCAGGCCCAGGTCCTTGGCCAGGTCCCGGCGACAGTTGGAGATACCCTGGGTGGACGCCCACACCGTCAAGCGGGATCCCTCCCACTGCGCGACGCTCACCCGGGGCTCCATCTGAGCGTTGTTGTGATGCTTCGAGATATACACGTCCTCGAATACCTGGTCTGCTTCGGCGAACCCTCGCTCCACGTCCCCCCGCTGGTCGGTCTCAGGGGCCCGCTCTCCTTCGTTGTTGGGGGAGAGATTTCCGCCGGGATGGATCTCGGGAGCTCCCGGCGCCAGCGCCTGCTCCATGTCGAGAACGAAGGGGAGTTCTTCGTACTCCATCACGATCTGCTGCAGCGCTTCCTCCGCCGTGTGCCGGTCCGAAGCCGCCACGGCAGCCACCGCATCGCCCACGAATCGCACGGGGTCGTTGAAAAGAAGGCGCTTGTTCCGGCTATCGCCACTGGACCATTGAATGCGACAGTTTTCCTTGGTTAGGATCGCATGCACGCCAGGCATGGCCTTCGCCTTGGAAACGTCGATGCGGACAATGCGTGCGTGAGGATAGGGGCTGCGCAGGACCCGGGCGTACAGCATTCCCGGCAACTGGACGTCCCCTGTGTACCGCGCCTGGCCCGTCACGCGCTCCCGGGCATCGATTCGGGGAGTGGGTTTGCCGATCGAGCGCATTTCACTTGCCATGGCGCCCCTCCTTCCCGGCGGCAGCCAGCACCGCCTCCACGTAACGGTTGTAGTTGGAACAACGGCAGAGGTTGCCCGCGAGCCCTTCCCGCACCTGCGGGGGCGTGGGTTCCGGGACCTGATTCAGAAGCGCCCTGGCCGCCATCAACTGCCCGGAAGTGCAAAAGCCGCACTGGGGGCCATCGTGCTCGATGAACGCTTCCTGAAGAGGATCGAGCTGTTCGCCCTGAGCCAGACCCTCGACGGTCAGCACCTCCTTCCCATCAGCCCACACCGCCAGGTAGCTGCAAGCGTAAACCGCTCTGCCCTCCAGGAGCACGGTGCATGCCCCGCATTCGCCCCGGTCGCAGGCGACCTTGGTCCCCGTCAATCCCAGATGGTCCCGCAGCACTTCCGCCAGCGTCCACCGGTCTTCCACTCCCAGCGCGTACGGGCGCTGGTTGACCGTCAAGCGGATGCGCGACGTGGGAGCGACGGAAGGCACCTCGATCGGTTCTGCCCGGAGAAGGGGCCCGTGAATGTCCAGGCCGGACACCGCCGCAGCGGAGGCAATGCCCCAACCCGTGTTACGAATGAAATCTCTTCGCGTGGTTTCAAAGCCCATAGCCAACCTCTCGTCAAACGTCACTGGTCAATGGAAAAGTTCCGGTCGGAAATGGCATCATACTACCGTCGAAACCGATTTTCAAAGATCTTGTTGATTCGCAAAGCACGAAAGAATGATTGACCGAAGGTACTCCAAGGAGCATACTCTAGGGCTATCAGCCAGCCAAATCTTGAGGGGAAAACAGGTGAACTATGAGGAGAAAATTTTTTCTGCGTTGGATCGGTGTTCTGGGAGCTCTTGCGGCCGTGGCCATCGGGCCGCTCCCGGGGCGGGCCCAGACGATGACTGCCCTGAAAGTCGGAGACCGGGCTCCGGACTTTGAGCTGAAGGATCAAAATAACAAGCCCTTGCGCCTGGCCGACCTTTTGGCCAAGAAGAACGTGGTCCTGGCGTTTTACGTGTTCGCTTTCACGGGCGGCTGAACGAAAGAGCTACAGCAATATCAGGCTGATATTGCAGAATTCGAGAACATGGAAGTGCAGGTCGTGGGCATCAGCGTCGACAGCCCCTTCTCCAACCAGGCTTTCGCCGAGAAGATCGGCGTAAAGTTCCCGCTGTTGAGCGATTTCCATCGAAAGGTCAGCCGCGAATACGGGATTCTCAACGAAGAAACGGGAACTGCTCGCCGCACGACCTTTGTGCTGGATAAGGACGGGATCATCCGCTTCATAGAACAGGGCCAGCAGGCGATCGACATCAAAGGAGCCAAGAACGCTTGCCAGATGCTGAAGAAACCCACGTAACTTTCCGGAGCGAACGGCCCAGGGAGCGAGTCATGGAAAAGTTGAAGCTGACCAAACCTCAGGAGGCCACCGGGGAGGTGGCCGAAGTCTATCAAGAGATCGTCAAGGTCCGCGGACAGAGGGGGCTCGTACCGGTGTGGGGGTTTTTTGGTCGTGATCCCGATGTGCTGCGCAGCATGTGGACGCTCATCAAGCGGCTCAAACATCAGGACACCGCCACTCCCAAAGAAGTCCTCATTGGGATCGCTCTCGTTGGCGCCCAGAGGGTGGGTTGCGCGCGCTGCGTCACGACGCACGAGACCGAGCTGGTGGAAGTGGAGGGCCTGCCCCGGGAATGGGTGGAGTGCTTGAGGACTTACGAGGAATCGCACCGGGAGGGAAAGATCTCGGAAAAAGTCTATGTGGGTTTGAGCTTCGGTGAAAAGGTGGCCTTCGGGAAGGAGCTTGCACCCGAAGAGTGGGAACGACTGAATCGATTCTACACCCCCGAGCAAATCTTCGAGATGGCCATGATCGCTCTCGTGGAGTCTTGCCTCGCCCGCTACGGCTTTGTCCTGGCGCAGTTTGACGAGTCCACGGAATGGCCTCGAGACTACACCTGGTCAGACAAGTACCGCGAGGTCTGGACGCGCTAGAACAGACCTGAAACCTGAAACTCTGAGACCTGAAACTGAAAACTACTTGTCTTTAGTTTCAGGTTTCAGGTCTCAGAGTTTCAGGTTTCAGGTCTCAAGAATGGCTGTGACCGGGGCAACTCTGTATCGCGTGGAAGGGATCAGCGCCTCGCCGGGCCCACTGTGGGACGGCGCCGTCGCCGGCGATTTCCTCTTTACCCGGGAGCTGTGCGGCACCCGAGGCGGCATCGAGGCCCAGACCCGAGAGGTCCTGGAGGCCCTGCAGCGCATCCTTCAGGCTCGCAGCTTATCGCTGCAGGATACCGTTAAAGTCCAGCTCTATCTGACCCGCATGGAGGACTACGCGGCCGTCAACGCCGTCTACCGCAGCTTCATGGGAGATCACCTGCCTCCACGCTCCACCGTGGAGGTCCCCAAGCTCCCGGATCCCAACGGCCTCATCAAGGCAGGGTGCGTCGCCTATCGCGGAAGCAAGGAGCTGTACCGTGTGGAAGGGATCAGTGCCTCGCCGGGCCCACTGTGGGACGGCGCCGTCGCCGGCGATTTCTTCTTTACCCGGGAGCTGTGCGGCACCCGGGGCGGTATCGAGGCCCAGACCCGGGAGGTCCTGGAGGCCCTGCAGCGCATCCTGCAAGCCCGCGGCCTGTCGCTTCAGGAGGCCGTCAAGGTTCAGCTCTACCTGACGCGCATGGAGGACTACGCGGCCGTCAACGCCGTCTACCGCAGCTTCATGGGAGACCACCTGCCTCCCCGGTCCACCGTCGAGGTCCCCAGGCTCCCGGACCCCAGGGGCCTCATCAAAGCAGGATGCATCGCCTACCGTGGACCGAAGGACCTCTATCGCGTGGAAGGGATCAGCGCCTCGCCCGGTCCCCTATGGGACGGGGCTGTGGCCGGCGACTTCCTGTTCACCCGGGAGCTGTGCGGCACCCGGGGCGGTATCGAGGCCCAGACCCGGGAGGTCCTGGAGGCCCTGCAGCGCATCCTCCAGGCCCGCGGCCTCTCGCTTGGGGATGCCGTCAAGGTACAGCTCTACCTGACCCGCATGGAGGATTACGCGGCCGTGAACGCCGTCTACCGCAGCTTCATGGGAGACCACCTGCCTCCCCGGTCCACCGTGGAGGTCCCCAGGCTCCCGGACCCCAACGGCCTCATCAAAGCGGGATGCATCGCCTACCGTCCATTTCCCGGAAAGTCCGGCGGGGACCCATCCTCGCACAGTACCGGACCCGAACCGAAGGGACCGGAGAGATCGACTGAGAGCCGCCGCCCGAAGTCGGCGGGCCCCTGCGACGAGTAGCGCTGCGATCTCCGCCACATGATCCGAGCGGTCCTCTTCGACCTCTTCGGTACCTTAATCAACCACCGGCACCAGGACGGCAGTTCTCTCCGGGCCGACCAGCCTGTCGCCGGACCGGGGCGCCTCGAGCTGCTGCGGCAACTGGTGGCAGCAGAGGGCCTTCAACTCCGCTCCGCACACTTCACCACTCCGCTCGTCAACGAGCTCTATGCGCTCTACCGCGATCGGTTTCGAGAAGACCTGCCCCCAGCCCAGAAGCGGGAGTTTTGGACGGAGTTCGGACGGAAACTCTTCGAAGAGCTGGGTGCTGGAGAGCGCGCGCTGAATTACGCTCTGGCCCAGGCGGAGCGCTTGGAGCGCATCTTCGGTCCCGACCATTTCGCTCTTTACCCAGACGTCCGGCCGACCCTGGAACGCCTGGATCGCTTCCACGTGCGGGCAGGAGTGGTGTCCAACTGGGATCCAGCCCTGGAGCGCTTTCTGGAACACTGGGGATTGCGCTCGCGCCTGTCGGCCCTGGCCGTTTCGGCCACGGTAGGGCACGAAAAGCCCGACGCCAGAATTTTCCAGGCGGCCCTGGACCAGCTGGGGCTCCAGGCGCCAGACGCGTTGCACGTGGGCGATCTGTATGACGTGGACTACGTGGGCGCTGAGCAAGCAGCGTTGATTCCGGTCTTACTCGACCGGGGCGGGAAGCGGAAAGATCAGTATCCCGGAATCCGGCGCATCGAGACCCTCACCCAAGTGGTGGAATTGTTGTGACCCGCCCATTGAAAGCCGGAGGCCGTCATTCGTCATTCGTCAGGTCAGCCTGGGGCGCAAAGCGAACAGCGCGGCACCATACGCTCCCATGATCCCGGCCACGGCAGCTCCGAGGACCAGCGCGGACACCACGTCCAAATCGAAAGGCGCCAGCCCGCGCAGACTTTGAGACGCGCTCAACGCGACCGCCACCGTGTAACCCACAGCGCCGAGGATCAGAACTCGAGTCCGGCGGCTCTCCCTCCAGTTGGCAAACAGGAGCAGCCAGGCCAGTACCAGTAAGACCTGCGGCGCATGGATAGCGGCTGCGTGGGGCACCTTCATGGCGCCCGCTGGACCGAAGGTGTTGCCGCCCCTTCGGATCATCAGGATTCCGATCACCTGAGCCGCGATCAGCAGCAGCATGCTGATCCTGATGGCCCATGCAAGACTGCGGTTGGCCTCCAAGGAAATGAAGGACAGCAGCGCCACGATTACGATCACGATCCCCGTGAGCAAGATCAGGAACCCTGCCAATGCGAAGGCAGCTGCATCGAAGGGGGTACTGTTGTTGAAGTGGGAGGGCACGCCGCGCCACTGCTGCATGGCAACCCAGAACACTTCCCCCGTGTTTGCGACCCCCAGCATCAACGCCAGGACCCAGCCCAGCACCCGCCGCTTGGGAAGAAAGGCCATAATCCAACCCACGGACAACGCCGTCAAACCGAACGCTTCCCCGAACAGGATGGGCTTTCGCCAGGACACATCCCCTGTCAGGGAGCCGCCGGTGACAACCAGCACCCCCGCGTGGAAGACGGCGCTGGCCAACAACAGGACTCCGACAAGGTAAAGGAATCTCTGGTAGCCCTCCGCGGCGGTCCAGTAGCCATGCGCGTTGCGGAGCATGGAGCGGACCAGGCTGCTCGGACTTGTGGCGACGCTTTCTGGCAAGATCACCGGGGGCATCTGTGCATTCCCTCCTTTGGATGGCCTCAACCCGGCCCACACCGGTTGAATCAGACGGGCATCACGCCGTGTTTTTTGGGAATCCTGTCCTCCTCCTTCGAGAGCAGGTCCTCCAGAGCCCGGATCAGGCGCGAGCGGGTCTCCTCGGGCCGGATGACGGCGTGGGCGAACTGGCGGGCCAGTGCCTCAAAGGGGCCCCGAAACCGCTGTTGGTATTCCTGGATCTTCTGGCGGCGCACCTCCTCCGGATCCTCCGCACCCTCGATCTCCTTTTTGTACAGCACGCCCACGGCGGCCTCCGCTCCCATGACCGCTAGCTCCACCTCCGGCCACACGAAGAGGAAATCCGCCCCCAGTTCCTGGGTGCACATGGCCTGCTTGGCTCCCCCATAACCCTTTCGCAGATAGAGGGTGATCTTGGGGACGGTGGATTCCGCGTAAGCATAGAGCATCTTTGCCCCGTGGCGGATGATGCCCTTTTCTTCCTGCTTCTTTCCCGGCAAGAAGCCCGGCACATCCACCAGGGTAATGATGGGGATGTTGAAAGCATCGCAAAAACGGATGAAACGAGCGGCCTTGTCGGCTGAATCTACATCCAGGCTGCCAGCCAAAAAGAGGGGCTGGTTGGCCACAAATCCCACGCTGTGGCCACCCAGGCGACCGAACCCCGTGACGATGTTGCGGGCGAACTTTGGCTTGAGGGGCAGGAACTCACCGTCGTCCACCATGGCTCGGATGAGCTTTTCCACATCGTAGGCCTGGCGCAACTCGCGAGGGACCAAATCCTGGATTCCTTCCAGCTTCCGCTGCGGATCGTCCTTGGAAGGACGCCGCGGAGGCCGCTCCCTCCAGTTGGACGGAAGGAAGGAGAGCAGCCTGCGCACCTGCTCCAGGCACTCGGCGTCGCTGGCCGCTACCAGGTCAGCCACGCCGGAGACCTCCGAGTGCACCTTCGATCCCCCCAGCTCTTCCAGGGTGACTTCCTCGCCCAGGACCTCCTTAATCACCGAGGGACTGGTGATGAACATCTGGCTCTTCCCCTTGACCATCAACACGAAGTCGGTGAGGGCGGGAGAGTACGAGGCGACCCCGAAGCACGCTCCCATGATGGCCGAAATCTGAGGCACCACCCCTGAAGCCAGGGTGTTGCTGCGGAAGATCTTGCCGATGGCCCGGGTGACATCGAGTCCTTCTTGGATGCGGGCACCCGCCGATTCCAGGAGACCGATCACGGGGATGCCCCACTGGCGACCCCGATCCGTGGCATAGGCAATTCGCTCGGCATGCAGGGCCCCCACCGAGCCCGCCAGGACGGTGCGGTCCTGGGCGTACGCGTACACGGGACGGCCCTCGATGCGTCCCCGGCCAATGACCACCCCATCAGTGGGCTTCCTCTTTTCCGCCATCCCGAACTCGCGGGCGGCAGTTTCGCCCAGCATGAACTCTTCGTCGAAGGACCCGGGGTCCAGCACGCA
>JACQTF010000071.1 GCA_016210925.1 Acidobacteriota bacterium | reverse complement strand
GGTGGAGACAGCGGCCGTGCCGGTGCCCTACGACGCGAACGACATCGGGGCCAAAGGCGTCGGCGAACCCCCGATCGTCCCCACCGCGCCGGCCATCGCCAATGCCGTCGCCAACGCGTTGGGCGTCCGTATCACCTCCACCCCCATTACCCCCGACAAGATCCTGGCCGCGCTCTCCAAGACTTGAGGATTGAAGATTGAGGATAGAGGATCGCGGAGAGCAGGTATCACGATCCTCCCTTCTCAATCCTCTATCTTCAAGTCTTCAGGCGCCGAACATGGGGTAATGGCTGGCCGCGGCCATGAAGAAGAGCATGGGGATGGAGAGCCAGAAGTTGGTCCGCGAAGCCAGGAAAGCCCGCCGGGCCAGCTTGGCTGATTCGGGCGGGATCGCCGTGCCTTTTTCCGCATTCTCCTTGGTCCAAGCGATGATCCGTTTCTGGGCCGGCCAGATCACGCCCCAGACGTTCAGCAGCATGATCATGCCGATGCCGCCGCCCACACCGATGGAGAGGGAGCGGTTGCTGGCCCCTTCGTGGGTGTTGAGGTAGACCATCAGGTGGCCCATCAACCCTACCACGATGAGCGTGGCTACGGCCAGCGCCCAGCCGTTGTTCAACGTCCTAAGCAGGAGGTAGTCCAGCGCCCAGGCTCCAACCGCCAGCACCGCCCAGATGAGCAGCGTGCGTCCCATCCTCGGTTCGGCATCGAGGATGAGGATGTAGTAGATCAGCCCGGCAAGCACCGTCACCACCGCCCCCCAGCGAAACCACCACAGGGCTCGCGGCATCAACTGCGGGATGACTTTTCCTTTGGTGGGAGCGTCCAAGGCCTTCATCAGCGGAACGTTGACCAGGTTGAAGAAATAAAGCAACCCGATCCAGGTGATTCCCGCCAGGAAGTGAATCCAGCGGAGCAGCATTTGCAGGTTGCTGCCCACGTCGCTCGGCGGAAGTATCTGGACTTGTAAGAGAAGCACGAGAGCCTGAATCTCCATCATGGCACCCTCCACAGGCAGAAAAGTTCGGAATCCCCCCAACCGAACTCCCAAAAGTTCGTGCTAGGTCCCTCTCCGCTTTCAAAGAGGGGTGGATGTCGCCCCGCGGCCAATTGGCTACATGGCCTCCCTATAAGTAATAGATAGGATGCGGGTTCGTGTCAACAGAAAAAGCCGCCTGCGGTTGCGGTCACCTCCGCGGTGTGATATCTAGGAGCCATGAGCAAAACGTACCTCTTTTTTTGTCCGGCGCTTGTGCTCCTGCTGGGGATCTGGAGTTGCGGGTCGCGGGAGGAGAAGCCGGCGGCGGCGCCACCGGAAGCTTCCCCGGTGAGTGAGGCTCCCACGCCACTCGATCCGGAGACGGCGGCCACAGTCACGGGCATGGTCCGGTTCGAGGGAACGGCGCCCCAAGGGAAGGAAGTGGTAATGAAGACGGACCCCTTTTGCCTCCGGCAGCACCCGCAGGCCGTCCGCACCGAAGAGGTCTTGGTCAACGACAACGGAACTCTCCGCAACGTCTTCGTCTACGTCAAGGAAGGCCTGGGGAATCGCTCTTTCCCGCCGCCGGCCGAGCCGGTCCTGTTGGACCAAAAGGGCTGCTGGTACGATCCCCACGTGTTCGGCCTGAGAGGAGGCCAGCCCCTGCAAATTCGAAACAGCGACAACACGCTGCACAACATCCGCACCACAACCCGCGAGAACCCTGCGTTCAACATCGCGCAGCCCATCAAGGGAATGGTGAACATCAAGACCTTCCAAAAGCCGGAGGTCATGATCTCCTTCAAGTGCGATGTCCATCCCTGGATGATCTCGTACGGCGCTGTCCTGGCGCATCCTTACTTTGCCGTCACGGGAAACGAGGGCCGCTTTCAGCTCACACCCCTGCCGCCGGGCCCGTACGTCATCGAAGCCTGGCACGAGCGCTACGGCACTCAAATGCAAACTGTGCAGCTCGGGGAGAAAGAAACCAAGGAGATTGTTTTCGCTTTCAAAGGGAAATAGGGCAGTCTCGCAGTGGTCAGTTGTCAGTTGTCAGTTGTCAGTTTTTCGTTTCTTGTTTTTGCTGAAAACTGAGAACTGAAAACTGACGACTAGATCTCGTCATAGATCCCGAGGGCAAATTTCACGTCAGCGCTGGCGTGCTTGCGGGGATCCCAGGGCGGGTCCCAGACCAGTTCGATGCGGGCGTCGTTGACGCCGGGCACCTGCCGCATCCTCATGTCAGCCGCCGACATGATCTCCGGCCCCATGGGGCACATGGGACTGGTCAAGGTCATTCGGACCTTCACTGTGCCAGCCTCCTGGTCGATCTCGATGCCATAGACCAGGCCCAGGTCAATGATGCTGTACCCGATCTCAGGGTCCGTCACAGCCCACAACGCGTCGCGAATGCGGTCCTCGGTGATCATGGCTCGAATTCCTACTGCCCGGTGGTGGATCAGGACCCGTTGCGGTTCGGGTCATCCCGCCGGGTGGACGCGCGTGTTACGTCCGAAGTATTTTCCCGCAGCGATCAATGCCTCGACCAGCGCGTCGATGTCATCCCGGTCGTTGTACAGATAGAAACTCGCGCGGGACGTGGCCGCAGCGCCCAGGCGCCGCATCAAGGGCTGGGCGCAGTGATGGCCGGCGCGGATGGCGATCCCGTACTGATCCAGGATCGTGCTCAGGTCATGGGCATGGATCTCAGGATCGTTAAAGGCGAGCACTCCACCCCGCCGATCCGGGTCCCGCGGACCGTAGATTTTGATCCAGCCCAGCGACAGCAGACGCTCCAGCCCGTAGCCAGTCAGTTCCACCTCGTGGGCTCGGACGGCGTCCATCCCGACGGCCTCCAGATAGTCCAGGGCCGCCGAAAAGGCCACCACATCGGCGATGTTGGGAGTACCCGCCTCGAATTTCCAGGGGATGTCGTTCCAGGTGGCGCGGTCCAGCCGCACCTCCCGGATCATCTCGCCGCCCCCGAGAAACGGCTCCATGTTCATGAGGAGCTCGGGTCGGCCGTACAGGACCCCGACGCCCGTAGGGCCTAGCATCTTGTGGCCCGAGAAAGCCAAAAAATCGCAGTCCAGGGCCCGGACGTCCACCGGCAGGTGGGGCACCCCTTGAGCGCCATCCACCACCATCAAAGCGCCGTAACGGTGCGCGGCGTCGGCGATCTCGCGCACCGGATTGATCGTGCCCAGCACATTGGAGACCAGGGTCACGGAGACGACTTTCGTCCTGGCCGTCATCAGATCGCTCAAACAGTCCAGCCGGAGTTCCCCCTCGTCGGTGATGGGGATGTGCTTGAGGACCGCGCCCTTCTCCCGGGCCAGCAGCATCCAGGGCACCAAGTTGCTGTGGTGCTCCATCTCGGTGAGCAGGATCTCGTCCCCCGAACCGACATGATGCCGACCCCAGGCATAGGCCACCAGGTTCAGGCCCTCGGTAGCGTTCCGGGTGAAGATGATGGAACGAGGCTCGACCCCGCCAATGAAGCTGGCGACCTTCCGCCGGGTTTGTTCGTAGGCCTCTGTGGCCTCCTCGGCCAGACTGTGGATGCCCCGATGGATGTTGGCATTGAACGTCCGGTAATAATGGGACAGCGCCTCGATCACCGCCTCGGGCTTCTGGGTCGTGGCGGCGCTGTCCAGGTAGACCAGCCTCTTGCCGTGGACCTTGCGGTCCAGGATCGGGAAATCCGCACGGAGGCGTTGGACGTCCAGCCTAGGCACCTCAGACGCCACTTTCATGGTTCAAGCACGAGCACAATTGGGAAGGGTGGAAGGATGGAAGACTGGGTAGATCGGCCTCTTCCAGTCTTCCAGCCTTCCAAGTCTTCCAGCCTTCCAGTTACATCATTCCAAGCTGAAGCTTGGCCGCTTCGGTCATCCTCGACGGATCCCAGGGAGGATCCCAGACGACCTCCACCCTGGCGTCCGTCACGCCGGGAATCGCCTTCACCTTCGCTTCCACTTCCGCGGGCAGCGAAGCGGCCGCCGGGCAATGGGGCGAGGTGAGGGTCATCTGGATCCCCACGGTGCCAGCGGGGTCCACGTTAATGTCGTAGATCAATCCCAGCTCGTAGATGTTGACAGGAATCTCCGGATCAAAACAGGCGTGCAGGGCTTCAACGACCTGTGCCTCGATGACAACCGTATTCGCGGGTGTGGTTTCCATGTCCGATAACGTCCTATTCGGTTGAAACCGGCTCTTTCTTCGCCTCCAGCGCGGCGTTCAGCGTGTGCCATGCCAGGCTTGCGCATTTGACCCGGGCGGGGAATTCGCACACGCCGGAGAGCACTGCCAGTTTTCCCAATTCGTGTGAATTGACTTTGGTATCCAGCTCTCGGGTGAGCATTTTATGAACCCGATCGAACAGGGCCTCGACTTCGGCCCTGGTCTTTCCTTTCACGCTGGTAGTCATCATGGAGGCAGAGGCCTTGGAAATAGCGCAGCCCGCGCCCTGAAAGCTGATGCTTCTGATCACGTCGCCCTCCAGCTCCAGGTAGACGGTGATTTGATCGCCGCACAGGGGGTTGTAGCCTTCCGCTGTGGCGTTCGCGCCTTCCAACCTCCGAAAGTTGCGGGGCTTTTTGTTATGGTCCAGGATGACCTCCTGATACAGTTCTCTCAGGTCAGACATCAGTTGAACACCTCACGGACCTTGTCGATCCCCGCGACCAGAGCATCCACTTCCTCTCTGGTGTTGTAGAAGGCCAGAGAGGCCCGGGCGGTGGCGGGCACCCCGAAACGCTGCATCACCGGCATGGCGCAGTGATGGCCCGTGCGGATCGCGATCCCATCCCGATCCAGGATCGTGCCAATGTCGTGGGCATGCACTCCGTCCAGGACGAACGACAAGACCCCGGCTTTCTCCTTCGCCGTTCCGATGATTCTCAGGCCCTGGATGGTACAGAGGGCTTCCGTGGCATAAGCAAGCAGTTCCCGCTCGTAAGCGGCAACCGCCTCCAGCCCGATTCCGTCCAGATAGTCGATCGCCGCCCCCAGCCCCACGCCGCCTGCGATGTTGGGCGTCCCGGCCTCGAACTTGAACGGCAGAACTTTGTAGATGGTCTTTGCGAAGGTGAACGCGCTGATCATGTCGCCGCCTCCCTGGTACGGTGGCATCGCCTCCAGCAGGCTGGCCTTGCCGTAAAGGACGCCGATCCCGGTAGGACCAAACAGCTTGTGGCCGGAGAACGCGTAGAAATCGCAATCCAGATCCCGGACATCCACCCTCACATGAGGCGCTGCTTGCGCTCCATCCACCAGAACGGGGACACCGCAGCGGTGGGCCCTCTCGATGATCTGCTTCACGGGGTTGACGGTGCCCAGCGCGTTCGACAGGTGAGTCACGGACACAAATTTTGTCCTCTCGTTCAGGAGCTTCTCGTATTCCTCCATCAACAACTCACCCCGGTCGTTCATGGGGATGACGCGGAGTCTGGCGCCCACCTCCTCGCACACGATCTGCCACGGAACGATGTTGGAGTGGTGCTCCATGGCGGAGACGATGATGTCGTCGCCCTCCTGGATGAACTTCCTGCCGTAGCTCCGTGCCACCAGGTTGATGCCCTCGGTCGTGCCGCGAACGAAGAGGATCTCTCGAGCGTCCGAGGCGTTGAGAAAACGCTTCACCCGGGCCCGGGCGCCCTCATAGGCGCCCGTGGCCTGTTCACTCAAGAAGTGAACCCCGCGGTGGATATTGGAGTTTTCTTCCGAGTAATACCTGTGGGTCGCATCGATCACGACCTTCGGTTTTTGACTCGTGGCTGCGTTGTCCAGGTAGACCAGTGGCTTGCCGTGAACCCGCCGCTTCAAAATCGGAAAGTCTTCCCTGATTCTTTCTACATCCAACGAGGCACGGGATCTCTCCCAGGCCTGCGAAGCGTTCATTTCATGGGCAGCTCTCATGATGTTTCCTCGGCCTGCGAGCCCTTTTGGAGTCTGGTCACCAACAGATGGTCGAGCTGGGACCGAATCGCCTCGACCTTCATCCGGCTGAGGATCTCGCCGGCGAAGGCATAGGTCAGGAGGCTGCGGGCGGCCTCCGAGCCCATGCCGCGGGAGCGGAGGTAAAACATGGCATCCTGATCGATCTGGCCGATCGTGGAGCCGTGGGTGCATTTCACGTCGTCGGCGTAGATTTCCAACTGTGGCTTCGTGTCGATCAGCGCTTCTTCGGAGAGGAGCAGGTTCTTGTTGGTCTGCTTGGCGTCGGTTTTCTGGGCCGCCTTGTGCACGAAGATCTTCCCGTTGAACACCCCGCTTGCCTTGCCGTCGAGGACGCCCTTGTAGAGCTCACGGCTGGTGCCGTGGGGCTTCACATGGTCGATCCTGGTGTGGTTATCCACATGCTGCTCACCGGCCACCAGGTAGAGGCCGTTGAGGATGCACTCGATGCCTTCCCCGTCCAACACCGCGTTGACGTCGTTCCGAACCAGGGCGCCGCCCAGGGCGATGGAATGGGATGAGAAGTTGCTGCTGCGGTCCAGGCGAGCCTGCAGGGTCGCGACGTGGAAAGCTTGGTCGCTCTCCCGCTGCACTTTGTAATGATCGATCACGGCATTCTCGCCCGCGACGATCTCGGTGACTGCGTTGGTGAAATAAACGTCATTCTCCACGGACACGTAATTCTCGATGATCACCGCCTGGCTGTCCCGATCCACCACGATCAGGTTCCGCGGATGGGACACGGTGGCCTCCTGGGGAGAGGCCGAGACGAAGAGCAGTTGAATGGGCTCCTCGACCACCGTACCCTTGGGGACGTATACGAACGCCCCGTCCTGAAGGAAGGCCGTGTTCAGGGCGACGAAGGCATGGTCCTGGTAGCTCGCATGCCGGGCCAGATGGGGCTCCACCCATTCCGGGTCGGCGTCGAGGATCGCCACGAGACTGCCCGCCTTCATGCCCTCCGGCAGCAGTCGGAGCGATGAAAGCTCCCGCCGGTAACGACCATTCACGAACACCAGCCGGCAGCCCGGCAACTGCAGGAAAGCGGCGCGCGCCAGCTTCCCGGGCGCCAGCCTATCGGGCTCATATCCGGCGGGCTGGAAGGGAATCTTCGCCATCGGGGCCACGCGGGTATACTTCCACTCCTCGTGCCGGGTTGTGGGGAACCCCAGGTCCGCGAAGCGGGCGATCGCCGCCTTCCGGATCCGGTGGGCCCAGGAGGGCCCTCGGGCGGCTCCGTTCTTCTCGAACCGTTCAAAGCTCGAGAGATAATGGTCTCTCTCTTCCAAGACTTGAGACATGGTGCCGGTTTCCCTTTCGAGCTAGGTGCTTGTCCGCTGGACCGTCTCGGCTTCCTCTTTGACCCAATCGTAGCCCCGCCCTTCCAGTTCCAGGGCCAGCTCTTTCCCGCCCGATAGGACGATGCGGCCGTCCATGAGCACGTGCACGTGATCGGGGGTGATGTAATTGAGCACCCGCTGATAGTGGGTCACAAGGACCGTGGCATTATCCGCCCTCCTGAGCTTGTTAATCCCCTCAGCCACAATTTTCAACGCATCGATGTCCAGGCCCGAATCGGTCTCGTCCAGGATGGCCAGCTTGGGGTCCAGGACCGTCATCTGAAGGATCTCGTTTCGCTTCTTCTCGCCGCCGGAGAAGCCCTCGTTGACCGGGCGGTTCATGAAGCTTTGGTCCATGTCCACCAGCTTCAGCTTCTCCCGTAGCAGCTCCAAAAACTCCATCGCATCCAGCTCGTCGAGCCCCCTGTGCTTGCGGATGGCGTTCAGCCCGGCCTTCAGAAAATAGGCATTCGTGACCCCCGGGATTTCCACCGGGTATTGGAAGGCCAGGAAAATACCCTCACGAGCCCGCTCTTCCGGGGACATCCTCAGCAGGTCCTTTCCCTCGTAGAAAACCTCACCGTCGGTGACCTGGTAGGTCTCCCGTCCGGCGAGAAGCTGGGCCAGGGTGCTCTTGCCCGACCCGTTCGGGCCCATGATGGCGTGGATCTCACCGGCATTCACCTTCAGGTCGATCCCCCGCAGGATCTCCTTGCCCCCGGCACTCACATGCAAATTCCGTACTTCGAGCATTGTCCTTTGAGTTCTCAGTTCTTGAGTTTCAGGTTTTAGAGTTTTAGGTTCTTTTCACCCCACGCTCCCCTCGAGACTGACTCCGAGCAACTTCTGGGCTTCCACGGCAAACTCCATGGGCAGTTCCCGGAAGACCTGCTTGCAGAAGCCGCTGACAATCATCGTGATCGCATCCTCAGCCGAAATCCCGCGCTGCTTGCAGTAGAAGAGCTGATCTTCGCCGATCTTCGAGGTGGAAGCTTCGTGCTCGACCGTCGAGGAGTTGTTCATCACCTCCAGGTAGGGGAAGGTATGAGCGCCGCACTTTTCGCCCAGCAGCAGCGAGTCGCACTGCGAGTAATTCCGGGCGCCGGTCGCACCCTTCATGATCTTCACCAGGCCGCGGTAGGTGTTCTGCCCGTGGCCCGCCGAGATCCCCTTGGAAATGATGGTGCTTTTGGTGTTCTTCCCGATGTGGATCATCTTGGTCCCGGTATCCGCCTGCTGGTAGTTATTGGTGAGGGCCACCGAATAGAACTCCCCGACTGAGTCATCGCCTTGCAGGATGCAGCTGGGATATTTCCACGTGATCGCCGAACCGGTCTCCACCTGCGTCCACGAGATCTTCGAGTTTCTTCCCAGGCACTTGCCTCGCTTGGTGACAAAGTTATAGATGCCGCCCTTGCCCTCCTTGTCGCCCGGATACCAGTTCTGGATCGTCGAGTACTTGATCTGGGCGTTGTCG
>JACQTF010000070.1 GCA_016210925.1 Acidobacteriota bacterium | reverse complement strand
TTCCCTGATCGCACCCGCTCTTCCTTCTTGGTAGTATCCTCGGACGACCTCTGGAAGGGAGTCCGAGATGAGAGATACCGAGCTTTATGCTGCGCTGTTGAAGTTGCATCACCCGTGGCGAGTCCGTGAAGTCAAGCTGGACCTTGCTGCCGAGCGTGTTGATGTCTGGCTGGAGCATGCCGAAGGAGTGAAGTGGACGTGCCCCGAGTGCAGCAAAGCTGCCCCGGTCTACGACCATGCCGACGAGCGCGAGTGGCGGCACTTGGACACGTGCGACTGCCAGACCTTCCTGCACGCCCGTTTGCCGCGAGTGAACTGTCCAGACCACGGGATTCGACAGATTCGTCCTGCGTGGGCGAATCCGGGCTCGCAGTTCACCTTTCGCTTCGAGGTGCTGCTGATCAAGACGCTGAAGGAACGACGTTACCGAAACCTCGCGCCTGACCGAAACGAGCTGGGATGAGGCCTGGACCATCATGCAGAAAGCCGTACAGCGGGGGATGGCTCGGAAAGAAAGACGATTGCCCCGTTATCTGAGTATCGACGAGAAGGCGTTCGCCAAGCGACATCGATACGAGACACTGGTTTGCGATCAGGAGCGCGGAACCGTCGAATACGTCACCGATGATCGTCAGCAGGAGAGCCTTGAGCGGTACTACGGCCAGTTCACGGCAAAGGAGTTGGGAGAGGTAAAGGCGATCGCCATGGGCATGTGGGATCCGTACGTCGCAGCGACTAGGGCACACGTTCCCGAAGCCGCCGACAAGATCGTCTTCGACAAGTTTCACGTCGTCCGCACGGTTACGGAGGCAGTCGACAAGGTACGGTGCCAGGAGCACGCTGAAGCAATGCGGGGACGAACGCCTGACCGGAACCAAGCATCTCTGGCTGGCTAAGGGCTTTTTTGCGCCAGCGCACCCCTGGAGTACCTTAGCGCCACCCGCCAGCGGACCCTCACTGGCCGTGGCGCGAGTTCGGCCAACGATGTGCGTGTATACCTTGTTGAGCGGCTCGCAGGCCTTGAAGCGAAGCAAAAGATCAGCAAGCAAATGGACGATCCCTATTACCCAGCAGCAGATAGCATCTTGAGAATTACGTAGGCCGCCCAACCCGCTGCTCTGACGAGGCTTGACGCGACAACTTCCCGGGCGTATACTCATTATATATCCAAGGAGGACCTGTGCTGACCAGGGTTCAAAAATGGGGTAACAGCCTCGGCCTGCGCATTCCCAAGTCGTTCGCAGCCGAGGCCCACGTCGAAGCCGGGTCGACCGTTGATATCTCGGTCGAGGATGGCGGCTTGGTGGTTCGGCCCGTGCGGCGTCCCAAGTATGCCTTGTCCGAGCTGCTGAGGAAGGTTAACTCGCAGAATCTGCACGAGGAGGTGGTGACAGGGGAGCCGGTTGGGCGGGAGGCATGGTAGTGGCCCGCCGATACGTTCCCGAGCGCGGAGACATTGTCTGGCTCCAATTTAGTCCGCAAGCTGGGCACGAGCAGGCGGGTCATCGTCCGGCGCTAGTGATCTCGCCCCGCGCGTACAACGCTCGAGTCGGCCTCGCTCTGTTCTGTCCCGTCACTTCGCAGGTGAAGGGTTATCCGTTCGAAGTGGTTCTGCCGCCTGGGCTCGAGGCGAAAGGTGCCATTCTCTCGGACCAAGTCAAGAGCCTTGACTGGCGTCTTCGGAAAGCAAAGCGAGTCTGCACCGTCCCGAGCAAGATCCTGCAGGAAGCAGTTGCTCGAATCCTCGCCTTGGTCGATCCGGAGGAGGCTCGCTAACATGTCCATGAACCTGTCGGCGGCTCCGCTTCGCTACGCCGCCGACAGGTTATGGCCACCGTTAGACGGCCCCGATATTAGACAGGAATATCCCAGTGCCGAGTTCCGATGATCAGGCGCGCCAGGCTGGGCGTCGCCCTTCGTCAGGCCCTCGGGCGGCGTGACACACAGTCCCTTCAGCGTCTCGATCTGTTTGGATGTCGCAGGCTGCCGTCGCCACCGCAAATGCTGGCCCAGGAGCGGCACCACATCCTTGAACCGTTCCCTCACCGTCGCGTCCGCAACGCCGAACGCATTCGCGAGATCGAACTCTTCGCTGATCTGTTCCATGTCGTACCGCCCAAGGATGCGCACCTCGTACCGGTCCAGGAGGTTCGGTTCGATGAGGAGCCACTGTCCCTTCTCGAGCGGCAATCGGTACGAATCGTCCGGCATCCGGATCCAGACGAATTCGGAGTGGCGCCTCACCTCCTCCGCCAGCTCAGGTTTAATCAGAGCCACCCTCCGGATCACGAGATCGATGTCGTCAGGCGAAAGCATCCTCTCCAGGTTGAGAAACGGGTAGATGCGCGCCAGCCGCTCGATATTCGCCCGAATGGAAGTAACACTCTTCCCCTTGAGATCGAATCTCTCGGGTAACCCGAACAAGCGCGGGAGCGCCATGAGCCGGTGCCGGCTCGTGTTGTCCACCACGTCCACGACTTTCACGGCTTTCTTTCCCGGCGCAGTCCGAGTCCCGCGGCCGATCATCTGCGTATACAGCAGGGGCGACTGGGTGGGACGCCCCAGGAGGACGCACTCGATCTTCGGCTCATCAAAGCCCTCGGTGAGAACGTTGCAGTTCGTCAGCACGCTGACGCGACCGTCACGGAAGGCCGTAATCGCGTTCGCTCGCTCCTCGGTTGGCATTTCGCCCCACACCGGACGCGCTGTGAGACCAGCTGCCTCAAATGCCCGGGCCACATCGCGGGTATGCTGGACATCGACGCAGAAAACGAGCGCCCGAGTGCCCGACGCAATTTGCTGGTACGCCTTCACGAGGGCAGCATTTCGCGGAGCCTCGTTGACGGTGCGGGCGAGCTCTTGTTCCGAGAAGTCCCCCATCTGGGTGCGGACTTGCGACAGATCGACCTTCGTCTCAACGCGATAACCCAGAATGGGACACAGGTACCCGCGGCGGATCATTTCGATGATGGAGCGCGAGTAGACGATCTTCTGAAACACCCGCTCAAGGCCGGCCTTGTCCCCTCGAACGGGCGTGGCGGTGAACCCTACAACGAGCTTGATGCTGTCGTCCGCCATCACGCCAAAGTGCTCGAGGACTCGCAAGTACGAAGGGGCAACCGCGTGGTGGGCCTCGTCGATGACGATCAACCGGAAAGGCTCCGGGTCCATGCGAAGCAGACGGGAGCTGGCCCTGCGACCGAGGGTCTGAACGCTTGCGATGACCACGCGCGCGTCCGGCGGCGCGGACGTTCCGGCCTTCTCGATCCCCACCGACAGAGCCGGGTTCGCCCGCGCGATCTTCTCTGCCGCCTGGTCGATCAGCTCCTCCCGGTGCGCGAGCACCAGCATCCGGTTCTTCATCCGAAAGTACGCCGGAAGCTCGGCGAAGATCATGGTCTTTCCGGTGCCCGTCGGAAGCGCCACGAGCTGCCGCCTCGCGCCTGCGTGATATGCCGCGCGGATTGCCTCCAGGCACTCGCGCTGATAAGGACGAAGCGTCATACTGGAACCCCTCCCGCTGGCGGGGTACCCTTCCGCTATAATAACGCACCGTCTATTGAAGAAGGCTGGAAGCGCCAGCCCTCCGGCGTTACAATCTTCCAGTCTTCCAGGAGGATGCCATGAACGGCCTCATGATGGATTATCCACTGACCCTTCCGGCGATCTTGAGGCGCGCGGAAGCACTGGCCAGCCGGAAGGAAATCGTCAGCCGGCTGCCCGACAAGAGGCTTCACCGTTACACGTACGCCGACTTCGCTCGCCGGGCCCGGCAGCTCGCCTCCGCGCTCCATGGGCTGGACGTCGCGCCCGGGGATCGGGTGGCGACCTTGTGCTGGAACCATCACCAGCACCTCGAGGCCTACTTCGGGATCCCGCTGGCGGGAGCCGTGCTGCACACGCTGAACCTGCGCCTGCATCCCGACGACCTGGTCTATATCATGAACCACGCCGGCGACAAGGTGCTGCTGGTGGATGCTGTTCTGTTGCCCCTTTTTGAAAGACTCCGCGAGCGTGTGAGTGTCAGCCACGTGGTCGCCATCACCGACGGAGGAAAAGTACCTGAGGGGATGCTGGACTATGAAGCGCTCCTCGCCCGTGCCAGCGGACAGCCCTTCGCGGAGCCGGCGTTGGACGAGAATCAGGCCGCCGCCATGTGTTACACCACCGGCACCACCGGCCGGCCCAAAGGCGTCCTGTACTCGCACCGCGCGATCGCGCTGCACTCGCTGGCGCTTTGCCTGGCCGACACCCTCGGCCTGCGGGAGTCCGACGTGGCGCTGCCGGTGGTGCCCATGTTTCACGCCAACGCCTGGGGGCTTCCGTTTGCCTGCGCCATGGTCGGCGCCAAGCAGGTGTTCCCCGGATCCCACCTCGATCCTCGGAGCCTGGCGGAGCTGTATCAGGGCGAACGGGTCACCCTCACCGGCGGTGTCCCGACCATCTGGATGGGCCTCCTCGAATGGCTCGACAGCCACCCCGGCTCGTACGATCTGTCCAGCCTGCGGGTGATGCTGGTGGGCGGATCCGCCGCGCCGCCGGCGATGATTCGAGCCTTCCAGGAGCGGCACAACCTCAGGGTCCTGCACGCCTGGGGAATGACGGAGATGACGCCCCTGGGCACCGTCGCCATGCTGACATCCGAGCTGGAAGGCGCGAGCCAGGATGAGCAGTACGCGTATCGTGGGAAGCAGGGCCGGCCGGCCCCGTTCGTGGAGGTCCGAGGGCGCGGCGAAGAGGGCCTCGTGCCCTGGGACGGCAAGAGCCCGGGAGAATTGGAGGTCCGCGGCCCATGGGTGGCCCGGTCGTATTACGGCAATCGGGAGGCCGCAGATTGTTTTACCGACGACGGTTGGTTCCGCACGGGAGACATTGCCACCATCGACCCGCACGGCTATATCCAAATTCAGGACCGGACCAAGGACGTGATCAAGTCCGGCGGCGAATGGATCAGCTCCGTCGCGCTGGAGAACGCGCTCATGGGTCATCCGGCGGTCGCGGAAGCGGCAGTGATCGCGATTCCCCACCCCCGCTGGCACGAGCGACCACTGGCGGTGGTGGTGCTCAAAGAGGGCCGCAGCGCCGGCGGCGAAGAGCTGCGGGCTCACCTCGCGTCGCAATTTGCCAAGTGGTGGGTGCCCGACGCGATCGAGTTCGTCAGCGAAATTCCTCGCACCTCGACCGGGAAGTTCCAGAAATCGGTGCTGCGACAGCAGTTCAAGGACTACCGCTTGCCCTAAAGGGGAAACTTCGCTCCGTGAAAAACCGTCGCACCCGGATCATCGCAGGAGCAACGCTGGCCCTGTTGGGACTGGCGGATCTGGAAACCACCGTGGCCGGCCAGCCGCAGGCCCACGAGCCTCCGGAGCGCCGGGAAGTGGCGGCCGTTCGCCTTCACGAAGGAGAGCGCCTCACGCTGGACGGCCTCCTGGATGAGGCGGCCTGGGCGCGGGCCGAGCCCGCGGAAAGTTTCGTGCAGGCCGAGCCCTACGAAGGCACGCCGGCCACGGAGGCCACGGACATTCGAGTCCTGTACGATCGGGACAACCTCTATTTCGGAATCCTTTGCCGCGACAGCCAACCCGACCGGTTGCTCACCACCTCCCTGCGGCGAGACTTCAACGAAAACGACACGGACATGGTTGGAATCGCACTCAGCCCTTTCGATGACCGGCGGAACGGTTTTCTGTTTCTGACGACGCCCGACGGCGCCCAGCACGACGCGCAGGTCACCGACGATGGGGTCAAGGTCAACGAGAACTGGGACGCGGTCTGGCATGTCCGGGCCCGGCAGACCCCTTCCGGTTGGGCGGCGGAAGTGGCCATCCCCTTCAAGACCCTCCGTTTCACGGCCGGCGCTTCTCAGGCGTGGGGCGTCAACTTTGATCGCCGGATGCGCCGCAAGAACGAGGTCGCTCGCTGGTCGTTTGTTCCCCGCCGCTTCGACCTCGGGCGTTTCTCGATGGCAGGCCGGCTCGTGGGCCTGGAGGGAGTGCGCCAGGGGCGCAATCTGAAGGTGAAGCCCTACGGGCTGGTCAGCGTGGACAACGTGGAGACCGGCTCGCACAAGGGGAGCGCCGATGGCGGCTGGGATGTCAAGTACGGCCTCACCTCGAGCCTGGTGCTGGACCTGACGTTGAACACCGACTTCTCCCAGGTGGAGGTGGACCAGCAGCAAATCAACCTCACGCGGTTTCCCCTCTTCTTTCCCGAGAAGCGCGATTTCTTCCTGGAGAGCGCCGACCTGTTTCATTTCGGAGTCGGTGCCCAGGAGAAACAAAGGGGCAGAACCGCCTCCGAAGAATTCGTGGCGTTCTTCAGCCGACGGATCGGGCTCTCCCCCGAGGGCCTCCCACTGCCCATCTGGGGAGGCGCGCGGCTCACCGGCCGCCTGGGAGACCATTCTCTGGGGCTGCTCCAGATGTCCACCCGCAGCACGGATCGCTTTCCCGGGAACGATTACACCGTCCTGCGGCTCCGTCGCGATCTGTTCCGCAAGTCGGACGTGGGTGGCGTCTTTCTGAACCGCTCCGGAGAGGGTAGCGATTTCAGCCGCGTGGTGGGTGCCGACGCCAACTTCGAATTCATGGACCGGCTCACCCTTTCCTCCTTCGTGGCCAAATCCTACGTGCCCGGCAGCCCGGGAGATGATCTGGCGGGCAAGCTCTCCGCCCAGTGGGCCGATAACTTCCTGGGAATCTCAGGAACCTACGTCGACGTGGGGGAGAACTTCAACGACGACATGGGCTTCATCCGGCGCAAGGGCATCCGCGTCCTGCGGTCCGGTCTCGACCTTCACCCTCGGCCCAAACGAAGCTCCTGGATCCGGGAGTTCCACCCCCATGCGTACCTGGACTACTTCATGGATCGAGACAACCACCTCCTGACGCGAAACCTCCACCTGGGGCTCTGGATCTATTTCCAGGACGGCTCGCGGATGGAGGTCTACCAAAGTCGCGAGTTCGAGGAGCTTCGAAATCCCTTCCGCATCCGCCGCGACATCTCGATCCCCGTCGGCACCTACTCCGTGGCTCGCCACGTGGCGCAATACAGCTGGAACCCTTCCAAGCCGGTGGCGGGCAGCGTTCGCTACAACTGGGGAGGGTTCTGGAGCGGCAGGTTCGCCGAGTGGACCCTCACGGGGATCCTCCGGCATCGTCCTGACTTTTCCGCCGAGCTCTCTTACGTCACGAACGATGTCCGGTTGCGGGAGGGAAGCTTCCGGACTCACCTGGCCGGCGTCCGCCTGCGCTATGCGTTCAGCACGCGACAGTTCCTGGACCTCTTTGCCCAGCACAACAGCATCAGCCGGCTCCACAGCGTCCAGGTGCGCTACAACCTCATCCACCGGCCCCTGAGCGACCTGTTTATCGTGTACCACGAGCAAAGGACCGCGCACGAGGACGGTCTTCGTTCCCTCTCGCTCAAGTTCACCCGCCTCTTCGAGTTTTGAAAATTCGACCCGGCTGAAACGCTGTAAGGCATGCCCACTCGGATCGGTCCAAAGCACCGAGTACCATCCCAAAGGAGGTACGGGCCGACAAGCAGCTCGGGCTTCTGCTCTCCAACCCTAAAACACCCTTGAGCAGCCATCATTGTTGGCCGTGAACTCTAGGCTGGGGCCGCCGAACCTGCTTCTTCTTCTAAGCTGATGAACTGAACCAGGCTTGTCATAAGGGGTCGCCCACCTGCATGGAGTTCCATCTTAAAACCTACGTAGATGCCGAGCAGTTTCAAGAAACTCCCACCCGGTGAACTCCCGGCCAGGTGGGCGCGAGTGAATTGCGGAAAGAAGCGACCACCGCGAACCAGCACTTCCCCGGTTCTGTTGCAGAGCACGGGTGATCTCGTAGGTGCTATTTTTCGTTTTTACCAGGATCGAGTCGAGCTTTTGCAGATCGTCGATCTGGATGCCCTCGGTCCAAGTGTGGCTGGACCAGGTGTCAAGGATTGCGCCTGCCGGGCAGTGTAAGATCTGCGAGTCCGATTCCTCGGATTCGTCCACGGTCGTCATCTTATTGCTTGTCATGATTTCACTTTCCCTTCATCAACGCCCCAAAAGGGGGGCGTCTTAAGATTCGTTGAACCTACTAGTGCAGCGTCCGACAAGTTCTTTGGGTTATTAGCCTGGAAGGGCAATAATGTAAAGAACTAATCACACGATGCACTAGGAGCAATCCACGTGCCAAACATTGGGACCTCTCCAAGCCGGCAGCAGGGAGCATTCGCTACAACTGGGGAGGCTTCTGGAGCGGCAGGTTCACCGAGTGTGTACGAGGAACAGACCCGGCCCGGGCAGGGCGGCCTTCGTTCCGTCGCGTTGAAGTTTACCCGCCTCTTCGACTTTTGACCATCCGCCGGGTGTCCATGATGCACATGATGCAACGAGACCTCGATCGGCTGCCTGGTCCAATTCAAGAGAAGATCCTAAAGGAGGTTTCAATCTGGCCATCAGCCCCCTTGGTGGGTGGTTTTTGGATTCATTTTGCCTTCCTCCGAGCCGGCATCGCTCACATGGTGGCGGCCTGCGATCCTCGCCAGGAGGTGACCTGCTGGCTATTTTTCTGATTCATCGCAGGGAGTTTAACCGCGATGCGGTTATTTTAACACCGTTCATCTGCGAACCGCCGCTTTCCAGACCGCGCGACATGTCCACGATGACAATTGACTTACCACTTGACCTCGTGTAATCTGCCCTCACTTATATCCAACAACAGTTTAGATCGCGCGGAGGTCAATGGCGTGACGGTTTCCGCGGGAGTGGATCGCAAGAGAGTAGCCGAGCCGCTTAAGGCGCGTCCGCGCGCCTATGTGGAACCGCGCCTCGCCTGGGACGTATCGGGTGAGGACAAAAATCATCGCGCCCGAGAAGGTGGTGCTGAGAGCCAGGGTAGGGTCGAGGAGGACGATATGATTTCGATATCCGGAAAATTGCTCTTTCCGCTTGGGGCGGCGGTTGTGCTTGGGTGCTGGTTTGGATACGCCCAAGTGACTACCGCATCCATTCTGGGTACTGTGACGGATGAAACAGGTGCTCTTGTTCCCGGGGTCACGGTCACCGTTCGAAATCAGAGAACCGGGCTCACGCGAGTGGCCCTCACGGATTCCGAGGGTCGCTATCGCGCCCCGAATCTTCCGCTGGGCGGGTATGAGCTGAAAGCTGAGCTGCAGGGATTCCGTGCCGTGGTCAGGACGGGGGTGGAGCTCACGGTGGACCGGGATGCGGTCATCAACTTCGAGTTGCACGTGGGCGAGATCTCGGAGCAGTTGGTGGTGACCGGCGCCGCTCCCCTGGTGGAGACCACGAAATCCAGCACCTCGGCCTTGATCAATGAGCGAGATGTCACCGAGTTGCCGCTCAATGGAAGAAGCTTCGACCAACTGGCCACGTTGTCGCCGGGGGTGACCATCACCAAGAGCGCACCTCGGGGTTTCTTCTATGGCAGGGGCGCCAAGTTTTCGGTGGCGGGCGCTCGTCCGAATCAAAGCGGAATGCTGCTGGACGGAACCGACGTGAATGACGTCCGCGGCTTCGCTGGGGGCAGTGTGGCAGGGAACTTTTTGGGCGTGGATGCGATTCGGGAGTTTCGCGTAGAAACCAGTTCCTACAGCGCCGAGTTTGGGGGCGTCGCGGGCGCCGTCATCAATGTGGTCACCAAATCGGGAACCAACGAGCTCCACGGCACCGGCTTTGGCTTCCATCGCAACGACAATCTGGATGCCCGCAACTTCTTCGACCCGGGAGCACCTCCCGAGTTCAAACGCAACCAGTTCGGTTTTACGATAGGCGGGCCCATCGTCAGGAATCGGACTTTCTTCCTGGGTGCCTTTGAAGCTTTGAGGGAACGGCTGGGCCTGACCCAGGTGGGCCGGGTCCCCACGGTCGCCGCCCGCCAGGGCATTCTCCCCACCGAGACCGTCCAGATCAGCCCCGTGGTCAAGCCGATCCTGGATCTGTATCCCCTCCCCAATGGTCGGGACTTTGGCAACGGCACCGCGGAACTGCTGGGCTCTGCCGCGTCGCCCACCCGCGAGGACTACTTCATGGTCAGGATCGATCACCAGTGGAGCGATTCCGATTCCTTCTTTGCCCGATACACCTTTGACAATGCCACGGTGAGGACGCCGGATGATATCAGGGTCTTTGAGACCTTCGACCGGGGGCGCAATCAATATCTGACGCTGGAGGAGTCCAAGATCATCTCCTCTCGCCTGGTGAACCGGGCCCGATTTGGCTTCAATCGTTCCTTCCAGTCCTCGGAGGCTGCGCCGCTGGTCTCCATTGCCTCTTCGCTGGACCTAACGCCGGTTTTTCCATTCGGGAGGAGTGGAAATCTGAGTGCGGGAAGCGGCACCAGCACGTTGGGGGCTCCGAATCCCATCATCCCGCGCATCACGCCCTACAACCAATTTGAGTGGTCGGATGACATCAACCTCAATCTGGGCGGCCACTCGGTGAAGGCGGGGGCCATCGTCAAGAGGATTCAGTTCAACTTCAAGGCCTGGTTTGACGGCAGCGGGACCCTGCAATTTAACACCCTGCGGGACTTTCTTCTGGGCAGGCCTTTGGTCTTTCGCGCGGTGCTTCCCGGTTCCGACGCGGTTCGGGGTTATCGTCAGACGTTGTTCGGCGGCTTCCTTCAAGATGACATTCGCATCACTCCCCATTTCACTTTGAACCTGGGCGTCCGCTACGAGTCCGTCACCGGGCCCACGGAGGTGAACGGGAAGCTTTCCAATTTCCCGCCGGGGGCCACGACTCCCGTCATCCTGGGAAGCGGGTCCTTCTTTGAGACCGATAAGAACACCTTTGCGCCCCGGCTTGGATTTGCGTGGGACCCCTTGGGCGACGGAAAGACGTCGGTCCGAAGCGGGTTCGGAATTTTCTACGAGCACGCGCTGCCCTGGCACTGGTCTGTGGCCGGGATCCGCCAGTTTCCGTTCTTCTTTCGGGCGGCCATCAGCCGGCCCCCCTTCAACAGCATCAAGGAACCCTTCAACAGCCTCCCGCCGCTCAGCGAGGCTCTGGGGCGGGTTCCACAAGGGCCCGACTCCGTCTTTATCACCAAGACCCCTTACATGCTTCAGTACAACTTGACCCTGCAGCGGGAGATCGCCCCCAACCTGGGTTGGACCGTGAGCTACGTGGGCTCCAGGGGAATTAACCTGTTCCACGGCGTGGAGCGCAACACGGTGATTCCCGACATCTTGCCCGACGGGCGAAAGTTCTTTCCCCCGGGCCGACCCGTCAGGAACCGGGCGTTGCAGAGGCACATCGTGACCGAGTCAGAAGCCAACTCCTGGTACAACTCCTTCCAAACCTGGGTCGAGAAGCGGATGAGCCAGGGGCTCCAGTTTCGAGTGGCCTACACCTTCGGAAAGAGCCTGGACACCCACAGCAGCACCTTCAGCGGCGAGTACCGGGGCGGCAGTGCGCGGACCCCGCTGGACCCGGAGAACCAGTTTCTCGACAAGTCGGTCAGCAATTTTCACGTCCAGCATAACCTGACGTTTAATTATGTGTACGAGCTCCCCTTTGGCCCGGGTCGTGCGATGGGGAGGAGCCTGGCAGGCCCGGCTGCGAAACTGTTGGGCGGCTGGCAGGTCAATGGGATCCTGACCCTGGCCTCGGGGGCTCCGGTGCACGTTCAGAATCGACATGATCACTCCCGACACCTGGCGGGAGGGCGGGACGGAGCCGGCGATCGCCCCGATCTGGTGGCGGGAAGGAGCAACAGTCCGGTGTTGGGCGGGCCGGACCGGTACTTTGACGTTTCCGCTTTCCGGCTTCAGCCGGCGGGCTTCTTCGGCACCGTCGGCCGGAATACGGTGCGTGGTCCCGGATACGCCAACTTCGACCTCTCGGTGGTGAAAAACACGCTCATTCCCAGCATCTCCGAGACGTTCAACGTGCAGTTCAAGGCGGAGTTTTTCAACCTGCCCAACCGGACGAACTTCGGTCCGCCGGCCAGCACGGTGTTTGAGGACGCCAGCGGGAGGCCCGTGGGGGGCGTGGGCCGCATCAGCGACACCGTTTCCACTTCGCGCCAGCTTCAATTTGGCATCAAGTTCATTTGGTGAGCGGTCAGCCGTCAGCTTTCGGCCGTCCGCTCGCGCCCGAAGCTAAACGCTGACAGCTGAGGGCTGGGCAAGAATCTAAAGCTTGCGGAGGTAAACGCCATGCAGAATTGGGTAGGGTCGAGACGGAAATTTCTGGACCTTTCTGGACGGTCCATCCTGGGAGCCCTAACGCTTCCCTATTTCGCCCCGCAGCTCGGCAGCCCGGTCCACGGCCAGGGCTTCGCTTATCCGGCCCCCCGCGATCCGGACCTGAAAGCGCTGCTCCCCAAGGTGGGCAATGTGGACGATCTCCTGCCGATGGCCCGGCAACTGGTGTCGGTTCCGCCCAGGAAGTGGGCCGTGCTGCCCAGCTACGGGATCGAGTCGGGACAAAAGGCGCTGCTCATCGTGGACAGCAGCTTTGACCGCATGGTCCTGGACGCCATCACAAGGGCGCTGCGAGAAAAGGGCATTCTGGCCGATCAGCTGGTGAGGGACGCCAGGGCAGGTCAGTACGGGGGCCGCGCCTTCGACACGGCGCCGCCGCCCCCCGAGTGGCAGATCACGAACTGGGCGGCCGGGCGAACGCCCGAGGACTCCATGCGACCCTGGTTCTCGGACTTCGCCATCCAGCAAGGGTATCGCCTGGTGGTGGAGGGCATGGGCGGGCCGGTGGCCACCCAGAAGGAGTTTTCCCACGAGCGGTTCTACAACCAGTGGACCAGCGCAGAGCGGTTCGCGTTCTTCGCCGGCTATCCGTACAAGCTCAGGGAGATGATCGAGTTCAAGACCATGGAGATCCTGTGGAAGACCACCCGGGTGAGAATCACAGATCCGGAAGGGACGGATATCAGTTACTCGCTCTATCCGGAACTGTGGAGCCTTCTGCAGGAGCGGGAGTTGCGCCCCAAGATCTATGGCGGGCACGAATGGGGCTACCCTCAGATGGTGGTCCTGGATAAAAGCGATGCGGAAGGGGTCATCGCGGGGACCATCAGCCACGTGGCTCCCTTTCCGCGCATCCTGGTCCGTCTGAAGCAGCACCAGGTGGTGGAGGTGGAAGGAGGGGGCGCTTACGGCGACGCATGGCGGGATCTCCTGCAGCAGTACAAGAATGTCCATTGGCCCAACTATCCAAGGCCGGGCTATAGCTATCTGATTGAAGCCGCCATTGGGACCGATCCTTGGGCCCTCCCCGGGACGTGGTGGACCGCGGCCATCCGAAGATCGGGAGTCCTGCATTTCGGTTTCGGCGTCGATAGCCGGGCCAAGAGCTTCATCGACTTCGTCAAGAGCAAGAAAGTCATGGGAGGCCATGCGCCCCACATCCATGCCTATTTCCCGACCTTCCAGGCCCAGACCAGCGACGGGAAAACCGTCAAAGTCATCGACAAGGGTCGTCTCACTGTCTTGGACCACCCGGAGGTGAGGGCCGAGGCGGCGAAGTACGGGGACCCGGACAAGCTTTTGACCGAGCTCTGGATTCCCGCCATGCCCGGAATCAATTTTCAGGGTGACTACCAGAAGGATTATGCGGCTGATCCCGCGCGCTGGATTCGGCAGTGGAATCTTCGCTTGGAGGGTAAGGCATAGACCCTGAATGCAGTGATGGAACTCCCCGGATGAACCGTCCTAAAAATTGAGGAGGTCTATTTAGATGAGAACACACTGGCGCCTGTTTCCATTCTGGGTATCGTGGCTTCCGATATTTCTTGGGTCGGCCACTGCCCTGCCCCTTCTCACCGCTCAGAGTTCCAACGACGACGTGGTTTCCTGCAACGAATTCATGGTTCCCAAAACTGAAATCAACGGCAAGCTCGTCGGACAAGAGGACTGCCGAATGGAGGAAACCGAGGTGACCTTTCAGGGTCAGAAGTTCCGGCGCCTGGACATGGGCATCAGTGGCACGATCGACGGCTATACCGCCAAGGAAGGACGCTACAACTTCTACTTCAACTCGAACCCTGAGTTCGTTTTTCTTCAAGGCGGCAACACAAACCCCTTTTATCACGGAATAGGCCGGTACGAGGCCGCTAAGGGCAGCAGCATGATCCTTCTTTATCCCCAAGACCGGAGCGCGTGGAATGGAAAAATGTTTGTCACGGCTCACGGCGCCGGAGCCTCCTTCGCGCGGGGCACCCTGAAGGCGTGGGATAAGAACCTCGATCGGTCGGACCCCCTGAAGGACATCAGCAAATATGAAAGGCTGATGCTTGAGAAGGGCTTTGCCGTGGCGAAAACGAGAAGGTCCACCCTCATGACTGGGGGTGATAGCATTGTGACCCTGGACGACGGTACAGTTCTCGCGGACAGAAACGTGACGGAACAACCCCGCTTGATCATGGGATTTGCGAAACTGGCAGAGAATGTTCTGAAAAGCCGCCTCGGCCGGGAGCCCTCCAGGACTTACTGGTATGGCCATTCCGGCGGAGCAAGGCCCGGCAGGATCGTCAACTATCAACCTGGCCTGAATGTGGACAAGGACGGCAAGCCCATCATCGATGGCATGATCGCCGACGACTCCGGCGCCGGACTGTGGCTCCCCATTGTCTTCAAAGATGGAAAAGACGTCCTGTTCGCGAATGCCAAAGATCGGGAGCGTTTCGTCCCCCAGATCGACATCAGTCACCTGCTGTATGTCAACGAGACCGCCGACGATCCTCCGCCCTGGGCATCCAATAACTTTCTGGCGAACAAGAGAATCAATGCCAAGGTCCTGCGCGACAAAGGGCTGGGCAACAAGCACCGCATGTACGAGCTGGCGGGGGTGAGCCACTCAGGGGGCGAATACCTCCCTGACGGAAAAAGGGGTGATATCGAGATTGCGGACCTGTCGAAACTGATGGACGGGTTGATCGATCTCTTGGACCAATGGGTGGAAAAGGGCGTCGAACCCCCTCCCACCAAGTCAGATTGGGCGGAACTGGGCGATGTCGATAAGGATGGAATCATCGAAAACGGCGCCGTGGCTTTACCGGAGGTTGCTTGTCCCCTGGGAGTCTATTACATCTTTCCCCCGAGTGCCGGTCCATCAGGTCAGGGGACGACGGGGTTTGCGCCCTTCGACGGAAATGGGCTGGAGCCTTTTGACGGACGCGGGTGGGTGGACGCCGGCCCCGACAACCCCAACCGGTTTCGAAACTACGTCGATATGAATCGGAACGGGTATCGAGACTATCGGGAGACGGTCACGGAAGCGTGGCGCAGGCTCGGGCTCTTGAAGCACAATGAAACGTTTAGCCGCGAAAAGTATGTCGCTTGTGTCCGGGCGGCGGTGGAGAAATTGAGAGCGGAGAATTTCATGACTCCAAAGGTTGCCAGCTTCTACATCGAACACTCGGCAAAAACAAGCTTACCCAAGAATTGACCATCGCGCTCCCGGAGCGACGCATTCCACGAACGTTGACCGAGTCTCGCTGACCGCGAAGAATAGGGTGAACCATGACGAGAATGAGGGCTCTTATCGCACCCCTGGAGGGCGCTCTCTCCGTGAGTGCGCCCGATGCGGTGGGGGCGGCGGAAATAGCGATTCACAAATATGGCACAAAAACGTTGCAACAAGTGCTGGCTCCCGCGATCGAAATCGCCGAGCAAGGTTTCCGGCTACCGAGTTTCTGGCTTACCACCTTCAGAATGAGCGGGAGAAACTTCGAAAATTTACGACCACGACGCAGATCTGGTTTCGCGACAGCAAGCCCTTGCAGATGGGCGACCGGGTCGTGCAAAAGGAAATTGCCGGGACCCTGCGACGGATCGCTGCTGAAAGCAGCGCCGCACTTTACAAAGGCCCGAGCGCAGAGATCGTGTCTGAGCTCATGATCGGCACAGACGGCGGCGTCTTTCGGCTGGCGCATGACGGAGAGAGCATTGTGCCAGAAGAAGGGCCCCTGACCGTGGAGTTCTTGGCGGCCGGCCGCGGCATGGTGTTTGCGCTGACGCAGAAGGGTGCTCTCTGGAGGCGCGCAGACGGGGAGGGTTGGCAGTTGGTGAACGCGTGCCCCGTTCAGGAGGAGGTCTGGGCCTTTGCTGCCGACCTGCGGATGCCAGGCCGTCTTTACCTGGGCGTCTCCCCGGCCCTCCTGTATCGGAGTGATGACGGGGGCAAGAGCTGGATGGCTTGTGAATCGGTACGGCGCATTCCCGGCTACAAGCGCTGGACTTTCCCGCCGCCGCCCCACATCCCTCACGTGCGCTCAATTGCCCCGGACCCCCAGGTCGCCGGCGGCGTCTACATGGGCGTGGAAGAGGGCGGCATTTACCGGAGTGCTGACGGAGGTGAGACGTGGGAGAGTCTGAACGAAGGGCTGTATTGGGATGTCCACACAGTAGCGCCCGCGCCTGACGGTACGCGGGTGTACGCAACGACAGGGGCGGGATTTTATCGGAGTGATAACGGCGGCCATCACTGGCGGCACCTCATGGCGGGGTTGGATCGCAGGTATACCGTCCCGTGCGTTGTCTCGCAACGGGAGCCGGATTGCCTCTACACCGCCGCCGCGGCGAGCCCTCCTCCAGGCTGGGCCAGGGGCGCCAACGCCGCCCTCTACCGGAGTGATGATGGCGGCGAGCATTGGATCCGGGTGGAGCGAGGACTGCCCCCGAGGTTCGACGACATGGTGTACGCGCTAGTCCTGGATGAATCCGGGAGTGCGTACGCCGCAGCAGGGCATGAGCTTTTCGTCAGCCGGGATAAGGGGGAAAGCTGGCGGAGGGTGGCGGCAGATCTGCCCACAGCGCAAGCGCTGGCCGTCCTGTGAATGGCGTGCAACAGCAGCTGGCTTCGGGCGACCGACGCGGTCGGAGCTCTCCCGGGTCACCATGGGCGTCCGTTTGCGGGAAGTGAGCTTCCTCAATCTCACCGTTTTGGGACACGAAAAGCTTGAAGGAGCATTCATGAACAGAATCGCAATGCTCCTGCCCCTGGCGGTCGCGCTTGCCTTTGAACCGCCTATCGCCGGCGGGCGGGCACAAGACGACACAGCTTCAGACCTGGTGCAAGGCATCGAGGCGAAGCGCGGGGTGTACGCGGAAGTGGCGAAGCAGATCTGGGGCTTCGCCGAAGTCGGCTATCAGGAGGAGAAGAGCAGCGCGCTGCTGCAGTCGCACCTGGCCTCCGCCGGCTTCACCGTCCAGAAGGGGGTCGCAGACATTCCGACCGCCTTTGTGGCGAGCTACGGGGCGGGCAGGCCCGTCGTGGCCATTATCGGCGAGTTCGACGCACTGCCGGGACTTTCGCAGGAGGCGGTGCCCCGGCGAAAGCCGATCGTGGAGAACGGGCCCGGCCACGGCTGCGGTCATCACCTGTTCGGCGCAGGCTCCGTCGCCGCCGCCATCGCGGTGAAGGAGTGGATGGCGTCGAATCAGCGGTCCGGCACGCTACGCTTTTACGGAACCCCAGCGGAAGAGGGCGGGTCGGGCAAGGTCTACATGGTCCGCGCGGGGTTGTTCAGCGACGTGGACGTGGCGATCGCCTGGCATCCGGCTGACCGCAACGAGGTCAGCGTCGGCACCACTCTGGCGAACGCCTCGGCCAAGTTTCGGTTTCGCGGAATCTCAGCGCACGCCTCATCGGCCCCGGAGAAGGGGAGGTCGGCACTCGACGGCGTCGAGGCCATGAACTACATGGTCAACATGATGCGGGAGCACATTCCGCCCGACGCGCGCGTGCACTATGTGATCACGCGCGGTGGCAGCGCTCCGAACGTCGTGCCCGACTTTGCGGAAGTGTACTACTACGCGCGGCATCCGGACATGCGCGTGCTCGACGCCATCTGGAACCGGATCCTGAAGGCCGCGGACGCCGCCGCGCTCGGCACCGAGACCACCATCGAGCACGAGATCATCGGGGCCGTCTACAACGTGCTGCCGAATGAATACCTGGCTCGCCTGCAATACAAGAACCTTCAGCAGGTGGGTGGCGTCACGTACTCCGCCGACGAGCAGGCGTTCGCCGAAGCGATTCGGAAAGAGCTGCTCGAGGGTGACCTCCCCTTGGGGTCGCAGGAGCAGATTCAGCCGCTCCGTACAAGCTCCACCGGAGGCTCCTCGGATCTGGGCGACGTGAGTTGGGTCGTGCCCGCAGTCCAGGTGCGCGCCGCAACGTGGGTCCCCGGTACGCCGGCTCACAGCTGGCAGGCCGTGGCCTGTGGGGGCACGTCCATCGGTGCCAAGGGCATGCTCGTGGCCGCGAAGACGATGGCGCTGACGGCCCGGGATCTGTTTACCGAGCCAGGTCACATTCTCAAGGCGCGCGCTGAGTTTGACAGCAGGCGCGGCAACTTCGTGTACAAACCCAGGATCGGCGATCGCAAGCCCGCGCTGGACTATCGAAAGTAGGGAGGGTGGAAGCCGGCTGGGTTACCGGGGCTCGATCCGTCCCAGACCCGCCGGGGCGTCCTCGCGGAAGCCGGGACCGTGGATCACCCGCCCGGATCGCGCGCCCGTGTGGTGACCCTGATCGATCACCAGGAGGCCGTTGACGAGAACGTACTGGAAGCCTTCGGAGTACTGGTGCGGGTTGCCGAACTCGGCCCGGTCCCGCACGCTCGATGCATCAAATACCACGACATCGGCAAAGAAGCCCTCGCGGAGTAGCCCGCGGTGACGGATCGACAGCCGCTGTGCCGTCGCACTGGTCATTTTCCGAATCGCCTCCTCGAGGGGCAATAGCTGACGTTCTCTCACATAGCGGCCCAGCACGCGGGAAAAGGTGCCGTAATGGCGGGGATGGGGCACGCCATCTCCGAATTTCACCACGCCGCCGTCGGACCCGACCGCCGTCAAGTGGTGCTGCAGGATGCGCTCGACGTCTTCCTCCGCCATCGCGTGAAAGATGGCCTGCGCCCCGCCCTTGAGGACGATCTCCATGGTCACCTCGGCGGCATGGGCCGCCGTCGGTGACAGACCGCGCATCTGGCTGATCTCGGCCAGGCTTTTGCCGTTCAAGGAAGGATCCCAACTGCAGGAGCCAATGAAGACATTCTTCGGATCGCCCCCTCCGCGGTTGTGAAGGATGTTCTGGACGATCCCTTCTTTGATTTTCGGCCGGGTTGCCGGATCGTTCAGGCGCTTCGCGACCTCCTCGCTCGTGCCCTCCTGAGCCCACGGCGGCAGCAGCACCGCGATGCCCGTCTGGGAGGCGGTGTACGGGTATTGGTCGATGGTGACGTCGGCCCCCCGTGCTCGCGCAGCCTCGATGAGCGCCAGGCTCTCTTTGCTGCGCCCCCAGTTCTTCGTCCCTACCGCCTTGTGATGCGTGATCTGCACCGGAAGGCCGCCCTCTTCCCCGATGCGGATGGTTTCCTTCACGGAATCGAGCAGGCCGTCCGCCTCGTCTCGCATGTGGGTGATATAGATGCCGCCATAGCGTGCCGCCACCTTCGCCAGCTCGATGATCTCTTCGGTCCTGGTGAATGTGCCGGGCACGTAGATCAAGCCCGTGGAAAGCCCCAGGGCCCCTTCTTCCATTCCCTGGGCCACGAGGCCCTTCATCTTTTCCATCTCCTCGGGCGTCGGGTCGCGGTGAACCCTTCCCATCACCTGCTCGCGGACGGTGCCCTGGCCGAGGAAGATGCCCCAGTTGGTGGTGATCCGTGTGCTGGCGATCTCCCGAAGGTGCTGGCCCACGGGCCAGGGAGAACTTCCGTCGTTGCCTTCGATGGAGGTGGTCACGCCATCGAAGACCACCGTATCGGCAGTCGGCACCTGGAAGATGGCGCGGCGCGAGTGGGTGTGCGGGTCGATGAAGCCGGGCGCCACGATCAGGCCAGTGGCGTCGATGACCCGGGCCGCCGTCGCCTGACTCAAGTCGCCTATGGCGGCGATGCGGTCGCCTTGGATCGCCAGATCCGAGCGGACCCAGGGGTTGCCCGTGCCGTCGATCAGGCGGCCACCGCGGATGAGGAGATCGTACTGCGTTTGCCCGAGGGCGACCAGGCCGGCGATCAAACTTATCGGGAGCGCGATCCGTTTCAAGCCGGTCCTCCAGGTTGTAGCTGCGATGCTAAGAATTGTATTCGTCCAGCCCGAACGGATTCAAGCCTGGCGAAATTGGTGGGACGCCCGGGCTCCCCAGAGAGATGAAAGTTGTACCCACGCCGCGTGACCCTTGAGATAATGGCTCCATAAAAAAAGGAGTTACGGTACGCCATGGAGGCCGCATGAAAATACCGAGCGCTCTCGTTGGGATGATCTTTTTTTCACCCGTGATGGCCCTGTCTCAAGAGCCGACCCGGGTTCCACCGCCTCGGGTCGAAACGATGCGGCCCGAGATCACCGGCCAGCGCGGGATTGTGGCCGCGGGGCGGCACTATTCGGTTGCGGCGGGAACACGCATTCTTCAGCAGGGAGGGAACGCGATCGATGCCGGCGTCGCTTCGGTATTCGCTGCCGCGGTGGTGGAGATCTCTCATTTTGGTTTTGGCGGCGAATCCCCGACGATGATTTACGACGCCAAGACCCGGCAGGTTCTGGTCATCAACGGGCAAGGCTCGGCGCCGAAGGCCGCACCTCCCGAGCTGTTCAAGCCCAAGGGCAAGGTGGACTCGAACGGGCCGCTCGCGGCCACGATCCCAGCGGTGATGGACGCCATGGCGCTGGCTCTCGAGTCCTACGGAACGATGCGACTGGAACAGGTCATGGCCCCCGCGATCGAGCTGGCCGACGGCTTTCCCATGTACGGGTTTCTCCGCGACTTTATGATCCGCGAGAGGAAGAACACGGAACAGTGGGACTGGTCGAAGAAAACCTACTATCCGGATGGGAAGATTCCTGAAGTGGGCGAACTCTTCCGACAGCGGAATCTGGCACAGACGCTCCGGACCATCGTGGCGGCCGAACGAGAGGCATTTCAAAAGACCAGCGACCGTAAAGCCGCAATCCGCGCAGGCCGCGACGCCTTTTATAAAGGCGACATCGCGCGCCGCATCGCGGAGGCTGACCGCGCGGCAGGCGGCGTCTTTGCCTACGAAGACCTTGCAAATTTCCAGGGCAGGATCGAAAAACCGACAACGACGAGTTTCCACGGTTTCGACATCTACAAGGCCGGGCCCTGGAGCCAGGGGCCCGCCTTGCTCCAGACCTTGAATATCCTGGAAGGCCTGGACCTGGCCGGCATGGGCCACAACTCTGCCGATTACATCCATACCGTTCACGAGGCGATCAAGCTGGCCTACGCGGACCGCAATACTTTTTACGGCGACCCGGCGTTCGCGAAAGTCCCGCTCAGCGGCCTGCTGTCCAAAGCTTACGCGGCCGAACGTCGAAACCTGATCGGCAGGCAGGCATCGCTCGAACATCGTGCGGGGGACCCGTTCCTTTACGATCCGGAGGTGAAAGCTCCCGCCCTCCTGTACACGCCCCACTCCCAGGGAGCGAAGACGCCTCAGGAGCCGGGAGACACCACCTGTGTGGACGTGGTGGACAAAGACGGCAATCTTTTCAGCTCAACGCCCAGTTCGGGATGGCTCCTCGGGGGAGCGTTTATTGCCGGCGATACGGGCGTGCCGCTTTCCAATCGGATGCAGATGTTCGATCTGGACCCGGCGAGCCCCAACGTCCTCGTCGGAGGGAAACGTCCGAGGACCACGCTGACCCCGACGATTGTTTTGAAGGAGGGTGCGCCTTTTCTCGCCATCAGCACGCCGGGAGGAGACAGCCAGGATCAGCAGATTCTCAACGTGCTTCTCAACATCATCGTTTTTAAGATGTCCATCCAGGAAGCGCTGGAAGCGCCACGGATCAACTCGCTTCATCCCCATGGCTCGTTCGACGATCACCCAAGCCTGCCCGGCGTCCTTGAACTGGAAGGTCGTATGGCTGCGGGGGTCCTGGATGACCTACGAGCACGGGGCCACAAACTCCGCGTCATAGGACCGTACGCCATGAGCACAGGCGTCGTGGCCGTCGGGATGAATCCGCACACGGGCACCCTTCGGGGTGGGGCTGATGTCCGAAGGGAGAGGTACATTTTCGGATGGTGAAGCCGCAGCGTCGCCTCAGGGAAAACGAATGAACATGGTTGATCAAGCAAGGAGGCAGATGTGAACCGATTAAAGCCTTTTTTACTGCCTCTCTTCTTATTTCTAAGTCTTGCCGCAGCCCCGCAGAGATCAGGATCGGTCAGCTACGACCTGGTTATTTCCGGCGGTCGGGTTGTGGACGGGACGGGCGCTCCCTGGTTTCGTGCCGACGTGGGCGTCGTCGGAGATCGGATCACCGCCATCGGCGATCTCTCTCAAAGTCGGACAAAGCGTCGCGTCGATGCCACAGGACTGGTGGTCGCCCCCGGGTTCATCGACATGCTCGGTCAATCCGAATACAACGTTCTCGTGGATCACCGGGCGGCAAGCAAGATCACCCAGGGAATCACCACGGAGATCACCGGGGAAGGAAGCTCCATCGCCCCGCTCAACGCCCGGATGATCGACGACAACAAAGAATGGTGGGCGCGTTACGGCGTGACCCCCGACTGGACGACTCTCGAGGGTTACTTCCGGGCGCTTCGCCGGGCCCGGCCTGTCATCAACCTGGGGACGTTTGTCGGCGCCGGAGGCGTGCGGAATCATGTCATGGGCCCGGAGCAGCGGGCGGCCACACCGGAGGAGCTGAAGGCGATGGAGGCTCTGGTGGCCCAGGCCATGGAACAGGGCGCATTCGGCCTCTCCACGTCGCTGCAATACCTGCCGGGCCGCTTCGCTTCCACCGAGGAGATTATCGCCCTGGCCCGCGTGGCTGCGCGCTACGGTGGCAGCTACATCACGCACCAGCGCTCGGAGTCTTTCCAAATAGACGAGAGCCTGGACGAGGTCTTTCGGATCGCCCGCGAGGCTCGAATCCCCGCCCAGATTTATCACTTGAAGACCGCCTACCGTAAGAACTGGGGACGAATGCCTGCGGTTCTGAAGCGCCTCGAACAGGCCCGGGCCGAAGGGCTGGACGTGTCGGCAAACCAGTATCCCTACACGGCCGGTTCCAACGACCTGAGCGCGTGCCTGCCGCTCTGGGTTCGCGAGGGAGGGAAGGACAAGCTCGTCGCCCGCCTGAAGGATCCCAGCATTGGCGCCCGGGTCAAATCCGAGGTGGCGCGCGAAGACCCGACCTGGGAAAACCAGTACCTGGGCGCCGGCGGACCCTCCGGTGTCATGGTGGTCATCGTTCTCAACGCCGATCTGAAGAAGTATGAAGGGAAGACCATCGAGGAGATAGCCCGCGACGAACGGAAAGACCCTCTCGATGTCCTGATGGACATCGTGATCGCGGATCGCGGAAACACCAAGTGTATCATCTTCATTATGGATGAGGAGGATGTTCGGGCGGCACTCAGGCATCCTCTCGTCTCGCTCGGCACCGATTCGGGAGCCGTTGCCGCGGATGGGATTTTTTCAAAGCAGAAATCCCATCCCCGGGCATGGGGCTCTGCGGCCCGCATCCTCGGCAAGTACGTCCGCGACGAGAAATTGCTCACGCTGGAAGAAGCGATTCGGAAGATGACCTCGTTGCCTGCATCGCGCATGGGCCTCAGCGATCGTGGAATCCTGAGACCGGGAATGGCCGCAGACCTGGTTGTCATCAACCCCGACACGGTACGCGACCGCTCTACGTACGAGGATCCTCTGCATTACAGCGAAGGCGTTCTTTATGTAGCTGTCAATGGACAGCTCGTCGTGGACGGCGGCGCCGTCACAGAGGCTCGCCCCGGACGACCGCTGATGGGGCCTGGCTACAAGGGAAGATAGTGCATGGCGAGCAACATTCCTTCTCATGAAAATGCGGTCCCCCCGACGCGCGTGGGCTGGGTGGGGACCGGCGTGATGGGCGTCTCGATGTGCAGGCGCGTGCTGGCCAATGGTTACGCGGTGACGGTCTGCAATCGAACGAAAGCAAAGGCCCAAACGCTGCTGGACGAGGGAGCGGCGTGGGCGGGTTCCCCCAGGGTTGTGGCGGAGCGGTCGGACGTCGTCTTCACCATCGTTGGGTTCCCGGCCGACGTTCGGGACGTGTACCTGGGTGAAAACGCCCTGCTGGCGGGCGCCCGGGCTGGCGCCGTCCTGGTGGACATGACCACGACGGAACCTCGCCTGGCCGGGGAGATTTACGAGGCCGCGAAAGCGCGGGGCATCCACACGGTGGACGCGCCGGTGTCCGGTGGCGACGTGGGGGCGCGGAACGGCACGTTGTCGATCATGGTGGGAGGCGACCGAAACGTCGTCCAGGGTATCATGCCGCTGCTGGAGACGATGGGGAAGAGCATTGTTTACCAGGGCGGGCCGGGCGCCGGCCAGCACGCCAAGATGTGCAATCAGATCGTCATCGCCGGGACCATGATCGGCGTGTGCGAGAGCTTGCTGTATGGCTACGCCGCCGGTCTGGACCTGGAGACGATGCTGCGGTCCATTCGCGGCGGAGCCGCCGGTTGCTGGACGCTGGACAACCTGGCCCCCCGAATCCTGAAGCGGAACTTCGATCCCGGCTTCCTCGTGGAGTATTTCATCAAGGACATGGGGATCGCCCTGGACGAAGCGAGGCGCATGGCGCTCGCGCTGCCGGGATTGGAGCTGGCGCACCAGCTCTACCTGGCGGTGCAGGCGCAAGGTCACGGCCGCTGCGCCACCCACGCCCTCCTGCTGGCACTGGAACAGATGTCGCGGACGGAAGTGAGGACGGCAGATGCCAGAGGAGGTTGATCGACCCGGGAGGTAGTGCAGGCTTTCAGCGGTTTGACTCACCCAAGCTCGCAAACTGACGGAGAGCATCCAGCCCAACTACGAGCAGTTGGATATCAGCTCGGAGCTCGGATGGGCGCTTCGTGCACGTTTACATTGCGCGGGGCTCTGCGGAGCTGGAGGGAGCGGGTCCGTTATCTCAGACTCACGGCCGCTGGCAGGCCGCGACTGACTGCGGACACCGCCACGGGCGCCGAGGTGCTCATCTGGCAAACCGATGGGCAAGTGACATGAGCGGCTCGGGTGTCTTTAAGGAGACGAGTGGCGGTCTTGGGGCTTTGTCCGACTGCCTGAGCGGACGACCCGCCTCTCCCGCGGGCACTCTCCCCCGAAGCGTGAGTGATTGGCGGTGGTAGACGGCGTGGGCACGCTTGCACGTCAGAGGGCCGGATCACGGGGCACGAGATAGGCGGCGGAGGCCGCGGGCGTCATGTACCCGAACCTTCTCGGGTTTGCCTTTGGGCTGCACTTCTCGCCCGACATTCTTGAAGTTGCCGACGAGTTCCTTCTTCTTGGTGTCCACTGAAATCACGGGCTGCCGGTCAGCAAGATACTGCTGAACTTTCCGGTTGATGTGCTCGAATTGCGCGTTGCGGTCCGGATGAGCCGAGCCCTCAATGTTTTCCGGTTGGCCTGCAGGCTGTAATCCATATCGTGCAGCACTTCCGCCACCATCCAGTGGCTCGCTTCGTGTGTACAACAGTACGTCAGTTGTTACATTTATTTCCTTACAATCTCTAACCACCTATGCCGGCCTGGCGCGCGCCTAACCAGGCGTTGAACCCGTAGGCCGCTGGTGCGAAGAATGAGCGTCCGCGGGTTAGCGCCGATGCGTTAGATGCTTGGCACCGCAGGCGGTCGCTCTCCTGGCGAGATCGGGGTATCATAAGGGCTGGCACTGATGTCGGAACGGAGGTGACTTGGTGAATCCCACGCTTGAGAAGGAGCTTCGCGAGCAGCTAGATCGGTTGGCTCCCGAGAAACAGCGCCAGGTGCTGGAGTTCGCCCGTGCATTGGGGGGAACGAGCCTGCGCGGCGTTCCAGGCGAGTCCTTGAGTCGTTTTGGCGGCACTATCGAGGCCGCCGACTTGGTCGTTATCACCGAGGCGATCGAGGAAGCCTGCGAACAGGTCAGGCTAGATGAGTGGTAGTGTTCTACTC
>JACQTF010000002.1 GCA_016210925.1 Acidobacteriota bacterium | reverse complement strand
GTCGTAGTCATGGGTACGGAAGTTGGAGCGGACGTTTCGCCGCGCGTCGTCCTGTCCACGGTCGTATCCATCCAGATATCCCAGGTCGTAGCCGTGGCTAGAACTCAGCTTCTGCCAGACCTCACGTGTGGTGAACTGCGAATAGATCAGCACTGTGGCCAGTGCGGCCACGAGGACCGCCAGGGCCATGGTTCGTGAACTTCGGGTACCCTTCATGAAAGTCTCCTTTCGAATAAACGTGCGTTTACCAAAGGGGAAGATGGGATTGCCGGAGCAAAGTTTCAACACGGACTCCATGTGGGGAAGTCGCCTCGATGCGCCAGATTGCAGGCGAGCCCCCAGTGCGCAGTCGGATGGGACGACGGCAAAAAGCGGGCTTTTTCTGAAACAATCGGCCTTTCCCCCACTCTGTCTCCTTCAGGGGCCACATCCTGTGCTTTGCCCTATGCTATGATACACCTTAGGCAGAACCCGAACCAATCGTGAAGGCTGTGAGGGAGTTCCTGACAAAGGTCGTTGTTCGCGTGGAGAGCCTCCTGGCTCTCCGAATCACCCAAGAGGAACACTTGCGGCGTCTTCAGGCGGATCCCTACAATATCTTCGACAGCGCCGATGAGCAAAAGCCTTTGCGGGTGGCCGTCATTCTGGCCATTGCGACCCACATCCTTCTCTTCCTCATCGTGTTCCCTTCCTTCTCCAGGAACGTTATCTACGAGACCAGGAACTTAATTACCCTGCGCAACCTGGCGCTCCCGGACCCGGGCGGCGGGGGCGGCGGTTCTCCGGCTGCGACGCCACCCAAGCCGGTCCAGGTGGCCCCTGAGCCGAAGCCCAGGCCGGTTCCGATCCCCGATCCCACGCCGGATGCTCCGGAGACCATGGTGCGACTGGATTTGGAACAACCCGAGGTAGTGGATCGGATCAGCACGGAACTGAACATCGGTGACGTGACGGCCCCCCCTGGGAACCCCGGTCTGGGAGGAGAAGGGTCCGGTAGTGGAACCGGACGCGGGTCTGGGGTGGGACCCGGCTTGGGGGGTGGCGAAGGCGGCGGCCCTTATCGGCCCGGGGGGGGAGTCACGGAGCCCATCCTCATTTTTGGCCCGGAGCCTCCGTACACGGAAGAGGCCCGCAAAAACAAGATCCAGGGTGTGGTGGTCCTCCAGGCCATCATCCGCCGGGACGGTTCCGTGGATAACCTCAGGGTGGTGCGCAGCCTTGGTTTCGGCCTCGAAGATTCGGCCATCAAGACCATCGCCACCCAGTGGAAATTCAAGCCGGGAATGAAAGGCGGCCAGCCCGTGGACGTGTACGCCACCATCGAAGTTTACTTCCGTCTGCTTTAGCGCGGAGAGCTCCGGCCTGGGTTCCACACGAAAGAACTCCCCACACCCTGGCGGCGTGTCATTTTTCACAGGTATCAATTTTTGATATAGTTTCAGATGAACGGCTTAGCCAGTAGGGATGTGCGGGGGCGGCATGCCCCCGCTTTCGTCTGGAGGGAATTTGTCTCGGACGTTGTCCATTAAAGACACGCTGAACCTTCCCAGGACCTCGTTTCCCATGAAGGCGAACCTGCCCGGGACGGAACCACAGATTTTGGAGTCGTGGGAAGGGATGGGCCTCTACGGCAAGATCCTGGAAGCGCGGAAAGGACGGGCCTCGTTTGTTCTTCACGATGGTCCTCCGTATGCCAACGGGAACATCCACCTGGGTCACGCGCTGAACAAGATCCTAAAGGACCTGGTGGTAAAGACCCGGAGCATGGCCGGATCCCACTCCCCGTACGTCCCCGGATGGGACTGCCACGGTCTGCCCATTGAGATCAAGGTGGACCAGGAGCTGGGAAAGAAGAAGGCCGAAATGTCCATCGTTCAGTTTCGCCGCTCCTGTCGGGCCTATGCACAGAAGTACGTAGACCTCCAGAGGGAAGAATTCAAGCGCTTGGGCGTGTTCGGGGACTGGGACAGGCCCTACTTGACCATGAGCTACCAGTACGAGGCCGCCATCGCCCGTGCCCTGGGCGTTTTTGTGGAGCAGGGCAGCGTGTATCGGGGCCTGAAGCCCGTTCATTGGTGTATCCACTGTCGGACGGCCCTGGCCGAGGCCGAGGTGGAGTACGAGGACCACGAGAGCCCGTCAATTTATGTGAAGTTCCCGGTGCGGTCGGACCTGTCGGAACTGCATCCTGCTCTTGGAGGGAGGGACGTCTCGGTCCTCATTTGGACGACGACTCCCTGGACTCTTCCCGCCAATCTGGCCATCGCCTTCGGGAGCGAGTATGAATACAGCGCCCTCGAGGTGGATGGAAGGGTGTACCTGGTGGCCACCGAACTGGTGCAGCAGACGGCGGAAAAATGCGGGTTCCGTTCATTCCAGATCATCGCCAAGTTGCCCGGGGCCAGGCTGGAAAAATACGTCGCCCGTCACCCCTTTATCGATCGAGACTCGGTGCTGGTGCTGAGTCCGGACGTGCACCTGGACCAGGGCACGGGATGCGTGCACACGGCTCCCGGCCACGGGCACGAGGACTATCTCGTGGGCCAGCGCTACGGTCTCTCCATCTACTGCCCGGTGGAAGATGCCGGGCGCTTTACTGGAGACGTGGAGCACTTCGCGGGCCAGCAGGTGTTCGAGGCCAACCCCGCCATCGTGGAGCTGTTGAACCAGCGGGGCATGCTGCTCGCCTACGAGAAACTGAAGCATTCCTATCCCCACTGCTGGCGGTGTCACCAACCTGTGATCTTCCGAGCCACGGCCCAATGGTTCATCTCTCTGGAAAAGAATGATTTGCGCCGGCGCGCCCTGGAGGAGATTCGGAAGGTCCGCTGGATCCCCCCCTGGGGAGAAGAGCGGATTTCCAACATGATCGCCAACCGTCCGGACTGGTGCATCTCCCGACAGCGCGCCTGGGGAGTTCCAATCCCGGCTTTTTTCTGCAAAGGGTGCCGGTCCCCGCTGGTGAGCAAGGCGGTCGTGGACCACGTGGCGCAGATCTTCGAGAGGGAGGGTGCCGACGCCTGGTACGAACGGCCCACCAGTGATCTGATCCCCGCCGGAACCCGCTGCGCAGGCTGCGGCGGAACCGAGCTGGAAAAAGAGGACGATATCCTGGACGTGTGGTTCGATTCCGGCTCGAGCCACTACGCGGTCCTGGGCGCCACTTCGGGATTGCCCTGGCCCTCCGACGTCTATCTCGAAGGGAATGACCAGTACCGGGGCTGGTTTCACAGCTCGCTTTTGATAGGCCTGGCCACCCACGGGCGGAGCCCGTACCGGGAAATCCTCACCCACGGCATGACGTTGGACGCGGAAGGCCGTGCCATGTCGAAATCCTTGGGCAACGTCATTGAGCCCCGCGAGGTGATCAAGAAGGATGGTGCGGAGATCCTCCGCCTCTGGGTCAGTTCCATCGATTTTACCGAGGATGTGCGGCTCTCGGAGGAAATCCTGTCCCGGCTGCGGGAAGCCTACCGGAAGATCCGGAATACGTGCCGCTTCCTGCAGGGCAACCTGTACGATTTCGATCCGGACCTGGACCGGGTTCCCCGGGAGCGCATGCTGGAGATCGACCGGTGGGCCATGGCCAGACTCCACCGGGTCATTAAAAAAGTTCGGGAGGCCTACCAAGCTTACCAGTTCCACGTCGCCTACCATGTCTTGTACAACCTGTGCACCCTTGACCTGTCGGCGGTGTATCTTGATATTTTGAAGGATCGACTCTACACTGCCGCAGCGGCTTCGCAGGAGCGCCGCTCCGCACAGACGGCGCTCTACGACATTCTGCTCGCGTTGGTTCGCCTGGTGGCCCCCATCCTCCCTTTCACCGCGGAGGAGCTCTGGAGGCATCTGCGGGCGTCCGGGAAAGAGATCTCGGTCCACCTGACGGAGTTCCCGGAGTATGATCCGGGCTGGGACGACGGGGCCTTGCTCGAGCGCTGGGAAAGGTTGTTCGCCATCCGGGCCGAGGTCTTCAAGGCCCTGGAATCCGCCCGGCAGAACAAGTTCGTGGGCAACTCCTTGGAGACCCGGATCTTCCTGGAATGCGAGCCGGCCACGCTGGCATTTCTGAAAGGCTACCGGCAAGAGCTGCGGTTTGTCTTCATCGTTTCCCAGGTGGAGCTCATCGAGTCCGCGGACGTGAAGACCGACACCGGCGTCAGGGTCCGGGTGGAAAAGGCGAAGGGAAAAAAGTGCGAGAGGTGCTGGAACTACTCCGACCGGGTGGGAGAGAGTTCTGAATATCCGACGCTGTGTGAGCGGTGCGTGCAGGTCCTGGGATCGTGGGGCGTCTCTTCCATCTCTCCATGAAGTCCCTCTACTGGTTGATCGCCGGTGGGATTTTTCTTCTGGATCAGTGGACCAAGCAGTTGGCCACGATTCACGCGCGGCTCTTCGACACCTTTGTCCTCGTTCCGGGCGTGCTTCATCTCACCTACGTGGAGAACACCGGCATCGCGTTCGGGTTGCTGCAGGAATTGGATGCGGATTGGAAGAGCCTGGCCTTGAACGTGATCGCTCTGGTCGCCGCCGGAGTGGTGGCTCTCCACTGGCACCGGACCCCGTCTCGAGCCGCGGGGCTCCAGGTGGCGCTGATGCTGCTGCTGGGCGGTATCGCTGGAAATTTCTTCGACCGCCTCCGGCAGGGTTATGTGGTGGACTTCATCGACCTGCACTGGAACCGCTACCACTGGCCCACGTTCAATGTGGCGGACTCGGCGATCACCGTGGGTGTCTTCTTGCTCCTTGTCGTTGGTTGGAAGCATGAACCTTCTCACGAACAGTAGCCTGCTCCTTTGGCTGGCTCTCCCGAGCTGGGGACAGCCCTCCCAGCCGGACGTCGAGTCGCTGGTGGTCGGGATCCAGCGACACTACGACGGCGTGCGGGATTTCCAGGCGAGTTTCGCCCAGGTGTATCAGACGCACCAAGTGATCCAGCGTGAGAAGGGAACTCTGTTCGTAAAGAAGCCGGGAAAGATGCGGTGGGAGTACCAGGAGCCCGAAAAAAAACTATTTGTCGCCGACGGAAGGAACGCTTACTTTTATGTTCCCGAGGAACGCCAGGTCAGAATGTCGCGCTTTTCAGCCGGGGAGATCCACGGTACGCCCCTGCGGTTTCTTCTGGGAGGAGTGGATATCCGACAGGATTTCCAGGTCTCCCAGCCCCGGACCCAGGAACCGTCCCAGGAGGGAAACGCCGTGCTGAAATTGATCCCCCGGAGCCCGCAAACTCAGTTCGAGAGCATTCTGCTGGAAGTGAATCCGGCGACCTATCGAATTGAAAGGCTGGTTGTGCAGGAAGTGACCGGCGCCCGCTCCGAGTACGTGCTCCACGAGGTTCGGGAAAACGTCGGGTTGAAGGATCAGCTCTTCAAGTTCAAGATCCCGGAAAACGTGGAAGTCGTACGGGAGGAGAACTGAACCGGCCCACTGTGTGAAACTCCCCAAAGGTGGCGAGAGGTGGTTTGTCAGGGCACGCCTTCAGGCGTGCCGCCGAAGGATAACCAAGGAGAGCGGCTTTAGCCGCTGGGGTAATGGCAATCCCGAAACGCCGGATGAAGGGCTCAGGCACCTACTTTGTCACTTCCGCGACATGGGAGCGGCGAGCTTTGTTTATCCGGACACGCGCTTGCGAGATCTTTCTGGAAGCTCTGTTGCATTACCGTGGCCAAGGAACTTACCGGCTCCACGCCTTCGTTCTGATGCCGGATCACTTTCACGTCTTGATCACACCCGGTTCAGAGAAATCTTTGGAGCGCGTGGTTCAATACATCAAGGGGGCTTCGGCTCGCCACATCGGAGAGCAGCTCAATATGCGCTTCCCTGTGTGGCAACGAGGGTTCAGCGACCATAGGATACGGGATTTACATGATTACGAGAGCCACCTCCAGTATATTGAACAGAACCCCGTGAGGAGCAGATTGGCTGCCGCCCCCAACGAATATCCGTGGTCGTCAGCTTCGGGCCGATTTCAGATCGATGGAGCCCCTCAGGGGCTGAAGCCCGGTTTATACAGATCGGATCGGCACGCCTGACTTCGGCGAGCTCAGTCGAGCCGAAGGCGTGCCCTGACGATGTTCCTCAAAACTGGGGGTGGGCCGGGGGAGCTGCGGGATGGACCTGACGGGGTTTCGGCACCGGGAGTTTCTGGAAGTGGCCATCGAGGTGGTTCGCCAGAGTGGTGAGCTATTGAAATCGAATTTCGGCCGTCGTCTGGAAGTGGAACGGAAGACCAGCGCCATCAACCTGGTGACCGAAATGGATGTTCGGTCGGAAGACTTGATCACGACACTCATTCACCAGCGGTTTCCGGACCACGAGGTCCTGGCCGAGGAAGGGAAATACCAGCGCCCGCAGTCCCCGTACAAGTGGATCATTGATCCCCTGGATGGGACCACCAACTACGCCCACGGCTATCCGTGCTTTTGTGTCTCCGTAGCATTGGAGATCGAGGGACAGATCCAGGTGGGGGCCGTGTATAACCCCCTTCTGGATGAGCTGTTCTGGGGAGAACGGGGCGGAGGTGCGTATTTGTCCCGTTTCCACAGCGTGGAACGGGATTTGAACCAGGAGCGCCTCCGGGTGTCGGATACCGCGGACCTGTCCGACAGCTTGTTGAGCACGGGCTTTCCTTACGACATCCGAACCAGCCCGGAAAACAACCTCGACCATTTTGTGGCTTTCGCAACCCGGTGCCGGGCGGTTCGTCGTGATGGCTCTGCTGCTCTGAACCTGGCCTACGTGGCGGCGGGACGGTTCGACGGCTTCTGGGAGCTGAAGCTCCACCCCTGGGACGTGGCGGCGGCCAGTCTTTTTGTCGCGGAGGCCGGCGGCCGCCTGTCGGATTTCAGGGGTGGCCCTTTCAGCGTTTACACGCACCACTTGATCGCCAGCAACAGCCGCATCCATGAAGCCATGTTGGAGGTGCTCGCCGGGAAATTTACCCGCTGAGGAGGTTGATCCATGGCACTGGAAGAACGGATCGTCAAAGACTTGACGGCGGCCATGAAGAAAAAGGAGGTGCTCCGCACCAGCGTCCTCCGCTTGATGAAAGCCGCCATCGTGAACAAGCAGATCGAGAAAATGACTCGGCTTGAGGACGACGACATCGTCAAGGTATTGACCACCCTGGTGAAGCAGAGACACGAATCCATCGACCAGTTTCAGAAGGCCAACCGGCCTGAGCTGGCGGAAAAAGAGCGGCAAGAGATCCGCATCATCGAGGAGTATTTGCCCGGGACGGTCGACCAAGTGGAAGTCGAACGGCTTGTGGATGAAACCATCGCCGAGGTGGGGGCGAAATCCATGAAAGAGATGGGGACGGTCATGAAAGCGGCCCTTCCCAAGTTCAAGGGCAAGGTGGTGGATGGGAAGCTGGTGAACGAGATCGTCCGCCGCAAGTTAAGTTCCTAGTGCCGACGGAGGTTCCAGCATGGATCACGTGAAAGGCAATATGGGCTGGATCGAAGTGATCTGCGGGAGCATGTTCAGCGGCAAGAGCGAGGAGCTGATCCGCCGCATCCGGCGGGCGCAGATCGCCCGACAGCGGGTTCAGGTTTTCAAGCCCCGCGTCGATCAACGCTTCAGCGATGACCATATCGTGTCCCACAGCGAGTTGCGGATTCCCTCGCAGGTCGTGTCCAACGCCCGGGACATTCTGGAGAGCGTGGACACCCGGACGGAGGTCGTGGGAATCGATGAGGCCCAGTTTTTCGACCAGGAACTGGTCCAGGTCTGTGACCGGCTGGCGCACCTTGGGAAACGGGTGATTGTGGCCGGGCTGGACCAGGACTACCTGGGAAGGCCGTTTGAGCCCCTGCCCCACCTCCTGGCCATCGCGGAGTACATCACCAAGACTCTGGCCATTTGCGTCCGCTGCGGGAATCCCGCCAACCACACCCAGCGCCTGATCCAGAGCGACGAGCGCATCGTGGTGGGGGCCAGTGACATGTACGAGGCCCGCTGCCGCCGCTGTTTCGAACCGCGCCCCGCCGCCGTGGCCGCAGGGGCAAAGACCCCGGGCGATTCCCCTTCGTGAGTTTCGATGCGCGCCCTGATACCGGTCCTGCTGCTGTGGCTCCTGGCCGGGCTCGCGAGCGCCCAGTCGGTGGCCCGTACTTTTACCACCGGCGGCAGCTTTTCCGTTTTCAACCATGCGGTCTTCTCTCCGGACGGGCGTACCGCGTACGTGGCCATCGCATCCCTGAACCAGGTGGTGGCCTTTGATCCTTTCACCGGCGTGGTGACCCGGAGGGCGACGGTCGGCAGCCAGCCGGGGAAGATCGGCCTCTCCGGCGACCGGCGCCGTCTTGCGGTGGTCAACACCGGGAGCGACACGGTCTCGATCATCGACACGGCCTCGTTCGCCGTGGTAGCCACGGCGTTCTTCCCCGGGGCGGATTTGATTGGGGAGAATAATGTGACCTTCAATCTGGATGGGAGCCGCGCCTTCGTCACCGACGACCGGCTATCGAACCTCTGGGTCTTTAATCCGCAACCCGGGAGCGGCGCTATCATCCGCATCTTTGACTTGGGGGACGGGCCCGGGAGCAGCCAGCTATCGCCCGACGGTCGGAACCTCTTGATCCCCACCACCCGCGGATCGAAGATCATCAATTTCATCGACGCCAGCACCCTGGTCCCCAGGCCCTCTTTTTTGACCGGGGAGAGTTTCTCCCAGTTCAACAACGTGGTGTTCAGCACTTCCAATACGGCCTTCGTGGCCTCTTTCCGTACCGCGCGCCTGTTGAAGCTGGACCTGGCTGGGTTCGGCCACAGCGGCGCGACCACGGGTCTCGGGCCTGCCAAAGTGGGGGTTTCACCCGGCGGAATCGTGTTGGTCGGGGAGAATTCGCTTCGAGCCCTGGATGGTGCCGTGGCTTCCAGCGCTGCCTCTTCGGAGTTGTTTTTTACCCGGCTGGCGGGTGCCTCCAGCTCCCTGGGGACGGCCGTGACGGAAATTCACCTGGTGAACCCCGGTCTGAGGCCCGCTGCCGTGGAGTTGAAGGGGTATGACGCGGGGGGAACTCTCCGTGGCCAGGTGAGCATGACGATCCCTTCTCTGGGGAAATTCGAATCCCGACTTTCGGAGCTGTTCCCCAGTGCCGGGGACCTGGAGAGCGGGCACCTGGAGGGCGGGCACCTGGAGGTCGTCTCCAGCGAGCCGCTGGTAGGCCAGGAGCTGGTGTCCACCGGGGAAGCCCTGGCGGCGCTGCCGACACAGGCGCGACCGCTCAGAAACCGCCTCTTCTCACCTCACCTCGCCAGCGGCGGCGGCCCTTCGTTTTTCACCGAATCGCAGGCCGAAGCCCAGGAAAACGCGATTTCGGCGATAGTATAATGCAATGGCAGTGGCGCTCGAGGAAAAGGTCTACAATCTTCCCGCCTCTCCGGGCGTGTATCTCTTCAAGAACGGTCGCGAGGAGCTGATCTACATCGGCAAGGCCAAGTCCCTGCGCCACCGTGTGCGCTCCTATTTCCAGGACCGGCCGGTGGACGTAAAGACCGAGGTCATGGTGTCCCAGATAGAGGATTTGGAGTTCATTGTCACCGACACGGAAGTCGAAGCTTTGATCCTCGAGAGCAACCTGGTGAAGAAGAACAAGCCCCGGTTCAATGTGCACTTGAAGGACGACAAGAGCTTCCCGTACCTCAAGGTGACTGTCCACGAAGCTTTTCCCCGTGTCTTCATCGCCCGCAAGGTCCGAAAGGACGGCGCCCTCTATTTCGGGCCATTTTTGCCCGCCAGCCTGGCCAGGAGGACCCTGAAGCTGATCAACACCCATTTCCTCATGCGCTCCTGCGACTTGGAAATTGACGGGAAGCTGGACCGGCCCTGCCTGGACTATCACATCAAGCGTTGCCTGGGACCCTGCGTGGAAGAACTTTGCACGCGGGAGCAATACACCCAGGCGGTCCAGGAGGTGGTGCTCTTCCTCCAGGGTAAGAACGAGCACCTCGTTCGGAACTTGACAGACAAGATGGACGCGGCGGCGGAACGGGAAGAGTATGAGCTGGCGGCATTCTACCGGGACCGCATCGCGACTGTCCGCGCCCTGGCGGAGCGGCAAAAGATGATCATGGGCTCTCTGAACGATGTGGACTTTTTTGCCTACCACCAGGAAGGGCCCCGGCTTGCCCTGCAGCTCTTTGCCCTTCGCGGGAGCAAACTGGTGGGACGACGGGAGTTTTTCTGGGAGGACTTAATCTCCTTCCGGCCGTCCGAGTTCCTCTCTTCTGCCATCCGGCAGTACTACCTTCAGGACGCGTATGTCCCGAACGAGATCTACACGTCCGATGAGCTGGAAGATCGACAGCTGATCGAGGAGTGGCTCTCCCTGCGAAAAGGCGCCAGGGTGAAGGTCCATGTTCCGCAAAGGGGCGAGAAATACCAGATGCTACAGTTGGTGAAGAAAAACGCCCGTCTGGCCTTTGACTCCCGTTTCCGCGTCCTGAGAGGAGAGCAGGAGGACCTGCTGCGCCAGCTCCAGGGAGTCCTCGCCCTACCTGTGCTGCCCCGAAGGATCGAAGCCTTCGATATTTCCAACATCCAGGGGTCGGATTCGGTGGCCTCCCTGGTGGTGTGCGAGGACGGCGAGATGGTGCCTGCCGAATACCGGAGGTACCGTATCCGAACCGTGAGGGGGCCGGACGACTTTGCCTCGATGGAGGAGGTAGTGACCCGCCGATACCAACGAGTCCTTCAGGAAGAAGCCGTCCTGCCAGACCTTGTCCTCCTCGATGGTGGAAAAGGGCAGCTTAGCGTGGCGGTTCACGCCCTGGAGGGACTGGGCCTCGAGGAGCTAGCGGTGGCCAGCATCGCCAAGCGTGAGGAGACCCTGTTCGTGAAGGGAAAGGAGGATCCGATTGTCTTGCCCCTCCGCTCGCCGATTCTCCAGCTCATCCAGCGCATCCGGGATGAGGCCCATCGCTTTGCGATCACCTACCACCGGAAGCGGCGCCGTATGAGGGACTTGTCGTCAGAACTGGAGGGGATCCCTGGAATTGGGCCCAAACTTAAGACCAGGCTGCTGCGTTCGTTCGGGAGCCTCAGAGAGGTCCAAGGAGCCTCCGTGTACGAGTTGGCCCAGGCCGTCGGTTGGCAGAAAGCCTCGGAGATCGCCCGGCATTTCGGGAGCACCGCAGTCCTGAAGTAGCCTGGACTGGGATCGTCGGCAGGGCGGAATCGGAAGACCTCCTGCCCATGGTCAATCGTCAATTCATTGACCGTTGACCAATGACCAATGACCAATCAATTAGGGTGCCATGAGGTTTGCAGACTCGTGGGGAGTGTCCTGTTTCGGGTCCCACCCAAAGCGGATGATTTCTATCCTGACCTTTCGGTGGCCGAATTCCATCGCTTCCAGGTAGGTGGGAAGGTAAAGGTCGATTCGCTTCCCCTTGATCTTTTTGCCAGTGTCCAGGACGGCATAGATGCCACTGTAGTCTCCCGCATTCAGGCGAATGATGGATCCCAAGGGGAGGACGTCGGGATCTGCCGCGACCATGCCCACGTTCACGGGAACACCCGACTTCGTCAATCCTTTCAAGCAGTACGCGGTTGCCCTGAAGGTCATCCCGTGTTCGCTAACGTCCCTTCCAAGGGCCGCGCGACCGTGTCCCTCCGGCTCGCGGACGGTGGTAGAGGCATAGACGTGTTCGAAGGCGGAGCCGGAAAAGGTGTACACGACCAGCCCAAGAGCCACCACCGCGATGAAGGAGAAGAGAAAGATCACTATCTCTAGCTTGTTGTCCTCCATGAAATACCCCCATCCCCAATTTCCCTACTAAGACAGGCACCTGAACAGCAGACTACAGGGGGACCCCGGCTGTCAATTGAAAAATCCCATTAGGAACCTGTATCCGCAATTAGTAGCGGTCATATTGGATAGTCATACTATATATGGGAGAATATTTTATGATTTTCAGGTTGATTCCTGCGGATTTTGGAAGTTCCCCAGTGAGAGCGGAAAGGGCCCGGTCTCAGAACCGGGAGTAGTCGGAGAGGGTGGTTTTGTCCCCCAACACGCTGCCTTTGTTGACAACTGCCGCCTCACCGATCAGGCAATTCTTGCCGACAATGCAACTGTCCAACGAGGCATTCCTTTTGACTCTAGTGCCGTCCCACAGAACTGAGTTTTTAATAATGCTCCCTTCTTCGATGAAGCAACCCCTCCCCAGGACCGAATTTTCTATTTGGACCGCAGACTTGATAATGGAACCTTCCCCGATCAGAGACTTCGAGTCCACCCTGCAGTCGGACTTGATCTTGGGTCGGGTGGGGTTCTCAGCGGCATCGAAGTGGGGTAAACCCAATTTTCCCGCGAGGATATCGAAGTGGGCCTGCAGGTATTTGGCCGGGGTGCCGATGTCTATCCAGTAGCCCCCTGAAATGAAGCAGTTGAATTTTTCCCCTTTTTCCAAAAGCAAGGGGAAGAGCTCTCGCTCAAACGAGAAGTTCTGTTCCGGCGGGGCAAGGTCGAGGACTCTGGGCTCCAGGATGTAAATTCCTGCATTGATGGTGTTGCAGGTAATCTCATCGTCCTTGGGTTTCTCCACAAAGCGGAGGACCCTTCCGTCCCGGGCGGTTTCCACCAGGCCGTACATGGACGGGTTTGACACGCCCTGGAGAACGATGGTAGCGACGCTTTGCCGCCGGAAATGTTGTTTGAGGACCTTGGAAAGGTCCAGGTCCGAGAGGACGTCGCCGTTGAAGACAACGGTGGTGTCATCCAGGAGGTGCTCGGCTTTTTTGTAAGCGCCCGCCGTGCCCAGGGGCTTGCTTTCCACCGTGTAGCGGATGGTCATGCCGAATCGCGTTCCGTCGCCGAAAATATCCCGGATCTTCCGGGGCTGATAGGACAGGCTCAGGATGATCTCGGTGATCCCTGCCCGCTTGATAAGGTCGATCTGGTAAAAGAGGAACGGAATATTAGCGACAGGGACAATCGGCTTGGGGGTGTTCAGCGTGAGGGGGCGGAGCCGGGTACCCTTTCCACCTGCCAGGATGACTGCCTTGATCAAGAGAACCCTCCCCAGTGCAGCGCGCTCATCCCCAGACTTTGACCCCGCAATTGCGGTGACGGTGCAATCGTCTCAAGTGAAAATGTAGCAAAACCGTTCCCCCTTGTCCAGCAGCGTAAGGTAACCAGGTACAATACTGCCAAG
>JACQTF010000069.1 GCA_016210925.1 Acidobacteriota bacterium | reverse complement strand
TTCTACTACGGCTGGGTGGTGGTTGCCCTGAGCTTCCTCGCCACCCTGACGGGCGCGGGTATCCGTTCGGCGCCGGCCGTCCTGATCCATCCTCTGGAAGAGGAGTTCGGGTGGAGTCGCGCGGCGATCGCCTCTGCCATCAGCCTTAACCTTTTGCTCTTCGGCGTCGCGGCTCCCATCAGCGGCCAGCTTCTCGACCGCATCGGGCCCCGTCGTGTGATGCTGGCGAGCCTGGCTCTCATGGCCGCCGGCGTGGGTGGGACGGTCTTCATGCGAGAGCTCTGGCAGCTCTTCCTGTTGTGGGGGGTCGTGGTCGGTTTGGGCGCCGGTGGGAGCGCCTCGGTGTTAGCGGCGACGGTGGCCCACCGCTGGTTCGTGGCCCGCCGCGGGCTCGTCCTGGGCATCCTCAACAGCGCCGGTTCCACTGGCCAGTTGATCTTCCTGCCGCTTTTGATGGCGGTCATTGTGGTGGCCAACTGGCGGGTCGGCTCGCTGGTCCTGGTGGGGGCGGCCCTCGGGCTGGTGTCGCTCATTGCCCTTTGGATGCGCGATGACCCGGCCGATCTGGGCCTGGAACCGTACGGCTCAGAGGACAGGTCCGCTTCGGCCGCGGAGGAATTGGTCTCGCTGCGCCACTCTTCCGAGGGGGCCGCTGCCGTGTCCGTCTCTGGCGTTCTGGGAAGCTCGACCTTCTGGCTCCTTTCCGGCAGCTTCTTCATCTGCGGAGCCACCGCGAATGGTCTGATTGGCACCCACCTCATCCCCCATTCGATCGAGCACGCGATTCCTGAGGTGACAGCGGCGGCCACCGTCGGCGTGATGGGCGGGATGAACTTTATCGGCACGCTCCTCTCCGGCTGGCTGATCGACCGAATGGAGGCGCGGAAGCTGCTCGCGCTGGTCTACGCGCTGCGGAGCACATCACTTTTTATCTTGCCGTTCGTGACCGACTTCTCGGGTCTTTTCCTTTTTGCCGTGATCTACGGGCTCGACTGGTTTGCGACCGTGCCGCCGACCATCGCCCTCACTGCCGACACCTTTGGCAAACGCGCGGTCGGCAGTGTCTTCGGGTGGATTTTCCTTGCCCATCAGATTGGTGCGGCGCTGGCCGCAGCGGGTGGCGGCGCGATCCGGGTCCGGTTCGGGGATTATCAGTTGGCTTTTCTGATGGGCGGTGTGATGGCCTTGATCGGAGCGGCCCTGGCCCTCGGAATTCAGCCCCAGCGCCGAGATCCCGCTGCCCCGCGGAGCCTGCCAGCCGGCCAGCGCTCGAACCAACGGGATCTTTCCACGCCCTAGCCGCCGAGAGGACCGCTTGCGACGCGTCGGGTGTGCCCGCCTCGGGCCGCGTTTCTCCCCGCTTGGTGACAACCGGAATTTTTTCCTGTGGGGAGGACCGCGTCAGTTCGACTCCGATCCGTCGATCAGCCAGCCGTGTCCCCATTTCGGGAAGATTCCATAGGCTGAGGGCCTCGGCTGGTCTCGACGTAAGTGTTCGGGAGCGGTCCTCAAAACGCTCTGCGCGGGCAATCCTGACTCTATTGTGGCCGGCTGCCAACGATGCGCTGGTAACTTTCCGGATCCGTGGCACCTTCGGTTGAAATGAGAAGAACACGGGTCGAGCGATCGATGGCCAGCCGGCGCCGCGCGGCACCGGAGTGGATGCCGGTAAGCAGCTCCAGAAGACCCGCTGCGCCGGCCGCTCCAGTCTCCCCCGCTACGATCCCGGCAACAGCGAGATCCCGCATGGCCTCACGGGCGCGGTCATCGCTGACAGAAACGAAGCAGTCCATGCCCGCCTGGAGCCACGGCCATGCAACGGCAGAAGGCCTGCCGCAGTTGAGACCCGCCATGATGGAATCATGAGGACCGGGGACGGAGACGATCCGACGGGCTTTCGCGGAGGCGAGAACACAGGCGGCGCGCTCCGGCTCGACCCCTATGATCCGGGGAGCCGGCTTCGCGTCCTTTCGCCGGCAGTGCCGTACGAGGGCGCTGGCAAAGGATCCGACTCCCATTTGGGCAACCACCAGATCCGGCCACGGTTCACGCCGTGCCGCCAGCGCGTCGTCGATCTCCCAGAAGATCGTGGAATAACCCTCGGCGACCCAGCGTGGGATTTCCTCGTAGCCTGGCCAGCCGTTGTCCTGAATCAGCAGACAGCCCGTGGCCTCCTCCTTCGCCGCCAGGGCTACGGCGTCCTCGTAGGTCCCGTCCACGACATGCACCGAGGCTCCCTCCGACTCGATGGCAGCGATCCTGGCTCGAGCGGTACCTGCGGGAACGAAAATGCGCGCCTCGAGCCCCAAGAGCCTGGCGACATGGGCCACCGCCCGGCCATGATTGCCATCGGTCGCGGCCGTGAGGGTGATCGGACGGAAAGGCTTGAGTTTCTCCCCCCATTCTTGCAGCGTGGACCATACCTTGAGCTTCTGGCCGAACCGCTGAACGAGCGCCTTGTAGATAGCCCAGGAAGCGCCGAGAATCTTGAATGCCGGTAGACCGAGGCGATGGGATTCATCTTTGACCCATACCTGGGCCAGGCCCAGCTTCTCGGCCAGTTTCGCGGCGGGAACCAGCGGCGTCGGAGCATATCCCGGTAGTTTCTTGTGGAAGCCCAGGGGCGCGCGGGTGGGCTCCGCTTCGACGACCGTGCGGGAGAGGCGTGGATTAAAGTAAAGTTCTGTCATGGCCGGATTCGGGCGCGGCGCCGAAAAAAGCGGTCTGAGTCCCGGCTCATCATCACGGTGCCCCTACGCCTTCAGCGAGAACGATTCTGCCGCCAGGCCTGCGAGGTATCTCCCGATGGCCAGGGACGCGGTCGCTGCCGGGGAGGGGGCATTCAGCACGTGGATCGACTGGGGCGTCGGAACAATCGTAAAGTCATCTACAAGCGTTCCGTCGGGGCGGACGGCTTGCGCGCGGACACCGGCACCACCGGGCGCCACATCGCTGTCCTCCAGGTGTGGCACCAGCCGCCGGAGCGCCTGGACGAAGGCCCTCTGGCTGATCGAACGATAGAACTCGTACAGCCCCGTCCTCCAGTATCGCCCGGCCATGGCCCAGAAGCCCCGGTACGTGACCGTCGCCCACATCTCCGCCGGGTGGATCCTGAAAAGGGTGTAACCTTCCCGCGCGAAGGCCAGGACCGCGTTCGGCCCCGCTTCGACCTCTCCGTGGATCGTCCTGGTAAAGTGAACACCCAGGAACGGAAACTGGGGATCCGGGACCGGATAGATCAAGCCTTTGACCAGGTGTCGCCGGTCAGCCCGCAAGGTGTAGTACTCGCCTCGGAAGGGGATGATCCGGACATCGGGCTGCGCCCCCGCCATGCGGGCGATGGCGTCTGAGTACAGGCCGCCGCAGTTGATCAGGTACCTCGCCCGCACGTCTCCCCGGTTGGTCTGAAGATGGAGAATGCCATCGGCCCGCACGATCCCTGCCACTCGGGTGCCTGTGAGGATGTCCGCGCCTTGCCGGCGGATGGTTGCCTCCAGGGCCCGGGCGACAGCCCGATAATCCACGATGGCCGTATGAGGGGAATAGAGCGCGCGAAGCGCGCGGGCATGAGGCTCGATCTCCCTCAGAGGGTCCGCCTCGATCAGCCGAAGCCCGGGGACGCCATTCGCCAAGCCGCGCTCGTAGAGGCTGGCGAGGAGGGGCAGCTCGCGCTCGTCGGTTGCGACGATCGCCTTCCCGCAGCGCTCGTAGGCGATGGCGTGGGCGTCGCAAAAGCGCATGAGCAGCGTCGCGCCCTCAACGCACAGCCGTGCCTTGTGCGATCCCGGGCGGTAATAAATCCCCGAATGGATCACGCCACTGTTGTGGCCCGTCTGGTGGGTCGCCAGGTGCGGCTCTTTTTCGATGACGACGACGCTGTGCCCCGGGTACCGTTCGGTGAGCGCAAGAGCGGTAGCCAGGCCGACGATCCCGCCTCCGATGATGGCAATGTCATAGCCAGGGCGATTCATGGACATGGTCACGAGGATGTCTTTCCCGGCCTCTCCTGGCGTGCGTGCATCGGCACGCCGGTCGGGACCCGTGTGGGATGCACCTTTGGAGGCACCGGAGTCCTTTCCCCCCGGTGGGAATCACCCGCATCCTTGAACCAAAACAGGAAAATAATATACCGTGGTCTTTCGAATCGGCGGCCAAAATGTCGCGACCGCCGTGAGTTTTCAGGGGGGACCCTCATGCGAACCAAATCGGGTGTGTTAGTCCAACTGGTGGGTGCGGTTCTATTCATCCAGGGCCACAACGGGTTTCTGCAAGGTCAAGAATCGGGTGGCGCGAACCAGAGGGCCTGGACGTCGTGTGGCGAGTTCATGGCGCCAGAGGCGGGGTGGAATCGCAAGCTGTATGTGCAAGTGCATGGCGGCGGCCGAGGGGTGTTTGTGGACATGAACCTGAACGGCTATCCCACGTTCGGGAGAGCGTGACCCGGGCTTGGAGGCGGCTGGGGCTTCTGAAGCCCGGCGAAGCGTTCACCCGGGACAGGTATGTGGACTGCGTGAGGGCGTCGGTAGCCAAATTGAGGAAGGAGAGCTTCATCACCGGGAAGGTCGCAACCTTCTACCTCGCGCAAGCCGCTCAAGGAGAGTTGCCGAAGCAGTAAAGGGGCGCAGACGCACGGAGAGCCTCCCGGGTGTGTGCTTCAGCGGGGTTCTCCCCGGGGGAGGTACTTCTTCGGGAACTTGGCCATGACGGTGAAATTCGGATCCACCACGTTGGCAATTCGGGCGACGCCGACATGGGAGAACACTTCCAGGGCCTCCCACTGCTCGAAGCCATGCTCTGCGACCAGCCACTTGATCATTTCCACGTGAGCGATTCGGAACGCGTCGATCAGAGGGCGGACCGATCCGGCCACCATGATGAACTCTTCGTTCTCGTACCGGGGCCAGGCGATCTTTTTGTTTTTGATCAGGTCGAATTCAAAGGTGACATCCATGGCGGTCTCAATGCCCATGCCGGTCAGTTCGCCGTCGCCTTGGAGCGCGTGTCCGTCCCCATAGTAAAAGTGCGCGCCCGGGTGGAAGATGGGGAGGTAGATCGTCACGCCTTCCCGCGCATCGGAAGAATCCATGTTTCCGCCGAAATCGCCCGGCGTCCCGCCGGAGATCGCCTGATCGCCTGGAGGGGCCGTGGCGAGGCGCCCCAGCATCGGCACCAGCGCCACCTCCATGCGCTTCATCCGGCTCTTGGGGAGGTCGAGTGTGGCGGTCAGCCGCTGGCGATCGATCTTCCAGATGTATCGTCTCTCGGGAACCGGTTCGTGCAGCATCGGTGTGAAGTGGGTAGCGGTCAGGACGCCAAAGCTGCCCGAGGTCCCGGAGCGGCCGGTTTCCATGTTCGGCCTCAGCCTGCGGATTTTGACGACCAGCGTGTCCTCGGGCGTTGCGCCTTCGATGTAGAAGGGACCCACTTCCCCCGGCCACGGGCCATCCTTTTCGGTGTAAAAGTCCGAGCGGAGGGTGTGGGTCTCGACCACGTCGCCGGGGCGGATCCGCAGAACCGGCTCGCGCACGGCATAGGTCTGGTATCCCAGCGTGGGCGTGAAGCGATGAATCTCCGCGGCTGAGACGTTCGCCAGCAGCAGGGAAGGAACCCCCGACAGCAACGCTCTCCGAAACATAGACATAAGAATCGCCTCCTTCGGGAGATGAATCGCGGCGAGTATACAATGAAAATCGTCCGGTGGAGGGAAGGGCGGATGGAACGGGCGACCCGTTCCTGAGGGCCCCAAGATTTTCCTTGGTCCGCTTTCCCTGATGCAGTATCTTCCGAAAGAACGGGGCAGCGCCACACGCCCGATTTCTCTGGGAGCAGGAGCCATGGGCCTTCGATACGATTGGACGCTGGAAGAGGTGATGGAAATCTACGACCGGCCCTTGCTTGCCCTGGTCGAAGAGGCTCGCGCGGTCCACCGCCGGTATCATGGTCTGGACGAAATGCAACAATGCAGCCTCCTGTCCATCAAGACCGGCGGCTGTCCGGAGGACTGCGCCTATTGTCCCCAGAGTGCCCACTATGAGACCGACGTCGAGGCCGCGGGGCTGATGGACGTCGCGGAGGTGGAGGCGGCAGCCCAGCGGGCGCGGGAGGCTGGGGCAGCCCGCTTTTGCATGGGCGCCGCGTGGCGACAGGTCCACGACGGGCACGATTTTGACCAGGTCCTGGAAATGGTCCGGCGGGTGGCGCGCCTGGGGATGGAAGTCTGCTGCACGCTGGGCATGCTCTCCCAGGAGCAGGCCTTCCGTTTGGCCCAGGCCGGATTGACGGCGTACAACCACAATCTGGACACCTCTCCGGAGTTCTATCCGAACATCATCACCACACGGACCTATCAGGACCGGCTGCAGACCCTGGAGCGGGTGCGACGGGCGGGAATCACGGTCTGCTGCGGCGGGATCATCGGGATGGGCGAAACCAAGCGGGATCGCGCCGGTCTTTTGCAGCAGCTCGCCGCTTTGGATCCGCATCCGGAGAGCGTCCCCATCAACGTCCTGGTCCGGGTGGCGGGGACGCCCCTGTCCGGACAGCAGGCTCCGCCCGCCTTCGAACTGGTGCGGGCGGTGGCGACGGCGCGGATCCTCATGCCTCGCTCCAAGGTCCGCCTCAGCGCCGGGAGGCGATCGCTGAGCGCCGAAGCCCAGGCCCTCTGCTTTTTGGCGGGCGCCAACTCCATTTTCATTGGAGAGAAACTGCTGACCACTCCCAACCCCGAGATCGAGGAGGACCAGCAGCTTCTCTCCCAGCTGGGCTTAAAGCCGGAAGCGTTGCCGAAGCCGCCCGCGCCAGCCCTTCCGGTGGAGGCGCGTCTCGCGGCGGAGTTGGATCATTTGCGTCGGAAGAATCTTCATCGCACCCTGCGGTCCCCCCGGGGATATGACTTGTCGTCGAACGATTATCTGGGGCTCTCCCAGCACCCGGGGGTACGGAGCGCCTTGAGGCGGGCCCTGGACGACGGGATTCCCCTGGGTTCCACGGGCTCCCGGCTCCTTCGGGGCGATCACGAACAGGTGCAGGCGCTCGAGGAGCGGCTGGCTCGCTTCAAGGGATCCGAGAGCGCGTTGGTGTTCAATTCGGGATACGATGCCAACACAGGCATTCTTTCCACGCTGGTTTGCGGCGATGCCGTGGTCTTCTCCGACCGTCTCAACCACGCCAGCATCGTCGACGGCATCCGGGCCAGCGGTGCCGAAAAGGTGCTCTTTCCCCATCTGGATCTGGACTACCTGAAGGCTCAACTCGAACGCCGGGCGCGCTGGAAGGGTGAAAAGTTCATCGTGGTCGAGAGCGTCTACAGCATGGATGGCGATCTGGCTCCCCTGCGGGAACTGGCGTCCCTGTGCCAGCAGTTCGGGGCTCATCTGATCGTGGATGAGGCGCACGCCACGGGGATCTTCGGGCCCAGGGGTGCCGGCCTGCTGGAAGAGTGGGCCCTGACGGCTTTTCCGTTGGTCACCGTGCATACCAGTGGTAAAGCCCTGGGAAGCTTCGGGGCGTTTGCGAGCTGTTCGAGGATCGTGCGGGACTATCTGGTCAACCGGTGCCGTTCCTTTATCTTCACCACCGCCCTTCCGCCGCTGGTGGCCGTCCAGACGGCAGCGGCTCTCCGGGTGATCGAGACGGAGCCCTGGAGGCGGCAACGCGTTTTGGACCTGGCGGCAAGGTTGCGGACCCGCCTTCGGGAGGCCTGCATTTCCACCGGCCGGAGCCAGAGCCAGATCATCCCCGTGATCCTGGGCTCGGCGGAAAAGGCCGTCGCGGTGGCGGAGTCGCTGCAGCGAGCGGGCTTCGACGTCCGTGCCATCCGCCCGCCCACCGTTCCTGAAGGCACCGCCCGCCTTCGGGTCACAGTCAACGCCGGTCTGGAGGATTCCGTGCTGGACGACTTCGGTGATCTTCTGGTCGAGACAGTCCGCCGGCTGGCCCCGGAGGCCTGCTCCAGCAGCCCATGATCGCCGGATTTTTCGTGACCGGTACGGGGACTGGGGTGGGAAAGACGGTCCTTTCCGCCCTGCTCACGGTGGCACTCGACGGCTTTTATTGGAAGCCCATCCAGGCGGGGCGGCATCCGGAGACCGACCGGGAGCGGGTCCTCCGCTGGACCCGATTGCCGCAGGAACGAGTCCTTCCGGAAGTCTATCTCCTTCGGGCACCGCTCTCTCCCCACCTCGCTGCGGAGCGAGAGGGACTACGGATCGCTCTGGCGCAGATCCGCCGGCCCTTGCTTTCCCGCCCGGTGATCGCCGAAGGGGCAGGCGGCCTCCTGGTGCCGCTCAACGAGCGATCCATGATGATCGACCTGATTCGCCGTCTGGGCCTCCCAGCCATCGTGGCGGCCAGGGACGAGCTCGGCACCATCAATCACACGCTGCTGTCCCTGGAGGCCCTTCGGGCGCGTCAGATTCCGCTCCGGGGCGTGGTGCTCATCGGCCGCGCCCATCCGGAACACCGGCGCGCCATCGAGAAGTACGGGAGGGCGCAGGTCATCGGACACATTCCGAGGCTTCGCCGCTTTCATCCGCGGGCTTTCCGGCGGGTCTACGCCAGGGAATTCGACGACCTGGGTGCCGGGGAAGGCAAACCATGACCGATTCGGACCGGCGGCACGTGTGGCACCCCTATACACAGATGGCGTTGGACTCGCCGCCTCTTCCCATCGTCCGGGCGGAAGGCGTCTACCTCTACACCGAGGACGGGCGAAGGATCCTGGACGGCATTTCCTCTTGGTGGGTCACCCTGCACGGACACGGTCATCCCAGAATTGCAGCGGCTGTGGCCAGGCAGGCAGCCGAGCTGGACCACGTGATCTTTGCGGGATTTACCCATCGCTCGGCCGCCCAACTGGCTGAGAAGCTGGCCCGCATTTTGCCACCGGGGTTGACCCGCATCTTTTATTCGGATGATGGCTCGACCGCCGTGGAGGTGGCCCTCAAGATGGCCCTTCAGTACTGGGCCAATCGAGGAGAACCCCGGAGGCGACGAGTGATCGCCCTCCAGCATGCCTACCATGGGGACACGGTGGGCGCCATGTCGGTGGGGGAGCGATCCGTCTTCACGGAGCCATTTTCGTCGTTCCTCTTCCCGGTCCTCCGGGCGCACACGGCTTACTGCTACCGCTGTCCCTTGGGGCTCCGCCGCGAGACCTGCGCCATCGATTGCGCTGACCACTGCGCCGAACTGCTGGCTTCTTTCCCCGGAGAAGTCGCGGCAGTGATCGTGGAGCCGCTGCTGCAAGGCGCGGGCGGGATGATCGTCCAGCCGGTGGAGTTCCTGCAAAAGATCGAGGCCGCGTGCCGCCGCCACAATGTCCTTCTGATCGCGGACGAGGTGCTGACGGGCTTCGGACGGACGGGGGCCTGGTTTGCCTGCGAAAAGGCCGGTGTGGTTCCCGACTTGATCTGTCTCTCGAAAGGGCTGACCGGCGGCTTCCTCCCCCTGGCAGTCACTGCTTGCCGGGAGGAGGTCTACGAAGCTTTCCTCAGCGAGGACCGGCGCAAGACTTTTTTCCACGGACACTCGTACACGGCCAACCCGCTGGGTTGTGCGGCCGCTCTGGCCAACCTGCAGATCTTCGAGGAGGAGCCCGTCTTCGATCGCATTCGCCAGATCGAACAGGTTCACAGGGAACGGCTGGGTCGTCTGGCAGCTCATCCCCGCGTGGGAGATGCTCGAAGCATCGGCGCCGTTGCCGCCGTCGAACTCCGGGATGAGGCTCCCGGCTACTTGGCCCAGTCGGGGCGACTCTTGTATGGGTTCTTCCTCGAGCAGGGTGTTTTGCTCCGTCCCTTGGGCAACGTCATCTACCTCCTTCCACCTTATTCCATTCCCCCGGAGGAATTGCACCGCGCCTACGACATCATCGAGGCTTCGCTGGAATGGCTGTCGCGGGCAGAAAATTTGCAGCTGTGATAAAATCCGGCCAATCCATTTCGAGGACAAATTTTGACTGCCACGGGCCCGGTGGCCGTATCGGAAGCCACCGAGGACCGCAGCATTGGAAGGAGGAAGCCTATGCTTACGTGGTCGATTGTGTTGACGGCGTTGGGGTGGGCGCTTGGGCCTTCAGCGGAGCAAATGGCCGCGACGCCCGACTGGGACTTTAATGCCACTTACATCGAGGCCTGCAGCTGCCCCATGTTTTGTCAGTGCTACTTCAATACGAAGCCAGCGGGGCATCATGGGGCGAAGGGCGAAGAGCACTTCTGCCGGTTCAACATGGGCGTGCGTGTCAATCGGGGTCGCTACGGGCAGACCAACCTCACCGGAGCAAAATTCTGGCTGGCGGGTGACCTGGGCGGCGATTTCAGCAAGGGGCAGATGGGCTGGCTGATGGTCAGCTTCGACCCGGCGACATCCAAAGAGCAGCGCGATGGCATTGCGGCCATCCTCAATGTGATTTACCCGGTGAAGTGGAGTTCGGTGGAAACCGATGTCGCGGAGGTTTCTTTTCAGCCGGGCAAGGATCAAGCGGTGGCGAAGCTGGCCGGCGGGAAAAAGGGAGAAGTCGTCCTGGCCCGCGCTCAGGGGATGACCAACGAGCCCGTGGTGATCAGAAACCTGAAATATTGGGGCGCCCCGCGCAATGACGGCTTCGTTCTCATGCCGAACCAGATCGAAGCTTACCGTGGGGCGAAGAGGAGCTTCGAGTTTCGAGACACCAACGGGTTCATGATCACCATCGATGCGAACTCAAAGGACTTTGCCAAAGCAAGCAAGCCCCCCAAGGGATAGGGGCTTCAACCCCGGTCCCGGCGGGGTTCCGCTATCAGAGTCCTGAGGACGATGCAGGCCAGGATCAGCACGCCGCCCAGGAGGGCATAAGAGCTCGGGCGCTCGCCGGTTCCCAGGAAGACCCAAACGGGGTTGCAGACGGGCTCCAGCATTCCCACCAGAGCAGCCTCCAGGGCCGTCAGATACCGGATGGCGAAGAGAAAGAGCAGGTAGGCGGCGCCGATCTGGAACACGCCGAGGTAGGCCAGGCTCAGCATGTCGGTGGCTGAAGAGGGAAGGACGGCTCCGGGCTGAAGGAGGGCGATCAATCCCACGGCCACCAGCGCCACAGCATTTCCCAGGATGACGGTCCGCCATCGTCCGGCGTCATTGTTCCACTGGTGCCGCAGGATCAGACCCAGCGCTGCCAGGACCAGGCCACCGGTGAGAGCCACCAGGTTGCCTGACAGTTCGCCGGGCCGGAGCTGCCCGGCGAAAAATAGGGACATGCCGAAGAGGGCCGCCACGACCATCGCCAGGTCCCGGTATCGGAATTGCGTCTTAAGGAAGACCGGTTCCAGGAACAACAGGTAAACGGGAGCCGTGTACTGGAGGAAGATGGCGTTGGCGGCCGTGGTTCGCCTGGTGGCCACGACGAAAGAGGTGAGCAGGTAAGCGTAGCAGACTGCGCCCGCCCACTGGACCCGCGACCCGCGCAGGAAACGGTCCATTCCCCGGGCGCGGGCAAAGAGGGCGACGGTGAGGAGGGCGAAGAAGGATCGCCAGGCGACCAGAGGCGCGGGGTCCAGGCGGACCACCTTGATCAGCAGGCCGCCGGTGCTCCAGAGCAAGGCAGCGCCCACCATGCACAGGATTGCTTTCCGATAAGTGGACATCTCACGATGGCTGGGTTCGTCAGGTTGGGCCCGGCAAGGGGCTCGCCGGCATTTCCATACCAGGTGAGCCGCGCGCGGATCTCGCGGGGAGTGGCGCTGGAAAGGGCGATACCAGTGAACCTGGCGCCGCGCGTGTCCACGAAAGGAAACCTCGGAACGCGAGCCGAAAACGGATCGAAAGTCCGGGTGAGAGTCTTTCGGGAGACGGCCGTTTCGCGGATGGCCTGCTCCTCCAGCGGAGCCGGAGCGAGCTGGCCTGCCGCCCAGAGCGTGATCTGGTTCTGGAAGAAGGAGCTGTCTGCCAGCTCCGAGAGGCCTGGCGGGAGCAAGCTCGCTGAACCGTCACCAAAATCCACAAACTGGGAGTAGGAGTTTCCCCACTGGGACCAGATCGTGGACACCATGATGCATTCCATGGGGGGCGAGACGTAATCCCGCGATGGGTCCAGCGAGCCGAAGTTTTCGAGCGTCTGTTGATAAGGCAGTCCCAGCGTGGTATGGAAACGATCCAGCCAGCGCGAAGGATCCCTCCCGGATCGGGCGACAGTCTGGTTCCAGGCCTCCGACAAGACAGCCTGAATGTAGTTCAGCTCGTCGGCATCCAGCTCCAGGCCCGGGTTTCTCTCCAGGTCCGTCTTCCGGGTTTTCAGCCAGAAGACGACGCCCGACTCGCCTCCCCCGAAGAGTCGCGTCAGAGGGTTTCGCCGAAATCGAGGCACCAGGTTGTCGGCGATGTGGTGGACCAGTGGGGCTGCGGGTTGGGTAGCCAGGGCCGTGCCGTTCCAGTTTTGGAGCACCTCCAGCGCCTGCGCCGCCTCCGGGGCAAACACGAATCCCTGCGATTGGCGGGCATGCAGGCCGAGGCGCACCAGCTCCCGCGCTGCAGGGTTCACGCAGTCATTGTGGAATCCCCGGACCTCGGCGGGCTCGACGGTCTCCTTCTGGGCCAGCAGCTCCCGCAAGCGCCAGGAACGGATGGTGTCGCCACCGCCGCCCGTCCCGATGGCCAGGTCGAAGGGATACCACGCGCCCACCGGTAAGTTGTTGGCGGTGGCGATGACGCCGGACCTGGGATTGAACATCTGGGGCAGCATCTCCGACGGGATCGTTTCCCGGATGGCGAATGCCGACGAACTTCCGTCGTGGGGGAGCCGCGCCCCCAGGGGAGCCGCCTTCGGGCGAATGGGAATGGCGCCTGCGGTGTGGTAGCCGATGTTGCCCCGAGCATCGGCATACAGCACGTGGATCCCAGGAGAACGATAGTCCTGAAGCCCCTGTTTGAAACTTTCCCAGTCCCGGGCGCGCATCATCTTCACCAGGCCCTGGACCGTGTGCACCTGCCGGTCTTCCAGCACCTGGTAACGGAGGGCGTACTCCTCGCCGGGCAACAGGCCCGCCGTCAGGAAGGGAGTCACGACGGGACCCAGGTGCGTGCGTCGGACGGTCAACGGAATGGGTTCGCCCTCCTTGACCCGAAGGGTCTCCTGGCGGGTTTCCATCTCCAGCGTCCGCCCTTCATACCGGTACCGGTCCGCGCTCGAAGGATCCAGGGTCAACCGGTAGAGATCGTTGGGGTCCGAGCCCAGCGCGGTGACACCCCAGGCTACGTGGTCGTTCCACCCGATCAGAATGCCGGGGCAGCCTGCCACGCCCAGCCCACGCACCCGGTAGGTCTTGCCGGAGAGGTGAATCTCGTACCACAGCGGCGGAGAGGTCACGGAGATCTGGACATCCTCGTCCAGGTGATGGATGATCTCTTGCGCGTGCAGGTAGAGACCCAGGGTACGCATCAGTCGGTCCGAGTCC
>JACQTF010000068.1 GCA_016210925.1 Acidobacteriota bacterium | reverse complement strand
TCGCTGGTGCTGGTGCGCTCGGCAGCCGCGCGCGGCAAACCCCGCGGCTCACGCTGTGGAGGCAGACGAGCAAGATGTGGGCGAAGAGGAGCAGCGAGACCGTCATACGTGCAGGCTTTAAGCCTGAATGCTTGGGCCCGCACAAACACCCTCCCCTACGTCTCCTCGCCGGGCACGACCAAGACCGGCCGATCGGCACCCCGGAGCACCTGGAGCGTGACATCGTCCAGGCCGAGGATCGATCGCGACTCGGGGCCGTGGCTGCCGATGACAATCAAGTCGTGGTCACCTGTGCGGGGTTCCGCCAGGATGCCCTGAGCAGGCGTGCTGCAAGCGCATACGCGCACCTGGCTTTCCACATCCAGGGCTCGCAGGGTGGCGACGGCACGATCGAGATGCGCCTGCACCAGTGGGCCGGGCTCGCCCGTCGGGTCCGTGACATAGAGCAAGGTCACCGCCGCCCCCAGGCGGCGAGCCAGCCGCCCGCCCATCCGAACGTCGGCTTTGCCCGGTTCACCGGCCGCGGTGCAGATCAGCAAGCGCCTGAGCGATCTCCTGGGTCCCTTGACGACCAATACGGGCACGTCCACGCGCTCCAGGACCTTCAACAGATTCGCGCCCAGCCGGTCCGGGCGTCCGTGAGGATCATCGCTCGCAGCCATCACCAGCATTTCGTAGAGCGTGGCCGCCTGTTCACCGAGAATCTGCTCGGCGGCATTCCCATGGTGCACCCGAATCTCGGCGGGAAGGAGGCCTTGCTGGAGCAGACGGGTGTGCAGCACGGCGCGGAGCGGCTCGGCCTCCTCCGCCTTTTCGGTCACAGCGAGCACCGTCGCTGACGCCCGCAGCTCGTCCACGAGCACGGATGTCATGGCGAGTGCTCCGGTGGAACCGACGCCCGAGTCGCAGACCAGGAGGCGAAAGTGGGGCTGCTCCAAAATGTGCCAGGCCCTCAGGCTCACCCACGGCTCGCCGCTCTCCGTGGGCACGCTGGGGGGAAGAACAGCGTCCACCAGAAGGCCCTCTTCCCCAAACGGGACGAAGGGCGCGATCTGACGGGTTCCAGGCAGGTGAGGCAAACGCACCCGCACCCGCCTGAAAGCTCCTGCAAAACTTTGTTCGATCAGGCTTCCTTGTCCCAACGTCGGCATTGCAGCCTGTGGCGGCTCCTGGCTGAGGTTCACCTCTTCTGGACGAAAGAGCATTTGGACTCGGGCCCCCTCCTCGTGGGGAACCTCGGCGGGTATGGGCAGGGACAGGGAGCCGAAGCGGGCCCGGCCGCCCTCGGCGCGGCCCACCAGCACCGTGCCTGTCCCAAGAAAGGTGGCTGTGAAGAGGGTCCTGGGGCGGGAGTAGAGCATTTCTGTCGGACCCACTTCGAGCAAGCGACCTCGCTCGATCACTCCAATGCGATCCGCCAGTTCGAAGGCTTCCTCTTGGTCGTGGGTCACCAGGATGGTCGTCACTCGCAGTCGCTGCTGGATTTCCTTGAGGCTCCGTCGCAACTGGGAGCGGGTCTTCACATCCAAGGCGCCAAAAGGCTCGTCGAGCAACAGGACGTTGGGCTCGTAAGCCAGGGCCCGCGCCAGGGCCACCCGTTGCTGCTGCCCACCGGAGAGCTGGTCTCCGTAACGGCTGCCCAGACCCACCAAACCCACCAGGTCCAGGAGCTGCTCGCGGCGGCGGGCACCTTGCGAATCTTGAGGCCAAACTGGACGTTCTCCGAAACGTTCATGTGGCGGAAGATCGAGTAGTTCTGAAACACGAAACCGGTTCCCCGCTGCTGGGGCGGCCAGCCGGTGACGTCCTGCCCGTGGAGCAGGACGCGCCCGCCGTCCGGTTGCAAGAGTCCTGCGACCATCCGCAAGAGGGTGCTCTTGCCGCTGCCGCTGGGGCCCAGGAGCACAAAGAGCTCTCCGTCCGCCACCTCGAGCGAGACGCGATCCACCACAAGCTGAACGCCGTAGGACTTGGTGAGACGGTCCAGGACGATGGACATCAGACCCTCCCCCAAGCCGGTCGCCCGGTGTACCGGAGCAGAAAGAAGAAGATCACGAAAGAAAGCAGGGCGAGCACGGCTGCCACGGCATTGGCGTTTGCAATATTGCCCGCCTCGAACTGGGCGAAGATGTAGAGCGGCGCCGTCTGTGTACGCAAGCGAAGGTTTCCGGAGACCAGCACGGTGGCGCCGAATTCGCCCAAGGAGTGGGCGAACGTCAAGAGTGCGCCGGTAAAAAGTCCATTTCGCAGCGCCGGCAGGATCACGTACCAGAACGCCTGCCAGCGGGTGGCGCCCATGGTGTAAGCCACCTCTTCGTAGGTGATCTCCAGCTCATCGAGCAGCGGTTTGATAGCGCCGAGCATGTAGGGGAAAGTCACGAACAGGTGGGCCAGTAAGACTCCCGCCGGCGCGAACATCGGCTGCAGTCCCACCGGCTCCAGCAGCCGGCCCAGCAAGCCGATGGGCCCCCACAGGAGCAGCAACGACGTGCCCACCACCACGGTGGGGATGGCCACCGGCAAATTCACGACGATGTTCAGCGGTTGCCGGCCGGGAAAACGGTACTTGCTCAGCACATAGGCAGTGAAGGTGCCCAGCACCGCATTGACGGCCGCCGTTCCAAACGCCATCAGCAAGCTGAAACGCAAGGCGAACTGGGCGTCGGAGTTGCGCAAGGCGGCCAGGAAGGCACCCGGCCCCCCGCGGAAGGCGAAGACGAACACCGCCGCCAGGGGCAGAAGAAGAAGCGGCAGCAGTACGAACAACAACAACCCCACCGGCAGGAAGACAGTTCGCCGCCAGGCCGGCACTTTCGAGGAAGTTCCTCTCATTGTCCCAATTCCTTCAAGACGTGATTCTTCCAGATGCCATCGACGATCTCGCGCTTGGCCCGCTCCCAGCCTCCCAGATCATCAATCAAAAACGGGTCCGCGATTTTTCCGAACGAGGGGTTAGCCTCGTTGAGGCGCTCGTTCATGCTTCGAAAGCCGTACGTGACGAAAAGACGCTGGGCCGGCTCGCTCCAGAGAAAAGCGACGAAGGCGTCTACCAGTTCGCGCTCCTGGGGTTCGACGTTGCGCTCGATCACCACGAGCGTGTGTTCGCTCAAGATGGTGCTGTGAGGGTAAACGATTTCGGCCTGAAGCCTGCCCCGCGCCCGGTCCCAGAGCACCTCCTGTTCGTAGGTGATCAACGCGTCGCCAAACCCATTCTCGAACTGGGTGCGTGCCGCTCGAGCTGACGCGGCCTGGGCGACCACATTACGCCAGATGCCCAGCAAAAGGTCCTGGCCCGCCCCCGGCTGAGCAGGGTTGTTTCTCAGAGCGGCGCCGTACTCGGCGATGAGGGCCCAGTTGGCTCCTCCCGAGGTCAGAGGGTCAGGGTGAACCACCTGAATCCCCGGTCTGGCCAGGTCGGCAAAGTCGCGGATGTTCTCGGAATTCCCCGGGCGAACCAGAATGATGAAAGGTGTTCGATTGACGACACCGCGATGAGGCAGGCGGCGCCAGCTCTGGGGCGGAATGACACGGGCGTCGCTCAACCGCCGGGCATCCAGTTCCAGCGAGAGCAGAGCCACATCGGCTGGCACGCCCATGATGAGCTGGTTGGTGATGGTGCCCGAGCCGGCGAAGGCGCTGATCAACTCTACCGACTGGCCCGTCCGGCGATGCCAGCTTTCCTGGAAAGCCGGAAAGATGGCCTCCGTCATCACTTCGCCCAGGATGCTGAAGCCGTAGAAAATGACGGTGCGAGGCTCGGCCCCCCGGGGGGAAAAGGGTAACCAGGGCCAGAGCGCGTAGAGGAAAAGGGCTCCCACAGAGAGCAGCGGGAGCATCGCCGTCAAGTGGCGGGCAAGGACCTGGCGCTTCAGGATCATTGTGGCACGTCATTCACTACCTGCGTCCTGCGGCCTGTTGGGAGGCACCAGTCAGCTGGGGGCGAGTATCCCTCAAGCTCGGCGGCGAAGGGGCTCCAGTCGCTCGATCGCCGCGGCCCGCCGACCCCGCATCGCGTGCCACAGATCCCAGTCCTGCTGCAGACCAAGCCAGAAATCCGCCGACATGCCGAGTACTCGCGCAAGTCGGAGCGCCGTGTCTGGCGTGACGGCCCGCTTGCCACGGATGATCTCATTGAGTCGAGGAAATGAGACCCCGAGCCGCCGGGCGAACGCCGATTGACTAATGCCCAGCGGCTTCAGGAACTCCTCCAGCAACATCTCCCCAGGATGCGTCGGGGGAAGATGGGTCGGAAGACGGCGACTAACGAGCTCAGGCCTCGGGTGCGCTGACCCGGATGCCCGCCGGACCCTACGGGTGGGTGTCAGTGATTTCGACGTCGTCGGCATACCCTTCCTCCTCGGTCCCGCGATTGGCGAGAGAGCGTATCACGCCCCCTATTATAACGGGTCCAGCAGCGTTTAGGTGAAGGAGGCGGCGAAGATGAACACGATCAAGACCAAGCCGATCGCCAGCGCAAGGAAGCCCAAGCCGCGGGCTGTCTTGATCAGCCAGACGGGCGGCGCTTCCGCCAGCCTCTTTGCCAGGTCACCGCTCTTCCGGACCCGATCGTATTCTGCTGGGTGATCGTAAGCGAACTCTTCCTCGCGGGCGCGGCCGGTGAACATGACGGGATCCATGGGGAACTTCTCTGGCCGCAGGTGGGTATTGAAGAAGTGGATGGTGAAGATGAAGGCTACCGCCAGGAGGGCCTCCTCGCTGTGAACGATGGTGGCCACATTGAACACCCATCCCGGGAAGAGGGTGGAGAGGGGCTCTGGAAACCACAGAAAGAGGCCGGAGGCACCGATGATGGCTACCCCCCAGAACACGGCCCAGTAATCGAACTTCTCCCAGTAGGCGTACCGCTCGAACCGCGGGCGGGCGCCACGCCCGAGGAACCACAAGACGTGCTGGTAAAGGTCGCGGATGTCCTTGGGTTGAGGCACCATGGAGTTGGGCCCCCAGAAGAGGCCTTTTTCCTTCAGGACAAAAGCACGGTGAAAGATGTGAGCCAGGTGGAGTCCGAAATACAAGAACGTGATGACTGCGCACACCCGGTGCAGGAATCCGGCAGTTTGGAAGCCGCCGGTCCAGCGGGAAAGAGTCAAGGCCCAGGCCGTGTAGCTGTACCGGAGGGGCAATCCGGTAAGGGCCAGCCCGAGGAAACTCACCACCACCATCCCGTGGAGGACCCTCTGGAAGGCGGAAAACCGCCAGTAGTGGGGCGTGGCGTTCTGGCTCATGATGTCCCCCGATCTTCGCCGGACCCGGGCTCAGACGCCGCCTCGTCCCTCGTCCCGGCGGCCCGCCTTTCGCGGATGGACCGCTGAAACCACAGCACCGTGTGTAGGCCGAAGAAGGTCAACACGGAATACAGCAATCCTTCCATAAAAAGGTACGTGTAGCGCAACACCGGGTGTGGCTTGGGGCCCGTACGCCGCGGATGCGGGTAGTATTGGACAAAGCGCGCGTTGGCCTGAGAGTGGCATTCGCCGCACGTCCGGACCAGGTTCGAAAGATGGACCGAGGACCTGGGATCGCTGGCGGGCAGGATCTGGTGTGCCGTGTGGCAGTTGAAGCACTTGGCCACGGTCGTGTATCCCAACGCCGTCACCTTCCCGTGGTACGTGTCCCTGTAGCTGCGCAGGTATTCCTGGTGGCACTGGCCGCACTCCCGGATCACCCCCAGTTGGTAACCGGGCTCCGTGGCCTGGGAGATGCTGTGGGCGGTGTGGCAATCATTGCAACTGGGCACACCTCTGCGAACTTGGAGCAGGGCCCCGTGGACGCTGGCCTTGAACTGGGGCGCAATGGCCGCATGGCAGGCTCCGCAGGTGTCGGGCAGGTTGGTGGGATTGACTCGCGAAGTGGGCTCCTCCCGTGAGCGAATGTCGTGGCTGCCATGACAGTTACTGCAGACCGCGGCCACCAGCAGCCCGCTGCGTTGGAGGATCTGGCCGTGGATGCTGTCCATGTAGAGCTGGTAGGCATTCTCCGGTTTGATCCTGTGCCTCCGCATCAACTCGGGATCACCGTGGCATTGAGCGCAGGTCCGGGGCAGGTTCAGGGGATACACGCGGGATCCAGGATCCTTGACTGGGAGGATGTCGTGTTTGCCGTGACAGTCGGCGCATCGGGCAGCGTCGGCGGATCCTCCGGCGATGGAGCGCCCGTGAACGCTTCCGCGGTACTGCTCGAAAGCTTCGGAATGGCAGGTCTGGCACTCCACCGGTTGAAGCGTGTCAGAATGGGGCACTTCCCGGATGTCCGCGTGGCAGGTTACGCAATCGAGAGAGCCGTGAACGGATTTCTGAAAAGGCTCAGCGGGGGCGAAGAGCGAGATTTCCTTGTCGCCTTTCTTCTTAGTGAGGGTGGTGTCGCTGTGGCAGGTCCAGCAGTCCTCATTTTTGAGCTGAGCGTGCAGGAGCAGGGGCCACATCCACCCGGCCAGCAGACCAATTTTCCAAACCCGGTTCCGCAGCCGCATCCCTCCTCCCCTCTGTCGCCGTGGGCGGCTCCTCCTCTTCTTCGAAGCAAAGACGATTCCAGCCCCGGGCGCGATCGGGTACCGATGTATGTCACGATCGAACAAGAAAAACGACGGGATGACTCTTATCCTAGCATGGACGGGCACGTGCGAAAACGCGCATCCTGGGTGAAATACTGGGTGAAATGGTCAAGGGCGCCCTAGCAGCGCCTCGGCCTGCTGCAGTCGCTCGCCGGCCTTTTTCACCAGTACTTCTGCCAGCTCCGCGTTATGGGCGGAGCGGGCAGCGACCACGATCGACGCCAGGTGGCAGGCCTCGCTCAGGAGGGCGAGGGCTCGCGCTCCCTCCTGCGAGGGACGGCGCCCGTGTCTCGCCTCCAGCCGTTGGGCCCGGACCAACAGGATGCGGGCCTCTGAGGAGGGCGCCATCCAATCCTGCAGGAGGGCTGCGTAGCTCTCCTCGTGACACGCGACGCACCGGGCGGACACCTTCTGGGAGGTCTTTCCTGGCTGGGAGGGATCGTGGCACCCGAGGCAGTCCACTGTGCTCTCCATGATGTTTGCGGAAGGCTGGACCCCTTCCGGAAGCTCTTTCAGGGTGCCGTGGTAAAAAATGGCCTGATCCCGGTGGCAGGCCTCGCAAGAGGAGGCTTGCTGGATGGACCTGCCGTGGTGGCAGCCGTCACAATCGGCGTTGACCCGAGCTGGCTGTTTTTCGTGGGGCGACACCTGGTGACAGGAACTGCACTGGACGCTGCGGGCATGGCGGCGGTGCGGCAAGGTCCCGCCCGGCGTGGCTGCCTCCTCGGGCATGGGGAGCCCGGCATGGCACACGAGGGCACAGGACTCTCTCGAAAATCCTGCCGGCAGTTCCCCGGGCGGCGGCGCCAAGCCCAGGGCTCTCTCGGCCGGTTCCAGATAGTCCCGAGCCGTTCGCAACGCGGCAAGGGCGTAGTGAGGATTGTGGACACCCCGACCCCAGAAAACCAGGTTCCAGTTGTGGCGGGCGTCTCGCGCCAGGCGAAATCCTTCTCGCGTGCCTGTGCCGGTCCGCGGCGCCTTGGCCAGCTGTGCTTCGACCCGGCGCAGCCTGCGCTCCAGGTAGCTGAGCATGCGGTCCATCTGGGGCGTAAACGTGGCCAGGTAGCCGTCGTATTTCGTGCCGTGGCAGGAGACGCACGACAGTCTCGAGGCCGTGAACGTCTGGCCGGCGGGGGCCTCCTGAGCGACGCCTCGCTTCGGGACCACGTGGCACCCCACGCAATCCACGTCCGCCTTGAACATGGGATCGGACATTTCCTCCACGCCCCGGGCTCCGCGCCCCTGGTACAGCTCTCCCGGTGCACTGTGCATTCCTTGGTGGCAACTGGAGCAGTTGTGCTCCGGCGCCGCCGTCATGGAAGTCACGGCCGAGTGGCGGATCTCCTCGTGACAGCGCTCGCATTCCACCTTTCGCCGCGTAATGTGGTTGAGGTGCAGGGTCTGATAGTCGGAGAACCGCTCCAATTTTTCCGGCTGGTTGTGACAGTTGAAGCAACGGTCCTGCGTGACGTTTCCTTCACCCGCCGTGGTGTCCATGTGACAACGACCGCAAGGGACCCCCTTCTGCCCGATGAATTGCCGGTGGTTGACCTTGACCCCGCCCACCTGGATCTCCTTCTCGGGAGGAAGGTGGCAAGACGGGCAGCCCCCCAGGGGAGCTTCTCCGCGCTCTCCAGCCCGGCCTTTGAAGTGGCAGAGGAAACACGTGCCTTCCGTGACCTCGATGTGGGTGCCTATCACGATCTGGGAATGGCAGCTCGTGCAGCGTAACTTGATGCCCCGGCGGGTCTCGGTCAGGTGAGGGACGTGATCGAACAAGATACCCTTCTTGAACGTTTCCTTGCCCTGAAGCAAACGCGTGTTGTGACAGGCGCTTTGCAAGCAGGAGGCATCATCGATCTCGGCGAAGGGCTTGCTGCCGTACTGATCAGTGAGAAATTTGGCGAACTGGGTCATGGCCTCCCATTTTCCACGGAGCTTGCCGGCCATTCCAGGCAGGTTGTGGCAGTCTACACACGAGACGAAGTTGTGCTTGGATGTCTTCCAGGCCTGGTAGTAAGGCTCCATGATGTGGCAGCTCCGGCAGAAGCTGGGGCTGGTGGAGTAGTGGAAGAAGGCGCCGAAGATCAGGACGAAGAATCCCAGACTAAGAAACGCCAGCTTTCGGTAGAACGGCCACCCCTGCACTGATCGAAAGAGTCGCCGCATGCTACGATCCCCGTTTGCGCCTTCGGCGATAGGTCCAAAAGACGGTTCCTGCTGCCGCGGCGGCTGCCGCCCCGGACAGAAAATAGATCCAGCGGGCCCCGCCCTGGGAGCCGCGACCGGCCGCGGCCAGGGACACCACCAAGTTCGCGTGGGTCCCCAGCTCGGCCACTGCTCGCTCCAGCTCCGACTGGTCCAGGGTATGGTTGAGGGCGCCCACGCGCCGGAATTCCTCGTTGACCTCTTTCAAGCGGAGCCGCAACTCTCCCTCCTGGGGAGCGCCGGAAAGGGGGCGGATTGCGTCACCGGTGCGCTCCAGCTCCTTTCGAGCTCGCTCCAGAAGGGTTCCCAGGTGCCTGCTGCTCTGGGCCGCGGCGCTCTCGGGAGGATGGCAGCGGGCGCAGGCTCCCTGGCCCGATTCCACTAGGCCTGTGGACGGCACGCTGTTCTCGTGACTTCCGTGACAGTCGATGCACCTGGGGCTTCCGACCTGGCGGAGAGCTGCCTGGTGAGGACCCTCCCGGAAATAGCGCGCCTCCGCCGGATGGCAGGTGCTGCACACCGCAACGATCTCTTCGAACTCAGGGGGAGTGGCGCCGTGAACCCCATGGCAGTCTGCGCAGGTGGGAGCCAGGATCGGATCCACGTTGGAGTACTTGCCCCGGAGCACCTGCCCGTGGATCCCCCGCTCGTACTCGTCCACCTGGTTGGCTGGCAGGCCGTAGGACTGCATCAGCTCTTTCCGGGAGTGGCACCGGCCGCACGTTTGGGGAACCCGCGTCTTGTGGACCGGCGATCGAGGGTCCCGCTTGGACAAAATCTCGTGGGTCCCGTGGCAGTCGGTGCAGACCGCCACGCGGACATCTCCTGACCGTAACGCGATACCGTGCTGGCTGGTCTGGTACTCCCGGAGGACATTGGTGTCCAGGCCGTAAAACTTCATGCGGGATACATCTCCGTGGCAGGAGTCGCACAGCGCTGGGATCGCAGCCCTCGAGATGCGAGCCCGAAACTTCCCCTGGTGGGCGACTCGCTCGACGGTCTCGGCGGGATTGCCTCCGTGGCACCCCGCGCAGGCGAAGTCCAAACTTGCGTGGGCGCTGGCTTTCAGTTCTTTGACCGTGCCCGGCGACACAACCTCGTGGCAGCGCAGGCACTGGTCCTCCGGCGTCGCCCCGAAGGACAGGGTCAGCGGCAGGCTCGACCAAAAAATCAGCGATAGGAACCAGCGGCCAGGCATGGTCCTCAGTTGCCTCAAGCAATAAAATGCAAACCCTTGCCCACCAGCAACCTGGCGGCGCCACGGAAGTTAACGGCGCTTCGGGACGCGGGACTGCGTGATATCACCCAAGATCGGCCAATTGCCGCGAGCCACGGCACCACTGATCTGGCATGGTGGGACAAGAGATAAGAGGGCAGGCAGCCTGGTATAGCCGAAGGTTGTCACAGGCTCCGGTGATCCTTTTTAGCTTCTCATGGTGGCTTTTGGGTGCAGCCCATCATTGCTTCAGTAGGTTCCTCAAGGCAGGTTCCAGGGCGGGAAATCGAAATTGAAAGCCGCTGGCCAGCAGGCGCTTGGGGACGACGCGCTGGCCCTGCAGTAGCAGGGCCTGTGCCATTTCGCCGAGCATCAGTTTCAAGGCGAAGGCCGGGGCCGGAATCAAGCAGGGTCGGCGCAGGACGCGGGCCAGCGTCCTGGAGAACTCGGCATTCGTGATCGGCTCGGGTGCCGTCGCGTTGAAGACGCCGGCGAGCCCCTGGCGATCGATCAAGTAAAGCATGGCTGAAACCAGATCGCTGATGTGGATCCAGGACATCCACTGGCGTCCACTACCGAGCGTTCCGCCCAATCCGAGCTTGAAGGGAGGCAACATCTGCTTCAGCGCACCGCCATCCGGGGTCAGAACGACGCCAATGCGGAGTGTGATGACCCGGATGCCCGCGGTGCCGGCTCTCCGTGCACGGGCTTCCCATTCGACAGCGGTCCTGGCTAAAAAATCGTTCCCGGCCGCTGCCTCCTCGGTCAGCTCCTCATTGCCTCGGTCTCCGTAATACCCGACGGCCGAGGCGCTGACCAGAACGTCGGGCTTTTTGCTGAGGCGAGTCAGCGCCGCCACGAGATGATCGGTGCTGTTCAGGCGGCTGTCGCGGATGAGAGCCTTCTGGGCAGCGCTCCAGCGCTTCGCTGCAATCGATTCGCCCGCCAAATGCACGACCGCATCCGCCCTGTCCAGCGCTTCCTGCGGCGGCAGCTCCCCCATCGCATCCCATCGGAAGCTCCGGGCCTTCGGAAACAGGACTCGCTCTACCCGTCCTGGGTGGCGTGCCAGCACCGTCACCTGATCGCCTCGCTGGGCCAGAGCTTCGCACAGTTTTTGACCGATCAAACCCGTGCCCCCTGTCACTACCACGTTCATAACTTCCCCCCGGTCGAGATGGTGGTCTCAAGATAGCAAGCTCATCTCCCGTCTGAAGGATCAGCGCCACGAAGGCGGTTCGGCGAATGATCCGGGCTAAGCGAACAGCGCGAGCTGAGCACCTGGCGGTCTCCGGAAAGAGGCCGCGGAGAGGCTTGGACTCCTTTTGCTGATCCCTGCCTTCCGGCACGCCAGCGCAAATAATGCTGCCAGCTGCTCAGCAAAAATGCCCTGGCCTCTCATCCGAGAAACGAAGCGCGGGTCATTCAGCTTGCCCCCGCGCATGGCGCGGATTCGGTTCAGAATTTTTTCCTTCTTCGCGGGAACGTGCTGCTCCAGCCATCGCTCAAAAAGGGGACCGACGCCGTGGGGAAGCCGGAGCGGGACGTATCCGGCAAATCGAGCTCCTGCCCGGGCGGACGCCTCCAGGATGGATGGGAGCTCGTGATCCGTCAGCCCGGGTATGACCGGCGCGACCAGCACCCCCGCGGGCACCCCGGCATGGGCAAGCGCCTCGATCGCGGCCAGCCGGCGGGTGGGAACCGAGGTGCGAGGTTCCATCGCCCGGCTCAAGGCCAGGTCCAGCGTGGTCATGGAAACGAACACGGCCGCGGCATCGAAACGCGCAAGCTCTCTTAGGAAGTCCAGGTCACGGATCACGAGATGATTCTTGGTGACGATCACCACGGGGTTGCGAAAGTCCAGGAGTACTTCCAGACATCGCCTCGTGAGTCCCAGGCGGCGCTCTACAGGTTGATAGGGGTCTGTCACGCCGCTCATGGCGACGACTTGCGGTTTCCACCCCGGGGAGGAAAGGGTTCGCCGCAGCAGTTCCGGCGCGTCTGGCTTCACCAAAATCTTCGTCTCGAAATCGAGCCCCGGGGAGAATCCCAGGTATTCGTGGGTGGGCCGCGCATAGCAGTAAATGCAACCGTGTTCACATCCCCTGTAAGGGTTGATGCTGGCGTCGAAGCCGACGTCGGGGCTGTCGTTGTAAGCGATGATGGACCGGGAACTGTCCTTCAGAAACTCCGTCGCAGGCGAGGGATCCTCCGGATCGTTCCAGTCCGTATCGCGCGCGTATTGAAGTCTCTCGAACCGGTTGGGCGGATTACCGTCCGCGCCCCGTCCACGAATGGGGCCCCGCTCTCGCGGCATCTGGTCACCTCGATGGATGCTGTACGACCAGGATACAGCATGATGGGCCGCCGTCAAAGCCGTATGAGCAGTCGGTCGTTGCAGTAGTTCCTGGCATCGTGAGTTAGAATGTTTTTCATGAGCCTGCCATCTGTCCTGGTGATCGAGGACGAGCCGGACATTCTTTCGTTGGTGTCGCACCATCTCCAGCTAGCCGGCTTCACTGCGCTTCAGGCTCTGACAGGGGGAGACGGGCTGAAGCTGGCCCGGTCTCAGAAGCCTTCCCTGGTCATCCTTGATCTGATGTTGCCCGACACCTCGGGACAGGAAGTCTTCCGGCAATTGAAGGCGGATCCCGCAACTCACTCCGTTCCCGTCCTGATGCTGACTGCTCGAGCCGCTGAGACTGATCGGGTCCAAGGCCTGGAATTGGGCGCGGACGATTACGTCACCAAGCCTTTCAGCCCGCGAGAGCTGATCCTGCGGGTGAAGGGCATCCTCCGAAGGGTGCATCCCGAGGAGGCGAGGGTTCATGAGGCAGGGCACTTGAAGCTCGATCTGGATCAGCACCGCGCCACCTGGAAGGGCAAGGAGCTTCTTCTGACCGTCACGGAATTCAGCCTTCTGGTCCAGCTCATCAAGAATCGCGGCAGGGTGCAGACGCGGGAGAGTTTGTTGAACCAGGTTTGGGGCTACACCTACTATGGTGGATCGCGCACGGTGGACACCCACGTACGCCGCCTTCGGGAAAAGCTGGGTCCGGCGAACGAGTACATTGAAACCGTGAGAGGGGTCGGTTATAGGTTTATGGCCCCATCGGAATCCGCATGAACTGGGCTCGGCTGCACATCCGGTGGAAATTATTCCTCATGTTTGTGGCCGTGATTTGCGCCGCCGTTCTCACTGCGGACTTTTATTTGGGCGCGTCCCTGCGGCGCCAATTTCTGCGTCAGATCGAGCAGCAACTGCGGAATGAGACGCTGCTGGTCAAGCGCTATGTGGAGAGCCAGCCTTCGGGCGTTCCCGGTGGCTGGCAGGATCAGGCGGCCGACCTTTTAGGCGAGGAACTGTCGGTCAGGGTCACCCTCATCGACCACACCGGACGCGTGCTGGGTGACTCGGACTTGAGTGGCCCGGCCCTGAGAGACGTGGAGAACCACCGGTCCAGGCCCGAGGTCCTCGATGCCTTTCGCACCGGCTTCGGGATCAGCCGGCGGTGGAGCACTACCGTTCGTTCCGAACTCCTGTACTGTGCCATGACTTATCGGCGGCAGGACGGCTCGGGCGTCGTGCGGCTGGCCATGCCGCTGAGAGAAATTCAGGCGGCCGTTCGCCAGATGCGCTTGCAGCTGCTATGGGCTTCTGCGACCGCCCTGGGGGTTGCACTCCTCTTGAGTTTCGCTTTTTCCCGCCGACTCAGCCGCAAGTTGGTGCGGATGAGCGAGGTCGCCGCAGACATGGCCCGCGGCAGTTTCGATCGACGAATCCAGGTTCAAGGTGCCGATGAGCTGGATGCTCTGGGGGCGTCACTCAACCGGATGGCAGTGGGTCTTGAGACGAGCTTCCGTCAAATTCAGTCCGACAAAGACCAACTGGAAGCGATCCTGGCAGGGATGGCAGAAGGTGTCATGGTGGCTGACGCGGTAGGCCGCATTCTCCTCATGAATCCCGCCATGCAGAGGATCCTGGGTCTGTCCCATTTTGAGCCGGGTCGCGGCCCATTGGAGATCATCCGCATCCCGGCCATTCAAGAAGCCTTCCGAACGGTGCTTTCCACGTGTAGGCCCCACGTTCAGGAAATTTCCCTGGAACCCATCCGAAAGACGCTCCTTGTGGGGCACTTTGCTCCCCTCTCCTCAGAAGATCCGGGCGGGGGCGCCGTCGCCGTCTTTCATGACATCACCGAACTCCGGAGGCTGGAGCAGGTCCGGAAGGATTTCGTCTCCAACATCTCCCATGAGCTGCGCACGCCCCTCACATCGATCAAAGGCTATGCGGAGACGTTGCGAGAAGGAGATCTGGTCCTTACGGAGCAAGCCAGGGAGTTTCTAAGGATCATCGAGGCGAACGTGGAACGGCTCAACCGCTTGGTGGGGGACTTGTTGGAACTGTCTCGCCTGGAATCGCAGCGGGTGGAATTTCGATGGGAGAGCGTGTCCCTTCGGGAAACGGTGGACCAGCTCCTGAACTCTTTCCAGAAGCAGATCTCCGACAAAGAGCTCGCGGTGCGAAACGAAATCCCTGCGGAACTGGCGCCCGCGCGGGCGGACCTCCACTACCTGGAGCAGGTGTTCATCAACCTGATCGACAACGCCATCAAGTACACCCCAGGCAAGGGCGAGATTCGAATCGGAGGGCGGGAGGCCGACGGGCTTCTGGAAGTCGAAATCTCCGATACCGGCCCGGGGATACCGGACGGGGACTTGCCTCGAGTCTTCGAGCGCTTCTACCGCGTGGACAAGGGCCGCTCACGGGAAATGGGAGGCACGGGACTCGGCCTCTCCATCGTCAAGCATGTCGTCCAGGCTCACGGCGGTCGGGTCTGGGTCCGGAACCGTCCTCAACGCGGCTCTACCTTTGGCTTCAGCCTTCCCCGTGCGTAACGTGGCCAAAGCCGGGCACTCCCCGCCGCGGCTCTTGCATTTTTAACGGTCTTGTCACCTGGTCGTCACCCGTCCGTAACAGAGAGAAAGGATCCTCGCATGTCTGGAGGTGACCATGAAGCGAATGATGAACACTTTTGATAGGCGAACTCGCCAGTTACCGGAGCTTCGCGGGAAGTTCTTTTTCGTAGGCTTGTCGCTGTTGGCCATTGTCCGGCCGGCAGTGGTTCTTTGGTTGGCGGCAACGTCGCTCGCGGCACCGGCAACCGCTGAAACCCTTTCCGAGAATGTTTCTGCTGCCACACTGGAAGGGTTGCAGGAACAACTCCAGCGACAGCAGGAGCGGGTGTTGGAACTCGAACGCCTGGTGAGAGAACAAGGGTTGCTGCTGGACATGCTGCGGCAGCAATCGGGGACCCGCCAGAGCGAGTCTCCTATAGTCGACTCTGCCTCGGGTGCGGCACCGCGCGCGACGCAGGAGAAGGAACGGATCTCCAACGAACCGGACGCGTTGGCACAGAGCAGCAAGGAAATGCAGGAAAAGATCGACGAACTCGATAAGAGGTTGGGAAACTTCAGCTTCACTGGCGACGTCCGCTTGCGCTACGAGCCGTTCTTCCAGGGCGGAGGCTTCGTGACCCGCCAGCGCGAGCGGGTTCGGGCACGGTTCAACCTCACCGGGAAAGTCACCGACGAAGTCTCCGGCGGAATCTCGCTGGCCACCGGGTCGCTGGAGGACATCAACTCCACCAACCAGACCCTCACCGGCTTTTTCACGCGCAAGCCGGTTGGTTTGCATCGTTACGACCTGAGTTACAAACCCCGGGCGGTGAAGATCCTCTCGCTGATGGGAGGCAAGTTTGCCTATCCCTGGTACCGCACTCCACTCACGTTCGACAGCGACATCAACCCCGAGGGATTTGCCCAGAGGCTCAGCTTCGACCTCAAGAACCCGATGCTGAGGAACGTTGCTCTTGTTGGTTTCGAGCTTCCCTTCAACGAAGCCAGCGGGACCCACGACAGTTTCATCCTCGGCGGGCAGATGCAAACCCGCTGGCAGCTCTCGCAGAAGGTGGGCTTGGGACTGCATGCTGCCGGAGTCAATTTCAACCGTGTCGATCCCATCGCGGTCGCAGTGGCCCGGGGCGCGCTTCAACCCAGCCTGCCCAATACGAACCGCTTCCGGACCGACGGTGCCGGTCAGGTGGTTGGGTACCAGTCGAAATTTCTCTATGTGGATGTCATCGCCGTGCTTGACTACAAGCTGCATGCGCGCTGGCCCATCCAGTTGCTCTTCAATGTGGTCAACAACACCCGCGCCAGCAGCTCCGAGCGCACCGGTTACTGGGCAGAGGTCCAGTTTGGCAGGCTATCGGAGCAGAAGGACGTCCAATGGGCTTATACCTTTGCGCGCATCGAACGAGACGCCGTTCTGGCCGCCTTTAACGAGAGCGATCTCCGCGCCTCCACCAATGTGTTGAATCATCGGTTCAACTTCGGTTACCAGCCGTTCCGGAACCTGTCTTTGATCTACACCCTCTGGGTGGGCAGTTTGGCTAACCCTCAGGACAACGCCGCCTTGGTACCGCCCAACTTCAGGACGGCTTGCTTGACCAGTCCTTTCGTTGGATGCAAGGATCCGTTCCTGAAGCGGATGCAGTTGGACTTCGTCTACAGGTTCTAGGCGTTCTGTAACCGAACTGTAACATTCGTTCCCTAACGTGAGAAGGAGGAAAATATGAGCAAGCTCGTACTGGCGTGCGTTGGCCTGTGCACGGTGATGTTGGGATGCCGGGGGGACCAGCAGCTCGCTCGTCCTGCCGGGGGAGAGCTTTCCGGCATCGTAAAGATCGATGGCTCCAGCACCGTGTT
>JACQTF010000067.1 GCA_016210925.1 Acidobacteriota bacterium | reverse complement strand
GTTCAGGAGCTTCTGGGGCACAAGGAGGTGAGCACGACCATGATTTATTATGCGCAGCGGACTGTTATGTAGAGTCACATAGGTAAGTGATTGCCCAGTCCGATCATTCCTCTCGGAACACAGCACATAAGATTTCACAATGCAGCTCCTGCCGGCCACGAGGACCGCCGCTTTTCAGAGGAGGTAAATTATTAAGCAGTCGAATTGTGCAATTTAAGTTCGGCGAACTTGCCAATGGAGGGACTAGGCGCGATCGCACTCGGTGCGCGGCTCCTATTAATTCCGTGTTGATGACAGAACAAGAAGCCTGCTTGATTGGCTCCTTTTCCCGGAACAGCTCCAAGGACACCGAGCATGCGCGTCCGAACCCAGAGCCATCAACCGAGGACCAGATTGTTATGCGCAGTCCCGACAACCTTATGACCTTGCAATGAGGAGGTTACGCACCCGACTGCACATATCCGCTGTCTGCGCATAATAGACGATCGTCGTGCTCACATCCTTGTGCCCTAGTAGTAGTCGTTTAGGCTTTTTACTTTGGAATTCTCACCAAAGCCTTCGACGGGATTCCGGACGATCTTTTGGTTGGGCGTAAGTCGATGTGACGCTGCATGACGCGCACCCTGATGCGGATCGAGAGGTCAGGCGGCGGTGGGGAAGCGCGCCTTCAGCCAGTCGGCGATGGCTTTGGCAGCACGGGCGCGCTGATCGCCCCACCCTGCTTTTGGGCCGGACGGATCGTAGGGGTGATCGGCTCTCTCGATGAAGACGATGCTCTTGTCCAGGCTTCCGTCTGCGACAGAAACCTAGTCTTTCTTCTGCAATCGCGAGATGGATCTCATGGAGCTGGTGGGGTCGGCGTAGAAGCGCTGGGGAATGCGCCCCGACTCGTAGGCCAGGCGGCCTGCTTCCACGGCTTTGCGCATGGCTTCGGCCATTCGAACGGGGTTTCGGGCGCGGGCGACAGCGGAATTCAGCAAGACGCCATCGCAACCCAGTTCCATGCCCATGGCCACATCCGAAGCGGTGCCGACGCCCGCATCGAGGATCACGGGCACCTTGACAGCTGCGCGAATCAACTGAAAGTTGTAAGGGTTTCGGATGCCGCAGCCGGAACCAATGGGAGAGCCCAGAGGCATGACCGCCACACACCCCAGCTCCTCCAGCTTCTTGCAGGTCACCGGATCGTCGTTGCAGTAAGGCAGCACCGTAAATCCCTCCCGCACCAGGGCGGAGGCCCCCTGCAGGAGCTGCTCCACGTCCGGGTAGAGGGTCTCCTCATCTCCGATCACTTCCAGTTTGATGAGAGAAGTTCCCAACGCCTCCCGGGCCAGGTGCGCGGTGTAGATGGCGTCCCTGGCTGTGTAGCAGCCGGCCGTGTTGGGAAGGATCTCGTACCTGTCGCGGTCGATGAGGGTGACAGGGTTTTCAGCCCGGGGATCCTTCAAGTTGACCCTGCGAATGGCCACGGTGACCAGCTCGGCGCCGCTGGCCTCCAGGGCGCGGAGCATGACTTCCGCGCTGGGGTAGAGGGAGATCCCCATCAACAGCCGGGAACGGTAGGTTTTCCCCGAAATGGTGAGGGCGTCCTGGGACGCCCGCAGCTCTTTCGGCGGCGCCAGAGTCTCCCTGTTCACTTAACCTCCCTGCACCGCGTGCACGATTTCCACCCGATCGCCCTCGCCAAGGATTTTCGCGGCCCACTCCTGCCGGGGAACGATTTCGTCGTTCACGGCCACCGCGATCCCACTCCTCTGGGGATTCAGCGAGAGCTGCTCGAGCAACTGATCCAGCCGAAGGGCCGCGGGAAAGTCCATCGATTTTCCGTTAACTTGTAGCTTCATGATACGAGGGAGAGAGGAACCGTTCAAGGCCAAAGGGCTTGATCAAAACCCCCGGGCGATCCTCGACGATCAGATCTCTCAGGAGGGAACCAGTGATGGGCGCCAACAGGATTCCGTGGCGAAAGTGACCCGTGGCGACGTAGAGGCCCTCGATGGGGGTTTTCCCCAGGATGGGAGCGTGGTCCCGGCTTGTGGGGCGCAGCCCCGCCTGGGTCTCGACCAATGCCAGATCTTCCAGGCCGGGCACCATCCTCCAGGCTTCGTACAGAAGCTGCAGGACGGCCCCGGCGGTCACCTGCGTGTCAAATCCCATCTCCTCCATCGTGGACCCGATCAGCAACCGCCCGTCGCTCTTAGGCGCCAGATACGCCTTGCGGCCGCGGATCACGTGCTGGACGAGAGGGGCCGCCATCCGAAGCGTGACCATTTGTCCCTTGACCGGCCGCACCGGCGGACACAGTTCGGCCGGAATTCCCTCCAGACGCCCGGACCAGCTACCTGCAGCAATGAGCACCCGCGATGCGGGCCACGATTCGCTGCCCGCCGTTACCCCCGTCACTCGGCCCGCTTTCAACTGCACGCTCTCGACGCCCATCCTTTCGTGAAGCCGTCCTCCCCTTTTCTGGAAAGCGCGGACGAGGGCCAGAACCAACCGGCGATTGTCCACCTGGTGGTCGCCAAAGCAGGCGACCGCGTCGGTCACGGACGGCGAGAGGCTCGGCTCCATCTCCCGAGCCTCTGGACCGCTTAGCTCCTGGACCTTCAGCCCCAGCTCCACCTGGTAGTCATAGAGCCGGCGGAGCTCCGCAGCCTCATCCGGATTCAGCGCCACCCTCAGCGTGCCTTCGGTGCGATAGTCCACGTCCATCCCGCTCTCGGACCTGAGCTCGCTGACAAACTCCGGATAGAGCTTCAAGCTCTGGAAAGAGAGCTCCTGCAGCTCCGGTTCGTCGTACTTGACCTCCGAGACCGGCGCCAGCATTCCCGCCGCCGCCCAGGACGCACCCCTGCCCGCCCGGTCGCGCTCCAGGATCGTCACCGACCATCCGGCCTGAGCCACGCGCCACCCGACACCAAGGCCAACGATGCCCCCGCCCACAATCAACAGGTCCGCAGGTTTTTCCATGCCTGCCTCATTATACCCCTGCCCGGCTCGCTCCGCCGGGATCCGAGAGAAAAGAGGAGCTTGATCTGTCACTTTCGTTTGGTTAGGATACGTCTGCCTTATGAATCTGGAGGAGATCCGGCATCTCATAGGTGAGGGGAAATATGAGTTCAGCTTTCATGCCCAACTGGAAAGGTTAGAGGAGAACCTCGATGTTACAGAAATTGAAGAAGCGGTTGTCAGTCATGCGGAGATTCTCCAGGAGTATCCTGATGATCCACGCGGGGAGAGTTGTCTCGTTCTAGCTTTTTTCTGGAACCCAAGCGATCCATCTTGTCCTGGGATGGGCACAAGAAGAAAGCAAGGGGACGAAAAAGTACTAAGAGTGATCACTGTCTATAGGCCAAGATTACCCAAATGGACAGACCCGAGAACCAGGAGGTAAAGACCATAAGGGGTTATGCGGACTGCACCTACTGCGGGGGCGAGGTAGTGGAGAAAAAGATCGATTACGATGATCGGCGGGAAAAACAACTTATGGTTGTTAACAATGTTCCCGCCGGGGTTTGCCGCCAATGCGGGGAGAAGTATTTCAAGCCTGAAGTTCTTAAGCAGATGGATGAAATTTATCACGACATTTTCGACCGTAATCGGAAACCAGAGCGCAGCCTGACAGTCCCCGCCGTATCATTGTAACCTTGGTCCTCATCAAGATCGGCCTATCCATTGCTCTCGCAGACAAGGGCCCGGGGATAGAAAAAACTAAGGACCGAAGGCCACGAGCCTGCGCGAGCCGCCCCGCCTCCCTCCGGAAGAGGCCCCCCAGGAAACGGATCGATCATCCCCGGGTGGCACACCTGGTGGATTTCGTGGCCAACTCCAAAAGGGGCTTTCATCGGGAAAAGGAAAAATAAGCTCGGGAAAGCGACTGCCGGAGATCCGTGCGCTCAATCCTGCCACAGGCGGAGCAGAAGCAACAGCGAAGCCGTGCCGTCCAGGATGGGCTCGTTGGTTGCGAAATCGTTGAAGTCGTCGTGGTAGACGGCGAGGTCTGACTGGAAACGCGCGTACGGATCCTCGCCGAACGGAGCGTGCTGGAGCGCTCTGTTGATCTCGCCGTACACCGGCCCATCCACCAGGCCCCCCACGGGCAGGCGGTTGACGAGTTTGTAGAAAAGGTGATGTGGCTTGCTGGAAGCGACCCCTCCTTCCGGCACGCCGCACACGAAAGAGACGCCCCATGGGTTGCGCCCGAAGATCCAGTCCCGCGCCTCGGCCGCAAGCCCCCGGTACCGCCTGTCGCTGGTCATCTTCTCGTAAAGGACCGCCTGGGTCGCGAAAGCGATGACGTCGTTCGTCGAGCACCACACGAGCGGAGTCCCCAAACGGTACGCGTTCTGCTCCGCGCGGCGGCGCACCTCCTCGAGGCCCTTGCGGTAGTACGTGGCGATCTTCACCTTCGTATCGTTGTCCACGAACTCGTAGAGCCGCCAGTGCGCCAGGTTGACGTACGGGAAATATTCGTAGTGGCCGTGCCACGCCTTGCCCATCCATGACTCGTCGTGGGCCAGGTGCGCGTACCGGATCGCCTCTTCCAGGTACTGCCGGTCCTTCGTCGCCCGGTAGAGCTCGACGGCCGCCCACTCGAGGTCGTCATGGTAGGTCCGTTCACCGTAGTAATAGAAGGCCTTGACCGGCACGGACTGGGCGCAGCCGGGATTTTTCTTCGCCAGGGTGTACAGGGACCTCGCCCTGTCCAGATCGCCGGCGATCGCCAGGGCGGCGGCGCACCGGCCGGCAAGGCTCGCGAGGCCCGTGGATGCATTCCTGTACCTCGGACCCTGGGGCTTCCCGGTGGCGCGCCACGCCGGCCTCGCGCCTCCGGGCCCCCAACCATAATCGACGGAATCCTCATGCCAGAGGGTAAAAGGAAGCCCGTGGTCGCGGTCGTCCCCGATCTGGACGTAGAGGGTATCCGCCTCCGGATGGATTTTCTTCAGGAAACTCGCGCCGTACCGGCCTTCCTCCTCGGCGCCCGCGAGGAGCAGCGCAGCAACGGAGTACGACGTGGTAATCATGTGCTTGATCCGGTCCGCGGCGTCGTGCCAGCCGCCCACCAGGCCCACCCGCTCACCGGTCTCCGAGTCGATGGCGTCCTTCTGGTGGCATTGCTTACCCGTGACAGGATTGTTACCGCAGCGTTGGAGACGCACAAAATCCAGGAGGCGACGGGGCACGTCTTCGTAGACATCCTCGCCAATCCTCAAGGGCAGCGACCCGATCTCGCCAAATCGCACAACGTAACGCCCGGGCTTCATCTGCGCGGTGAAGTCCAGGCGATAGTTGTGTTGGAAGGGGCCCCAGGGGCCCTGGTCGGGGCCGATGTCAGCGGCAAAGTCGCCTACGGAGAATTTGCCGGAGAGCGGCGCGTCGGCGGAAAGGATCGCGATCTTCCGATCTCCCGGGAGATACCCGATCTGGCTGGCGCGGATCCAGACGCCGCCGACCTGCCCCTGTGGGACCGTGGCATACGCGGCGAGCAACCCCAGCAGGATAGCTTTGTGCATACGCCGTCACCACCACTCTTTCATCCATTGTCTCCTCTATAATGACGCGAAGCAACATGCTAGAATGCGCGCGTGGACTTCCGCAGCTACGTGATCTCCTGGAACATCACCCGCCGCTGCAACCTGGCGTGTGAACATTGCTACCTCGACGCGGAGTTTCAGGGTGCCCCGAAAAAGGAACCCGCCCTTCCCGGCGAGCTCTCCACCGAGGAGTGCTACCGGGTGGTGGACCAGATCGCCGAGGCGAACCCCAACGCCCTCCTGATCCTCACCGGAGGCGAACCGTTGCTGCGCCGCGACGTCTTCCAGATCGCCTCCTACGCCAACCAAAAGAAGCTCTGGGTGGTGGTGGGGACCAACGGCGTCATCATCACCCGCAACGTCGCTGAGAGGATGAAGGAGAGCGGCGTTCGCGGAGTGAGCCTCAGCCTGGATTCGCTGGATCCCGAGACCCACGACCGTTTCCGCGGAGTGCGCGGCGCCTGGGAAAACACCGTGCGCGGCGCCCAGGTCCTCAACGAGGCCGGCCTTCCCTTCATTGTCCAGACCACGATCTCGAAGATCAACCATCACGAGATCCCCGCCATCGCCGACAAAGCCTACGAGATGGGAGCCCGGGTCTTCAACCTCTACTTCCTGGTTCCCACCGGGCGGGGACGCTACATCAGCAACGTCACGCCGGAGGAATACGAGTCCCTCATGCACCGCCTCACAGAGATGCAGCGCCAGTTCCAGGGCAAGATGCTTATCAACTCCAAGTGTGCCCCTCACTACCAGCGCGTCCTGTACGAGCAAGACCCCCAGTCGCCTTTTTTGAAAACCTTCGCCCTGGGGGCCGGCGGCTGTCCTGCGGGCACCCACTACTGCGGCATCTCCCCCAGCGGGGACCTCACTCCGTGTCCCTACCTGCCCGTATACGCTGGGAATTTGCGGGAGCACTCCTTCAGCGAGCTGTGGAACGAGTCGGAGCTGTTTACCCGGATCCGCAACCGGAAGGAGCTGGGAGGACGTTGTGGACCGTGTGAGTTCAACGCCGTTTGCGGCGGTTGCCGCGCCCGGGCCTACGGTTCCACCGGGGATTATATGGCCGAGGATCCCTGGTGCGTCTATCAGCCCGGCAAGTACAATTTCGTCCAGATCTCGTTCGACCAGGGCCCCACCTACGGTGTGGAGGCCCGTGCGGAGATGCGCTGGACCGAGGAAGCCCGCCGCCGGCTGGAGATGATCCCTGCCTTCGTCCGCGGGATGGTCATCAAAGGGGTGGAAGGCTACGCCCGGGACCGCGGCCACTCGGAGATCACCCCCGAGATTCTCGCCGAGGTCCGGGAGAAGATCGGGCCTCGATTTTTTCGGAAATAGGAAGACCGCCGCCTTTCAGCGTCTGGCCCGCGGCTCGCCCACGCGGTGCACATAGACCAGGCGCAGCCCAAACCAGGCGACGAGCAGAAGGATCAGCAGGACCGCCGAAAAGTAGTTCGTGGGTATAGCCGGCAGCCTCGTGCGCGACACCAACCCGATAAGATAGAGCGGCGCACCAGCCAGGATAAAAAGAAGAACGCGGCCACGCCCAGGGCGGAACGGAGGTGCGGATTCGCCGCCCTCCGCGCGGGACTCCCGGACGGAATCGCCCCATAGTCCACCAGACCCACCAGGCCCGCAATCGCCGCTCCCACCAGGCCCAGCAGGAGATCGTAGTAGGCGGCCCGGAAATAAAAAGGGTCTCCACGGAGAAAATAGAGGACGTCAAAGATGGGAACGACGCCCAGCAGCGAAATGGGAAAGGTGATAAGGAGAGGGTGAAGAGGCCTCCCAAGGAGGTGGATGCGGCTGCGGATCATCTCAGAACTTCTGGTCACTGGTCATTGGTTGACCATTGACCAATGACTGGTTCTTTTAAAGGTCCCAGGCGGCCCGGACCAGCATGAAGCAGATGAAGACCATCAACAGCCCGTTGACCAGGAAGACAGGATTGTAGACGAACACGCTCTCGTGGACCAAAAAACGAAACGTGCGAAAAGAAAACTCGATGTTCAACCCGAAAAAGTTCACAAGGAACAGAACGGTGCGCGCCGCCGCAAGGACCGAAAGGATCATTGTGAGTATCCGGAAGCGCTTGAAGATGAGGAACGCGAAGAGGAGAATAAAAACAAATCCAGGAAGTAACAGCACCACATGCCCGGCTTTTCGCTGGGGAATACCGAACAAAACGGTGAGCAGGACGATGAGCGTCCCGACGCCGACGTAACTGACAGCAGCTTGACAGTATTTGTCAGAACTCAAGTTGAGCTGCGATTCTATTCCGCCGGGCGCGGCCGAGTCAAGCGCGCGCATCAAACCTTCGCCGTCATTCGAGTCCAGCTTGGCGAAGAGCGCGCCGAACAGACCTGTAGACCCCTTCGAACTCGGGCAGGTCCACCATCTGCGCTGAGAGGCGCAGGCCCCACAACTTCTTGTAGCGTGCCTCCTTGGCCCGGAACTCGTCCCGGACGTCAGTGAGCTGTTTCCCGCGAAACTCCCACTTCTTCTCGACCGCATCGGCGAGTTCTGTGAGGTGAACGTGGCCGCCAGCCACTAGGTACCAGACGTCGTACAGGTCCCGTGGCTCATTCCGAGCGCGGTCCATGAGCGCGACCACCTTCTCGGCGGCGATCTCATCGAGGGAGTACACGCGGAGCTTGGCGCCGGCGGGCAGGTCGGCGTATTCGCGGTAGCCCCGCAGCACCGGCCGGTCATTGAGGGGAAAGACGAGCCGCTCTCTGATCGTGATGTCGACCTTCACTTCCTTGCCCCCAGCGATCACCGGAAGCGGTCCCTCATAGCCGAGGTAGAAGGTGTGGCTGTTGGCGTGGCCGCGGCGGTCCTCGCGCGGGAAACGAAAGACAGCGCCCGTCGCGCGCAGGGCCTCGGCAAATACCAGCTCGAGCTCCTGACGGATCGTCTCGAAGGTCGTCTCAGCCGCCAGCGTGAAGTCGAGGTCTTCGGAGAAACGGTAGTCGCCGAAATAGCATCGCTTGAGCGCGGTCCCGCCCTTGAAGGCCAGGCTTTCCCGGAGCGGCGTGCGCGAGAGCGCGACAAGAAACCACGCGAGGCAGTAGTCGCGCTCCAGGACGGACTCCGGGATGCGCCGGCCCCCGGCCCTGGCGAGCCGGTTCGAGAGGAGCGAGAGGTTGCGCCGGAAAATCATCGATCAGGTCGTAACCGCCGCCTGGATCTCCTCGGAGCTCACGTTGATACGGAGCCGCCAGCGAGCGAGGAACTTGCCCTCGGGGGGAAGGAGGGGATCGAGGAGCAAGTAGGTCGCTGTGAGGTGTCCGCGCAGGCGTTCGATTTCTTCGGGCGCGTCGATGCCGTAAGCCTCCAATAGGTAGCCCAGACGCCGGATCACTGCGCCGATGTCGAGGCGCAGGGCATAGTTGACGAGCTTACGCACGTCCAGGTCCGCCCGCCTCATCCACAAGCCCTTGGCCACCTCAGTGAGCCCGCCACAGTAATCGGAATGCTTCAGGCCGTCGAGCACGGTGCGCTCAAGGTCGCTCACCACAACCTTTTCCTGCTTGTCCGCCCAGCACTCGGACATCCCGAAGAAGTGCGACGGCTTGCAGCGGAAGAAGCGAAACTCGGTGCCCAGGACCACGCGGCCCCGCATGGGCTTGGGCGAGGTGACGTAGACCACGAGCTGCGGCTGGGTCACCATCCGGTGGATGTCCATCGCAGAAGCATGAGAGAGGTAATAAGGTTCGCCCTTCATGAGCTCGCGGGCCACCACGTATGGGTTGCCGAGGTATTCCCGCTCGAGACCGAGCTCGAACGGCACCAGGGTGAACAGCCCAGGCCGCAGGCGCGCCGCAACCCCGCGGGAGACGAGCTTGCGAACAAAGCTGCGCGCGGAGGGCGACTCGAGGCCAGTGATATCTGAAACCTCCGCCAGCGTGAAAATGGGGCGTCCTCGTTCGTAGAGGGTCGCCACGAGTCGTGCGGCCTGCGATCCCAGCGTCTTCAGGGTTTCGATATGTTTTGTTCTCATGTTGTGTTCTCAGATGACACATTTTATACTCAAAACATCACTTAAGCAAACGTTCATATCGTTTTAATATGCAAGCGTGGCCCAAGAAGGCACTTTTTGCAAATAAACAATAACTGCCGGGCAGATGGCTCGATGAATACTCCACAGGGCCTGCCATTCTGATATTGGACCTGAGAGCCGGCCGATTTTGTGAGTGTAGTCTGGAGAGTTTACGGGCGGTGGGCAAAACGGAAGCTTCTTCCAAAAGGCGGGCGGGATGGGACCCGCCCGCCCTGAGGTCCGAACCCCCTGCCTTACTTCTTCTTCATTGCCTCCATCTTCTGCGCCAGACCGGCGGCGTGTTTTGCGTAATCCTCGCTGGTGACGTTGAAGTTGGTGTGCATGTAGTTCGTATTCGACAAGTCCCACTTTTGACCGGCGTCCGTGTATGCCAGCTTCGTCGTCAGACCCTGATGATACTCCTTGCGGATCGGGTCAGCGCCGGGAGGGTTCATGATCTTCGCTGGACCACCGAGACCGCCCTCCACGAGATGGCCCGAGAAGGTGCCGTGGGGACCGAGGCTGATCCGGTGCTCCGAGCCTTCGATCGTGCGAGTGATCGGGACGTATCGCACTTCCCTCTTCGGTGACGCGGTCCCGGAGACTGCCAGGATGATCTCCTGGAGTGCTTTACGCTGCTCCGGGTTCGCCTTCTCGTCGATGTAGAGGTACTGGAAGTTCCACTTCCCGAACGATTCCATCATGGTCTGTCCTTCCGGACTCTGGCCGATCATGCCCACTGCCAGGCCATCGAGTGGGACGTTCCCGTAGCTTCCTTTGCGGATGAACAGGACCTCGCCGCCGCCGCAGGTCATCCGAGTCGGCTTCGAGGCGAACCAGCAGGGACAGGCGGCTGCGCAGGAGCAAGCCTCCTCCAGCTCACCGGAAATATTCCAGGGGGTTTTCTGCGCCCCCTCTTGTTTCTGGCCTCCATACTGAGAGCCCGAAGCGACTCCGAAGGAAAGGAAAACAAAAGAGACGAGAAGGAAAATTCTTCTGAGATGATTCATGAGATGCCTCCTTGGTTTGTTTTTAGAATAACTGCCCGAAACCGAGCTTGATGCGGCCCTTGCGGTCCTCATGGAACCGGAACGGATTCCAGGCAAAGATCAGTCGCACGGGCTGGCCGATCCAGGGGAGGCGGAGCTGCAACTCCCCGCCGGTGGAGCCCTGGAGCGCGGTCCGGACTCCCGTCAAGCTGCCTTTCCGGGCCAGGCCGCTGAAGCCGAGATCGAAGAAATAGGCCGCGTCAAGCCGCTCGCGGACGGGGATGCGATACTCGAAGTTCGTCGCCCCCAGCAGGTCGCCCCCGACGGGGACCGATGAGCGGACGCCCGTGGAACCCTGCGCGGAGCGTGGCGAGACCTCGCCGGTATTGAATCCACGGACCAGGGAACCACCGGCAAAGAAACGTTCGTGGAAAGGGACCGCGTCATGGCGGAAATCGTGGACCCCGCTCAACAGGAAACGGGCGGCATATCCGTGACGGCCCCGGGAGAGGGAATCGGGCTGGAAGAATCGGTAATCCATCGAAGGATTCAGCAGGTGGATGTCCCCGCCCAGGGGTCCCCCCGCCCAGCCCGCTGACAGGCGCGCCCACCGGCCCTGGCGTTCGGCCCCGTACCCCTCGGTGGAGTCATGGATCCAGGTGGGGCGAATCTCGGTGCGGGTGACGCGAGACTGGATGTTCACGGTTCCGGGAGCAAACAGTTGGCCGAATCCCGCCAAACGATCTCGTACCGCGATTCGCTCCGACTGCACCTGAACGGCCAGTTGAGACGCGGAGGAAATGACGCGGGTGGCCGCCAGGGCTCCTCCGATGCCGCGCCGGGTGAACAGCGAGCGGATGTCGTTGGCCTCCGGACCCTCGAATCGGGTAAAACGGTTGAAGAACGTCCAGCCCAGGTCCCATCCGACGCCCAGAAAATTCTGGGTGAGCACTCCCAGCGTGAGGTTCAGGATCCGGGGACCCACGGCCAGCTCCGCCTGCACGCGCTCGCCCCAGCCCAGCAGATTCACCAGGTCGTAGATGAGACTGGCGGTGCCCAGGGCGGAGCCCGAAAGCCAGATTCCCTGGCGGCCCCGTTCCCGGACCTGAAGGCTCAGGTCCACCGTTTGGGAGTTAGGATCCAGCTCCATCCTGACCTCTGCCGGAGAGAGACCATCCGTCATCCCCGATTGCTTGAGCCTCCGGAGGCTCCTCTGCAGAAGATGGGCGTTGAACAAGCGGCCCTCCTGCTGCAGAAGCTGCCGACGGAAGAGCCGGTCCGGCAAGCGGTGGTTGCCGGTGATATCGATCCGGCGCACCAGGAAGGGTTTGCCTTCCCGGATCTCGTACTCCACCGCGGCCCGCCCCGCCTCTTCCGCAGTGGTGATCCGGGCCTGGACGTCCGCCATCACGTAGCCCCGAGAACGGCACAGCTCCAGAATTTTTTGCCGTCCTTCTTCCACCCGATCGAAGTCCAGCCATCTTGCGGGACCGAGTTTGGCCAGCGTCTCGGCCACGGTCTTCTCGGGAAGGTTCTCCTGTCCGGAGAAGGAAACTTTTCCCAGCCGGTAGCGGGGACCTTCCCGGACCCAGACCACGATGGTGAGCCGTTCGTCCTCCTCCCGAACTTGTACCCTGGGCTCCGACACCTCGACCCGGGCATAGCCCTGGCTCCGGTAGAAAGCCTCTACCCGCTCCAGGTCCTCGCGCAAGCGAACGCGACTGAGAGCGTCCTTCCGGGTAAACGCGGTCAACCAACCGCGCTCCTTGGTCCACCGCATCTGTTTTTCCAGCCGCGCGTCGGAGAAGGTCGCGTTACCCACAAAGTCGATCTCGGCGATCTTCAGCCGGGGGCCTTCCCGAACCCTGAAGACCAGCTCAACGCTGCCCGATTCCGAGACGCGCTCCTCCAGATCCACCTCCGCCTTGGGATGATGAATTTTTTCCTCCAGCTCTAAAAGGGCTTGTCGAATGAGCCACCCCTGGTAAGGATCGTAGGGCGACGCTGGCTTCAAGTGGATCCCGCTGGCTTCCAGGGCGCGTCGAATCCGGTCATCCGGAAGCTCGGTCCCCTCCACCTTCATGCCGGAAAAGAGCGGCTTCTCCCGGACGGAAACCGTTAGAAGGGCGCCGGATTCGCTTTCGGACAGTTCCAGAGACAGGTCGTCCAGCACACCCAGCGACCAGAGACGGCGGAAGCTTTCCTGAAGAGCCAACTCAGTGGTCCGGGCGTCCGGCACGGCCCCCAGGTGGTGCAGGACGGCTTCCCGCGAAAGCCGCCGGTTGCCCTGAACAACCACGTCACCCAGGGTGACCTCGGCCGCTCGGGCGGAATCGAAGATCCCCGGGAGCCCCAGAAGCAGAAGCGCCAGGCCGATGTAAGTTTTCATGGGTTGTTTGAGAAAAGCATATCATAGGATGAATTCATTGAATCGGGTGAAAACCGGGAGGTTTCCATGAGACCTTTGATCCTCTGGATGCTCTGCTTCAGCCTTCCCGTGAGAGCCGACAGCCGGACCGCGTGGCTGTCCCTTTCTCCCCTGGGCGTGCCCCGGCAAGAGGTGGGGGTCGCTGAACTGAATGGCAAGATTTATGTCGTGGGAGGCATTCTGCCAGACCGAAATACGTCGAACGCGGTGGAAGCCTACGATCCGAAGACGGACCGGTGGGAGACCCTGCCCTCGCTGCCCCAGCCGCTCCACCACGCAGCTGCCGCGGGGGGCCTGGGAAAGCTCTACGTGATCGGCGGGCTCGCCGGTGCCGCCTTCACCGCCACTTCCAGCGTCTTCGAATTTGATCCGTCCACTCAGAGCTGGACCGCAAAAGCTTCCCTGCCCACCCCCCGCGGTGCGCTGGCGCTGGCGGTCCTGCAGGGAAAGATCTACGCCGTGGGGGGAGCGCGCGGCCCGTCGGTGGCGGACTTTGCCGTCTTCGACCCACAGGCGAACCAGTGGACGTCGCTTCCGGACCTCCCCATTCCCCGGGACCACCTTGCCGCTGCGACCGTCGGTGGGAAAATCTACGCCCTCTCCGGGCGGAGAGACGGGACCAACCTGGCGAACGTGGACGAGTACGACCCCGCTTCCAATCAATGGCGTGCCATGGCTCCCATCCCCACCGCCCGCTCCGGTATTGCGGCCTCGGTCCTGGACAACCGCATCTGGGTCTTCGGCGGCGAGGGCAACCCCGCCAGTCCTCTCGGAATCTTCTCGGAAGTGGAGGCCTTTGATCCGGCGTCCAACCAGTGGATGGCGGGGGAAGGCATGATCACCGCCCGTCACGGCATCGGGGCTGCGGTGTTGGGAAACCGCATCTTCATCCCCGGCGGGGCTCCCCGCGAGGGGTTCTCCGTCACCGCCGTGCACGAAGCGTTCGTCCTGCTGGACAAGAACCTCTTTTTCGCCCACCTGGCGGATGAAGGTGGGCTGAAGACCGAGGTCCTTTTGGTCAATCCCTCCTCCACCGACCCGGTCGCTGGAACCGTAGAGCTGTACGACCCCAGCGGCCAGCCCTTGAGCCTGGTGATCAACGGGAGCGCCCAGTCCCGGATCCCCTTCCTGCTGCCACCCCTGGGGAGCCAGCGGCTGAAGAGCAGCGGCACCGGGTCGGCGATTCGGACGGGATCCGCTCGGGCCTTCGCGGAGCGAAACCTGGCGGGCTCTCTCCTCTTTTCCGGTTCGGCGGGGGCAGCGGGCGTGGGAGCCAGCCCATCCCTGAAATCATTTGTCGCCCCGGTGCGAAAGGGCTCGGCTGACGGCGTGAATACCGGGATCGCGGTGGCCAACCTGGAAGGAAGCTCCGCCACCCTTCAGATCTCTCTGAGAAATATCCAGGGACAGGAGGCCGCCATCACCTCGGTCAATCTGGCCGGCAATGGCCAGATCTCCAGGTTTTTGGATCAATTGTTTCAGCTGGCGGGAGACTTTGAAGGCATTCTCTCGGTCAGCTCGAATAAAAGCGTCGCGCCCGTGGCGTTGATCACGCTTCCCGGTCACTTCGCCACCCTTCCCGTGACGGAGAAACAATGATCGCCATCATGCCGAGGGGAGGAAGGTGGCAAGCAGCAACACCAGGAGAGAGGTGAAAAATTGGATGAAGGCCAAACGGGCTATGTGTTGCCGCTGGATCGCAGCGGGCCCCGTTTGCCCCGCCAGACGAATCCAGGATGCACTCAACACGCCCAGGAGGACCACCAGCAGGACCTTCAGCCCCAGAATCTCACCGTAACGGACCGAGAACCACTCGCCTCCGCGGGAGGCCCGCAGGGTCATCTTGATCACCCCCGTCGCCACCAGGAGGGCCAGGGCCACCGAGCTCGACGCATGAAGGCGCCGGGCCAGGAGCCGGAGGACAGGGCTCTGCTCCAGAGGCGTCAGTGACTGGGACAGTGTGGGGAGGAGAACAGCCAGAACGAAGAAGATGCTCCCGATCCAGAAGACGGCCCCCAGGAGGTGGATAAAATCCACCAGCAGTTGGCCCGCCATCGGCCTAATTTCCCCTGTCCGTCCAGGGCGTGAAGTGGCCCAGGGCCAGATGGCCCGGGTGGTAAAGACCGTTGCGATAACGCATCGGAAGCTGAACCCGCGCTTTTCGGACCTTGACGCCTTCGCCGGAGAGTCCCAGGTCCTTCGCGAAGGGAGCCGTCTGGGCATTGGGAAACTCCAGCTCGATGACGACCGAACATTCCTTTCCGTAGGCCTCGTCCAGGACCTGGCCGGTGATCTCCCGGTAGCCCTTGGTCTGGGCGAACATCTCGACCCCTTTCATGGCCATGGGGCGAACGAACGGCGGGACGCGCCCCAGCCTCTGGAGGGCCTCGGGGGACCATGAAAATGTGCCCGTTTCTTTCGGAGCCCCGATGATCCCGCTGGAAGCGGGCAGGCTGCCCAGAATCCTCCAGCGAACGCCGGGAGTCTCAAAGAGCGAGCGGTAGGGATCGGCTGGGGCAGGAGAGGTGACGTACTTTTCGGCGACGGGATACTGAGGAGTGTAGAAATCGCTGATGAAATAAATGCCGTACGCCAGCAGGACGCAATACCCTGCCGCCAGCAGCCAGAGCACAATTCGTTTGGTCAACGGCAAATCGTACAAATCTAAAATCAGATCAGAGAATCGAGGATTGAGGATCGAGGGTCGCCCATGGCAGCTGCTATCCTCCATTCTCTATCCTCGATCTTCAGCTTTCAGATTGACCTGGCTAGATTTTGGATTTTTAAATTAGGTTTCCTGTCCTGCTTCCCTCAGCTCCGGGTCCGGCAGCCGGCGCACCCGACGGTAGATCCACCACTCCGCGCCGGCGGCCGCAGCAATGCCCACCACACCGTACAGATAGGCCACCCACGGGATGGGCTTTTGCAACTGAACGTAATACCAAGAGGAAATCGAGCACTGGAGACCCTGCTCGGCACCCGCACCGTCCCAGGCCTGAACCGCCACGGGAATCAAGACGCCCGGAGCGAACTGGATGTCGTTCTTGGCATCCTGTGTCGTCAACGGCCGTTTCAACACCAGCTTCCACTCCCCGTCCTTCCACGTTCCCTTTCCGAGGACCTGCTGGCTCTCCACGGGTTGCACGACCAGCGGCTTGGCGTAACCGGTTCCCATCGCCTCTTCCACGGACTTGTCGCCTCGGGCTTCCTGGAGGTCGGCCTTCCAGTACCAGAGGTTGACGGGCTTGTTGGATTGACCCAGGAAGAAATAAGGCTTCTGAGGGCCTTCCGCCAGCTTAACGGGAAACTGCAAGGCCACCGCGTCACGGAAATTCCATTTGCGCAGCTCCTGCGTCTCCTTGGGGAAGGTATTGTTCTCCACCAACGTCAGGGCCTGAGGCACCTGGCTCTCGTCATGAGCGACGTTCCGGAAGCGGTCGTTCCATGCCAGCAGGAAGGCGACCTCCTTGTCATTGTACAAGGAGCGGACCGTGACCAGATCCACCGAGTGGTTGAGCTTCCGCGGAGGGGTGATGATTTGCCCGCTCAGCGCGATATCCAGGGGCTCGGCTTCCTGCCACAATGCGTGCTCAGGATCCAGGGGCAGCGCCTCCTCCACGTACCCCGACTTGACGATCACGTCGCTGCCGATGTTTTCCTGTCGGACCAGCGAGTGGACATAAGCCGCCAGCGCCCAGCGATCCTGCTCGTTCAGGGTGTCCACAAAAGCCGGCATGGGCGTGCCGTTCAGTCCTGTGGAAAAGGTGCGGAAGATTTCCTGCAGGCTGTTGCCATTCCTGTAGCGCCAGCCCTTGGTGAGGTCCGCCGGGAGAATCGGGTACCCGGAATCGTCCTTGTGCGTCCCGGCCTCGCGGCCGTTTCCGCGACCGTGCTCGCCGTGGCACCGGACGCATCCGCCCAGTTTCTCGTCTTGATAAATCCGGCGCCCTTCCTCGATCATCTCGTCGTTGACCCTGGGAGGGTCGCCCACCTGGATGACCTTCTTGGAGGGATCGAACGCAGGGTCCTGAAAGTCCGGAGAGAAAGTCTTAATATAATGCACCACCTGCCGTCGCTCCCCGTCGCTCAGGGTGAAGACCCCCTCGCCCCAAGCGGGCATGGCGGTGCCCGGAACGCCCTGGCTGACCACCCGGAACAGGTCGTCGTCCGTGGGCAGCTCACCGCTGGTAGTGCTCCGGAACTTGTACGTCCCCTTGGTAAAATCCCGAGGACGGGGATTGAGGTAGTCCGCAGCCAACCCGTCCCCCTTCCCTTCCAAGCCGTGGCAGAGGGCACAGCGCTTGAGATAAACGCGCTTGCCCGCTTCGAGGTTCTCTTTCGAGGCTTCCAGCTTCTGCGCGCAGACCGGCAAACCGAACAACAAGACCAGACAGAAAAGGATCGCCGGTCGTCCACGACCGGCGAGAACACATCCGCAGGAAGAATTTTTCATTTCATACCCACCACGCGAGGTTCCACACCCGCCAGGTCATATTCCGCCAGGATGATCTTCCAGATCTGTTCGTCCGTGAGCTGGCCTTTCCACGCCGGCATGGCGGAATCCCAGGGCGACGCTTCCGAGGGAAGAGCCACACCCCCTTCCTGGATCCGCCAGAAAGGGTAGGATTCTACCAGCGTGGCGATGGTGCCCGGGTCGGTGAAGTTGGCAGGCTTGAGCCGAAACCCTCTGGCCAGGAGGCCGGTGCCGTCCACCTTGGCTCCGTGACACGGCACGCAATTCTTCCCGTACAGCATCCGCCCCTCCATGACGTACTCCTGGATCAACATCTGCTTGGCCTTCGCCTCGGGAACTCCTTGCAGGTTCCGCTCCTGCATGAAGGCTCGCACCAGGCCCGGCTCCGGGTCGCGGTAAGGGTTTCTCAGCTTCTCGTATTTGCCCGGAATGGTCGGGTGCTGCATTCGGGACTCCAAGGGAGGATTGGCCCGGGGCATCTGTTGAAAGAACAGATAGGCGCCGACCAGCAGAGGGAGGACCACCGCCAGAACCTTCCGGACCTGGATGGTCCGGCGGTTCTCATCCTCCCGGAGGAGCGCCAGCACCGGTGCCCAGAACTCCCGGATCTTTTCGTCGTCCGAATAGACATAGACCAGGGACGCAATCAGTGCCAGCGCCATGTAGATCAGCATGAACGCCGAAGGCGCCGGCAGCAGATGGTCCGTCCCCGCCACCCACATGGCGAAGTAGGGAAAAACGAACTCCATGAACCCGTACAGCACGACCAACGTGAGGACCGTTGACCAAAACACACCCGGTCTTTTCTTGGCCATCACCACCTCAAATAAACCCAAAACTCTGAAACCTTCGACTGCATGGGTTCTAAAGTTTCAGGTTTCAGGTTTCAAAGTCTCAGGTTTCAAAGTTTGGGGTTGTGCTCGATGGCCGGCCGCGGCGCGGTGGCGAACTCGTCGCGAAAGCCCGCCGGAGGAGTCTTCTTCTCCCCCAGACCACCCAGCCAGAACACAAAGGTCACCAGCGCCAGGAAGACGATGGAGATGCCGCCCACCATCCACGACATATCGCCTTGGGTGGGGGTGAACGCGCTCGGAGAGGTATCCCGCATCACCCCGTAGACGTGCCAGTCCTCCCGGAGCCCGGAACGCACGAAGCCCATCAACCCCATGGTCATCACGGCGGTGAGGGCAAGCAGGATCAAGGCATACTGCGACCGCATGGAGATCTTGCCCCACAGGATCTGGCCGATGATCTCCGCCTTGCGGAACTGAAAGATGTCGATGGCGGCGTTCAACAGCAGCGCCGAGAGGACCATCAGCACCTGCGACACCGCGATATGCCTCAGGAACGGATTCGCCTTCTCCAAAATCACAAAACCGTAGACCCCCAGCACGAACGTCACCAGGAAAGCGGTGCTGGCGAAGTAGATCCCTTGTCCGAGGATGCCCCGGTTGCGAAACGTCAGAAACACCGCAAACACAGCCACCAGCATCTCCGCCACGATCAGGTACGAGACGAACTCGAAGTAAGGCGCGCGGTCCGGCTGCAAGTCCAGCTCCCTGGGGGATAGCTGATACAGGTTCCACGCCCAGGCCCCCAAAAAGAACAGGCAGAGTAACAGCACGGTCAGGATCACGATCTTGGCCACCTTCCCTTGGTCGGAAAACGGCAGCGTCCTCCCCTTGTTCCCGCGGCGATAGATCAGGAAACTGAAGAACGTGGAGAGGATGATGAAATTGATCACGGCGTTCTTGGCCGGCATCAGCCCCAGATACTTCAACACCGGATGATACTGACCGCCCATCAGCATCTGCTCCTCCGAGCTGAGGGGCAAATTGTGGGGCGTCAGCCAGACGGCAAAACAGACGATCAGAATGATGTTCAGGTACTTGATGTATTTCAGGTAGCGCTCCGCCCCCTGGATCCGCCGCATGCCCGACCACAGGTAGAAATTAGCGCCGATGAAGAGCATGCCGATGAGCATGGCCTGCATGATGAAGGTCCAGGAGAAGGCGCCCCCCATCATGTTATTGCCCATGACGGGGCTGAAGCTGTACACCTCTCGACCCAGGTAGTAGCCGGCGAAAGGCAGGGGGATCAGGGCCGCCACGCCGATGAAGTTTCCGATGTATCCCATCCAGTCATAATGGGCCCGCTCCTCGTCGGTGGTGGAGCTCAGCAGCTTGATCGCGGCGTAGGCGCCTGCGACGAACCCCCCGAACATGATGTTGGCCAGGAAGCGGTGGATGTTCAGCGGCATCCAGAGATGATTGGCGACGGCGTCCCACGTGCTTCCGGTCAATTGCATCGTCTGGGGATCGATCCCCGAAGGACTCATCATGTAAGTCGTCCAGGAGTTGGCGATCCCCATGATGATGGTGCCCCAAACGTTGAGCAGGATCCCCAGGGCGAAGTGGGTCCACTTGCCCCGTCCGGCCTTCATGGCGTCCCAGCCATAAAAATACAGGTACAGGGTGAACGCCTCGGCGAAAAACAGCAACCCGTAAATGTACATGCTGGTGTGGAACACCTGGGTCAGGAAGCGCATCAACGTGGGATACAGGCCGAAGAGGACGAAAACCAGCAGCCCCCCCAGGCTGGCGGTGGTGGTGAATGCCGCGGACAGGAGCTTGGTGAATTCCCGCGCCAGGTGATCGTAGCGGACATCCCCGGTGCGCATCCCGATGAACTCCACGATGACGGCAAAAATGGGCACGCCCAGCACGAACGCCGCAAACATCAGGTGAAGCTCGGCCACCACCCACACCACGTTCCGCGGGTCGAGCCCGAAGAACGAGCGGTAGTCGCTGTCGGCGGCGCCTGGGCCGGGCTGGGGCTGCGCCTGAGCGAAAGGCGTGAGGGAGACGATGAAAAACAGGAGGAGGAGAAACAAGCTGAGCCGGGCTACGGCCGCCCTCGTGCATCTCATCTGAAAGCTCCTGGTTGAGGTCCCGCCAGAGAAAACGATCTTAATCATGACGAACGGGCGTTGTCAATTCTCAGTATTTCGCTGATTCCCCTTGCGCGCGGACGGCGTGAGAAGAGGTGGGTTCCGTCAATCCGACCAAAGGAGGTGAAGATGGGAACGCTGAACCGGACCTAAACAAAGACATACCCCTCGAGGGCGCAGTCGTCGTTGCGTCCAGGGGTGGCGCCGGCCCGATTGCGAAGGGCCCGGAACGTCGCAAACGCGGCAATCACGCTGTCGAGAGCGTCGCCGTCGCGGTCGCTCAGGATTGTGGACCGCAATGAGAAAGCCGGAATGGACAGGGGACCGGCCTTTTCAATCCCTTTCAGGATGCATCCGCGGGCGGCATCACGGCTAGCACCCTGGCCCTTGTAAGGTTTGTACAGATTCTGCTGTTTCAAAGTCGCTGCCGGACAGATTTCCATGATCCATGCCCTCCCTGGCAGCGCGGTTTGCATCGGCAGCACGGACGCCAGTTGGTCCCGCACCAGCGGGCAGAGCACATCGCGGATTCCAAAGTAGGTTTGGCGATAAAGCCGCAGGTTGCAAGGAGAGAAGGGTGTCTGGGTCACGCGGTCTGTCCATCGCTTGAGTTCGCGGCCTCCAGCGGCCGCCCGGCAGGTTTCCCGGAATTTCTCAACGCTGGGATGCTCCTCAGGAAACGATTGAAGGAAGCCCTCCCAACTGTTCCCTCGGACCAGGGCGCGGGGCAACCCGAAAGGAAAGTCGAGCCCGAAGGCGCACCCCTGCTGTTTTCCGATGAAATCTCGAAGCGCTGCCAGGCACCGGTCGCGGTCCTTGGCCGAGCCGGGCAGGGATTCCGCCCGGCGACATTCCTCTATCCGCAGGGCAACCCCTTGGAAGACCCCGCCGGCGATCCATATCTTTTCACCCGCTCTCGCCGCACCGCTGAAGTCCACTCCGTAGACCCGGCGCGGGTGACCCTGTGAATCTCCCATCGGCCCTCCCACGCGATCGGCACCCCAGGGTTCCAGCAGCTCAGCGGGCCACCACATCCACGCAGATGGGATCGTGGTCCGAAAGGGGGCTGGGGCCGCCCGCATTCGCGTCATGGACCACGGTGGGATTCGCGCAGGTCAGCCCCCGGGC